>NZ_PJBS01000333.1 GCF_002836055.1 Psychroflexus sp. MES1-P1E
TTTTATACATTTTTAGAATCAGTTTTTATTTAGTAAGTTGTATTAACATTCCAACTATTCCGATTATCAAACATAAAGGTGAAAAAAGTTTTGTATCCAATTTTCCGAAATCAGTTTGCTTAACGCTCTTAAAAAATCCTACATATTTAAATTCACCTATTGCTCGTAAAAGGAATACTATTGGTATTATCAAACTTTCATATTTCATAATCCACTCAGGTAAATTGTATTCAATAAGTCCAGATTTAAGAATATAAAAAAATCCAAATGCTGTTAATCCAATTCCAACTATCGCACTATCAATTTTTTTCGGATTCAATACTCTTTCTCCGCTTTCCTTGGTCGGTAACGATTATAGCATGCCAGATTTTCCTCCGATGGCCCAATTGAAATGAATCAGCCCAAGTCCAATTAGTATTATGCTTAATAAAATTGATAGAATCATAGTTTTCTGTTTGTGGTTCTGCTTACGCACAACGTTCAGGCTATGGTTAGTACGGGAATTAAAATTACTAAATTTCCGATTAAGCGCTTAACCAAAACTTTTTATTTTGTTTTATCTTTTCTTTATAAAGCCAAATCAAAAAGATTTGGCAGACTTCATTTAAAGCTCGAAACTTTAGGTTAAGCACCTTAACACGTATTAATTAGAGCCATTGTTGGCTACTGCCTTTTTCGATTTCTATGTCAAAGTACTGTTTCAATTTCGTCTCAAACTCATTCTCCTTAAATTCTATTTCTTCCTCAATTCCCAAGCGAGTATACTTCAATTGTGAATTATTGAGTGTAATCCTCCCATCTTTTTTTGCAATTGAGATTAGTTTCTTTTTTGTAAAATGTGAATTGTTACTGGTTTGATGAAATTTGCATCTCTCTTCAAATTCTTGAAATTTTCGTTCCTTATCCCTAAAAATATATTGAGGAATTAAATTATTGTTTATTATTTCATTTATTCGGTAGTAATTAATGTCGTGTTTGTCAAATTTAAATTGACCAAATGCATCTTCAATCCTTTCGGTCGTTTGTAACTGTAAAGGTTCCAAAGAAAATTTTCCAAACCCCACATCAACCAAATATTCATTATTTTCTATATTCACGATAATAGCTAAATGGTCATATTCTGGACTGTACTCACCATTTTTTGTATGAACTCTTGCTGAAATAAGTTTTGCATTGAATCCGATTTGTTTTAATAAGTAATGGAATAGCCCATTTAGTTCATAACAAAATCCACCACGTTTATCGATGATTATTTTTTGGTATATTTCATCAATAGAAAGATTTATTTTTTTGCCATAATGAATGTCAAGATTCTCAAAGGGAATATTTAGAAGATGTTTTTTTTGAAGTTTAAAAAGAACATCTTCATCGATGCTAGTAGCACCTTGAAAATCTATTCGCTTTAGATATTGTGATATGTCCATTTAGATTATTGTATTGATTCTATGAACATATCTAACTTATTCTTCACGGAAATTGGTATTCCTCCTTCTTCAATCCAACAATGTACATCAGAGGTATAATTCATTCCAAGATATTTAGCGGTTTCTATAAAGGGCATATGAAATCCATTCTTTAGTTTTCTATCCGAACCGCAACTTATAACTGCCATTTCCATACCTCTCAATTTTCTACCCGTTTCCTTTTTAATTTTCAAACAATCTGAAATTCTGTCGAAAAAGGTTTTCATAATTCCGCTCATTGAATACCAATAAACAGGAGTTGCAAAAACTATAATCTCATAAGTATCCACTATTTCTTGAATTAATGGATGAAAATCATCGTTCCGATTTTTGAATTCATAATCAAATTCCGAGATGCTTTTCGTTTTTAAATCAATTATCGGATAGCTTAATTTATCGTGCACAAATGAAACTATTTTTCTTGTTTCACCATCGCTGTTAGCACTACCGAGAATTATAACTCCTTTCTTCATTGAAATTTTTCTGTTTGTTTAGGTTGTTGCCAACACCCAGCTATCTTGTACCCGGTGTTGATATATTATAATATCTACACTTTTATATACTGTTGTTTGTGGACTTTTTCCTTTTTGTAAACACGTGCGATAATATTAGAAACAAGAATGCTATTCCAAAGCCTAAAATTCCAATATTAATTAATAATACTGTCTTTTCACTTCCATCGAGGTATTTTATAGAACCACCATATCCATCCTTTAAGAAAAATGCTAATAAAAATCCTCCCATAACTATGAGACTTAATAAAGTGCTTAGTCGGACTTCTTTTTTATACCAAACTAACCACAAGCATACTACGCCTATACTTGAGTTGGTAATCAGTTGCCAAACTTCATGGATTCGTGCATGAGCCGTCCAATCGGGATTCCAAACATGCGTTTCATTGATATCCAAATAGGGTACGACAAATGCATATAGAACTACACTAAATGTTATTGCTATTTTCTTTATCATTACTTTTTTTTTTAGATTTACACAATTAATTTCATGTGATGTATTTCACTTCAATTATTCTCAAATTTGAGAAAATCTTTTAATCAAGAGAGTTACCATTAAGTGTATTATTTATTTCGTCTCTAAATTCTTGATAATATAATAAAACACCGCCTGGGTCCTCAATTTGTGGCCAATGTCCAATGTCCTGCCAAAGAAGCTTTACGTTAGGATTGGGAATTAGTTCTTTATATCGATTAGCCATATGAATGCCAGAATTGGGATCAAATGGCCCATTTATAAAGCACATGGGAATCTTCGTGTTTTGCATGGCACTTATCCATCTTTCTTGATGGTTTAATTTGTCAAAAACCAGTCTACCTATTAAATATGCGATTGACTTGCCGTCGTTATAATTTAAAATATCCCAGAATTGATTTATGAGTTTTTCCGTGGGGAGGGTGTAGGGACCAAAAACTGATTGTATCGATTTTTTCAACTTCTTTTTAGTGAGAAGCTTGCTCAACAACTTACCAATAGGCTTAGGAGATTGTGAAAGCAACCGTTGTATTATTCTAGGTTTGTAACTATCCATAAACAAACCACCGTTCATAAATGCCACCGATTTTATTTTAAAGCAGTTCTGTGATGCTAAGTCCCTAGCTAACAATTCTTGAACAATACTGACTCCTAAATCATGTGACAGAATATGGGTTTGCTTAATGCCCCAAAACTCAATTAGAAAATTGACCATTTCACAATGCTCATGAAAGCTATAGTCATGATCTTTGGGTTTATCAGAAAACCCCATACCCAAATAATCAAATGTAAAAACGGTGTAACCTTTTACTAGATTTTTCCAAACAAATTTCCACTCGAAGCTATTGAAAGGATACCCATGAAGTATTAAAAGGTTAGGACCGCTACCTTCCTTTATGTAAAATACTTGATGACCGTTTACATCTATTTTTCGACCTTTCTTCTTCCATGCAACCACTTCTTTGTCCATAAATAGTTTATTATGGTTAGTACTATCACAAAGTTACTTATTAGGTATGATAGAAATTTGTAAAAATCGGTCGTTTTCGTTGTCTGATAGGCTTTTTGGAGTGTTGTTGGTATATTTTTTTATTTCTTTATTAAAATGGGATCTATCGTAATAATTTTGGTTTGACAATAAATCTCCTTTTTTGATGTCTTTAAATGATGCCGAACATCGTAATATATTACAATAGCTTTTTAATGAAAGCCCAAACATTTTTTTAAAATATCTGTTGATTTGCCTGCTAGACCAAACTAATTTGTCGGTATAAAAACTCACGCTTTCATTGCCCTTAGTTTGGCTCAATAACCTGAATAGATGAATTTTTCGATGGTCTAGATTTTTTTCTTTATTAACTTCTTGACTTATTATTGAGCTTAACTTATCCATTGTATCTACGTTTTCGGAAAAATCAAACGAATTTAGACCCCAAAAAGCATCGGGCAATTTTTTTTCGGAGTTTAACAACGGCCCAATACTTTCGTAGAAGACATATTCCACAGCTGGTAATTTGAACTGTATTCCGAAAAGTTGATGATTTGGAGGAATGACCACTTCAACTTCTTTTTTATATAGTCCTGTTAGCACGGTACTTTGGAATTTGTAATTATCAAAGCGAACGATAACATCAAAAAAACCGTCAGGTAAAATAGTATAATTAAGATTTTTTGATGAATCGTTATCTAACCACCAGAAACATCTGACGTACTTTTTTAAAAACTCATTAGGTGCTTGTTGGTAGTAGGTCATGTTTAATAATTCAAGTCTGTGTCATCGTGTTAGAAAAGTAGTGGATTTAATATACTGACCTTTCATAAAAATACTTGTATAAATATAAAAAAGCGATTTCGATTAAACTCCGAAACCGCTATTATTTTTAGTATTGTTAGCATTAGTTTTTTACCGTTCTATTTTTTGAACTTACTCGTTAATTCCGTCCACTTTCATAATTGGTCGAACTTCTATTCGCCATTTACCGTCCTCAAATCTTGGGTCAGATTTTGCGATTCCAATTGCTTCGCTTAAATCGCTTGCTAGAATATGATAATATCCCGAAATAACTTCTTTGGTTTCGTAAAATGGTCCGTCTGTAAAACTCCCATTCTCAAAAGATAAAATACGGCCTTGTATTTCCAAAGGTTGGGCAGATTTCATTTTTCCTTCGCCAACCATTTTTTTGATAAATCCGCCAACTTTTTGAACGTGTTCTTGTTGTTGTTCTGGTGATAAATTAGTTATAGGATTTCCTTCGCTTCTAATAAATAACATAAATTCTTTCATAATTAATGTTTTTAAATGATTATTTTTTATTTCCATAATGTTAAAATTAATGCTGAAGTTATCAGCATTAATAGCGTATTGAAAATATCTAAAATTAGTATTCCTAAAGGTAGTTTTGCAAATTTGTAATGAGGGATACTATCAGGTAAAGTAACTCCAACCCAAATTAGAGTAGCCAAACCGATTGCCGAAAATATATTGTTTGTTCCCGTCTATAATATGATGAATGCCATCATAAAAGACATAAAAAAAGCTGTAATCAAAGCTAAAAGATGTGGTGTCTTTCCCATAGCTTTTACTTCATCAGGATTAGTTTTTAATAGTTTCATCCATTTGGCACCAAAAAGAAGAGGTGAATACCATAAGAGACCAATAAATTGAATAACGAAGGTTGTAACAATTACAGCTATATAATTGATTTGTTCCATAATGTTTAATTTATTCCTTCAACTTTTTTAATTGGACGGATTACAATTTCCCATCCTTCTTACTCAAACCTTGGGTCTGCTTTTGCAATGGTTATCGCTTCTTCCATATTTACAGCTAAAATATGATAATATCCAGCGATAACTTTATTGTCTTTGTTCAGTTCGGTTTCACTAAAAGCACCTTTGTTACTTGATATTTTAGTTCCTTCCATTTCTAAAGGCTGTGCATCTTTTAGTTTTCCTGTTTTGGCTAAATTTTTAATATAAGCTCCGATTTTTTGAATATGTAACTGTTGTTTTTCGGATGAGAGGTCGCTAACACGATTGCCATCTGAATAGACATAAAACATAAACTCTTGTTGAACTTCTGCTTTGCTGTTAGATTGAGAAAAGCTGTTTGAAATAGTCATAAAGACCATTAAGGCAATAAAAAACTTCTTCATAATATGTTTAATTAATAGATTATATCTTTATAACAATCGAGTTTGTTAAATAGGGACAACTTCTATTAATTTTTTTTGAAGCAAATTTACATCTCGCTCATTTTTAGTTAATGAAATTGCCTTTTTATAGCTGTTTTTGGCTTTTTCTGTATCGTTCTCTAACCTGTAAAGTTCAGCAAAAGTTGAATGGAAAAGATGATTTCTGTCAATTGTAGTCCTATTTCCAAGTTTTTCCAATTCCAATATAGCGTTTCTGTTTCCCTTTACTTTGGAAAGAGCCACACTTCTATTCAGTCGTATGATTGGTGTATCATCTAATTCGATAAGATTGTCATAAAGTGATAAAATTTCTTCCCAATCTGTCTTTTCAAAACTTGGTGCTATACAATGATTTGCGGAAATAGTTGCTAAAATCAGATAAATGGAAACTTGTTTTTCGGTAATTGCTTGATTCAGATTGTGAATCTCTTTATGAATTAATTCTTGATTCCAATTTTTTCTGTCTTGTTTGTCCATTTCAATAATTGAATTGGTCGCATTCATTCGTGAATCAAAACGAGAAGCATTAAAGTACATTAAAGCCAAAAGAGAGTAACAGTCAGCTTTTTTTTCAATTTTATCATTTTTTACTAAAATTTCCGTCATTCGGATGGCTTCAAGACACAAGTCGTATCTAATCAGCTCATTTTTTTGTGTAGGACTATAACCTTCGTTAAAAAGCAAAAAAATCGTTTTTAAAACAATTGGAAGATTTTCGCTAAAGTTTTTCGAAAGTTCAAAACCTACGTTGTTTGTTCGCAATTGCTTTCTACCTCTTACCAATTGTTTATTTATGGTTTCTGTTGAAGTAAAAAAACAATTGGCTATTTCTGAAATGCTAAATCCGCAAAGAATTTTTAGGATTAGTGCAATTTGTGAATTTTCGGAAATTGAAGGATGACAACAAACGAACATCATTTTTAGTTGTTCGTCAGAAATGAGTTCTTCTGAAATTTGCAAATTTTCCAATTGTTCAGAATTTTGTTCAATCGTTTGGTCGTTAAATTCTGATTGATACTTTTTTCGTTTTAGAATATTAAGCGTCAGGTTTTTTGCGGTCGTGTACAACCAGGCCTGGTTTTTTTTTGGCACTCCATTGTGTTGCCAATAATCAACTGCTTTCAGTAAGGTTTCCTGCACAATGTCTTCCGCAGTCTGGACATTTTAGGTTCCAATGTATTTTGTAATAACAGAAACCATTTTTCCGTACTCATTTCTGAAAAAATGTTCGGTTAATTCTCGGCTATATTTTTCATACATAATTGGCAACAATTTTATTTCACTAGTAAATATATAAATGTTTGTTATTTGCTTTTAATAAACTTATTTTTTTCATTTATAATAAATCCTATCATTAAAATCGGTAAAATAGAGAAGAATCCAAATGAAATCGTACCACCCAAAAATATGAGAACGGTTGATATACAAAAAGTAATAGCTAATATTATAGCTCCAAGATTTCTCAATTTTTTAAATATCAAAAGACTACTTCCAATTATTTGAATTGAACCAAAAATAATGAGTAGCGTTTCACTAAAACCAACTCCTTTAAAAAAAGCCATTTCGCCAGGAATGAGCATTATTTTAGCTACACCAGAGCTTATACCCAATCCGATTAAAAGGATTAAAACTATAATCTTAAATATTCTCATTTTTCATTTCTCTTGTGTGACCATAGGACCTAAGGTTTTACCGCCTAACAAATGTAATTGTAAATGAAATACGGACTGTCCTGCATCTTCATTAATATTCATGATAAGTCGGTATCCAGATTCAGAAATGCCTTGTTCTTTAGCTAGTTTTTTAGCCACTAAAAACAGTTTTCCTAGTAATAGAGTGCCTTCTTGGGAAACTTCATTAATAGTGTGAATTTCCTTTTTTGGAACAATTAGTAAATGAACAGGTGCTTGAAGTCGCAAAGGAACGAAGGCAATAATATCTTCATTCTCATACTCAATGGTAGCTTTTATCTCTCTATTAATAATTTTGGTAAACACAGAACTCTTCTCAATTTTTTTTGCTTTATTTATTTGATATTCAGAACTCTGACTCCAGCAAATTGACGGACCTAAAAATAAGAGTATGATTAAATAGGATACATTTTTCATAATGATTGTTTTTAGTGTCTAGTTTGATCGGTTTTCAACTTTGGCAATTATTGAATTTTTTGTTTAGGATCATTGTACACAAAATGACGTTCAACTTGTTGATATGAAAAGTTGCATGTTTTCGTGCGATAATTTTCCTAATAAAATTCAAAATCTAGCAAACGAGCAACTAACTTTGGATTAGCTAAAACTAGCAAATTTTATTGCATCCTTGTAAAAGCGGCCTGTTGAGTATCTTTAAGATTCACAAAAACTATAAGATATGAACACTCTACAGACTAAGCCATCTAGGTTATTCATTGGTATTGATATACACAGGAGACTTTGGAAAATACATTGTGCAACAAATTTATCTGGCCTTAAGACATTTTCTATGCAACCACAGCCTAAACTTCTTAAAGACTATGCAGATAAGCATTATTCAGGACGGGACAAATGAAGTAACAACAGCTTACGAAGCTGGTTGCTGTGGTTATAACACTCACCGTTGTTATATATCATACGGTTGGAACTTCTTTATTGCAATCCAGCCGATATCTTCAGAGAAGGCAAAGAACACCATACAAAGACCTATCTTATCGATGCTCATCTCATTATTGTTCGGAAGTTGAAAGATGGTCGTCCAGACAGTATTCACCTTACAGATAAGAAGCGCGAACAGTCGCATAGTCTTTTGAGAAAAAGGAACGAACTGGGAAATAGCTACCACGTGATTTAAAAATGATTAAGGCACAATTTCTTTATTATGGAATAGTAGTACCAGAAGCATACGATAACAACCACTGAAACCATAACTGCCGCAATTAGCTGGACAATCTGGACTTAGATTTTCAGGAGGCACGACTGGCTATGGATAGCAAGTTGAGACAGTTTAAATTCATAGATCAAGAAATAAGATATGTATCCACACAGTCTCGCAAGCATTGAAAGAAAGAAGATAAAACAGAATATATGTTACTTAAAAATATACCAGAAATAGGAGAAATAGTAGCTTGCTGTATTCTGTTTAAATTGGGCAACCTTCCTAGATTTGGTAGTTTAAAATATCTTGCTGGTTATGTAGGGATCGCCCCAGGAATCCATCAAAGCGATGATGATTTAAAAACTATTGGAATTACAAAACGTTCGCATCGATTGATACTTAGTTATTTCATTGAAACCTCATGGCAATCGATATGTGCAAAACCCGTAATGCAAGCTGATTATCCTAAGCATCAAGGCAAGAATATAAAATCGATTATTAAAAAAGTAGTTAGAAAACTACTGAGTAGAAACCTAGCGATCATAAAAATATAAATCCCTTATCAAACAGGAGTCATAGAATAACGCTTTCGCGAAAGCGAATACATAAAGAAATGAAAAACATAAAATAACAATAAAGCTCCCTAAAAAATAATCAAAACCTGTATCACAAAACAATGTAGATGACCACCTTTCAAGTTACGAACACCCTTTATAGCGAGTGGTAAGGTTTATTATAAATGTAATCATACAGATTCCCGTGAAGACCATAAGAGTCTACCGCTTATAGGATGGGGAGCAAGTGATAGTACTTAAATGTTGACCATCATCAACAAACAGAAGAAGATTGCCAACATTTAAACACTACAGCAATATCAACAATATGAACTAATTAAAAAATAGAATAGAGAACCCTAAAAGGGCTTTTTATAGGGTACATCATTAGCAGCTGGATTTATTCTTCTGCTTTGCCAAAACCCACACTACTTCTATATAACTGAGGAGAAATATCAGTCTTCTTTTTAAATAACCTATTAAAATAATACTCGTCTTCGTAACCCATTTCATAGGCTATTTCTTTTACTGTTTTATTTGTTAAATACAATTCTCTCTTTGCTTCTATAATTATTCTTTCCGTTAGCAGTTCTTTGAAAGTTTTATTGTAATGTACTTTCACTAATTTACTCAATGCTTTTTGCGATACATTAAGCTGACTGGAATATTCTGAAGTAGAATGTATTGTTTTGAATTGATGCTCTATCAAATCTTTTAATTGTTGTAGCTTTTCAGGTTCTACCTCGGTCAGAGGCTCAATATTTATGATTTCAGATTTTATTCTGCTGGCAGTAATTAGCAATATTTTGATGTAAGAAATAAGCATCTCATATTGTGCTAATGAGGTATTTCTAATTTCTTTTTTTATGTTCTCAATCAGGTTTTCAAAAGTTTGCTCTGTGGACGTATTTACTGAAAAAATAGGTGACTGATGAATGTTGTTAAATAGCACACCGTTACATGTTACTTCTGTATGGTGCTTATGAATACAGAAAAAATCAGAGTGGAAATAAATGGCAATCCCTTTACATTTTTCGCCTTGAATCATAAAAGGTTGATAAGGAGCAAACGCAAACATTACATTTTTTTCCAGATCATATTCAGAGTATACTGTTCGTAGAGAACCTATTCCTCTTTTCAGCCAAATAAGCGTAAAGTAATTATTTCTTTGAAGGTGGTCAAAATGTGAATTATCGTCAAAAAACAGCAATTTAAAAGCCAAGTCTCCCGACTGCTGATTTATTATTGTATGTGATTGTTTTTTATTCATAGCTTAAAACTACAACTTTCTCTAGTTTTTAAGAATTTAAAGATCATTTATACCTTCAAACCCTTTTATCATCAATCTATTTTCATTAAATTACTACATTTCATTAACATACCTTCTACACCAATTATCATCCGTTCTCTCCATTCATATTCGAATTAGACTGCAATTTTACTACCTGAAAATCACCATAAATTTTTCTAAAGTTTGTAGTCCAGTCCTTTTTCCATTTTTCCTTTAAAAAAATGACTTACTTCCTCTCGTCAGGTTATGAAAAGGCTTCGTTTACGCCACTCTGTATTTAAACTTTAAGCAATACTTATCAAGGTAATGTTTTTGGAGCTCCAAGCTTTCTCAGTCAATTGAACCTTTTCTTTGGCAGTTTTGAGTATAAAAGAAGGTATAGGACATTTTGTTTTTCTCATCTTCATTAATTTAAAATTCTCGAGAGTTTTGTAACTCCCGAGAATAATAATTTTAAACTTGTAGTAATAGGTTTGCCAATTCGATTGGTTTTTCAATCTGCGGCACGTGCCCAGTGTTGATGGTCAATTTTGTTCCTATTTTACATACATCAATCAAATGTTGTTGAGCATTTTGACTAATAACTTTGTCCTTAGCACATATAATATAAGCTTTTGGAATTTGGTCAAAGTTGACAGTAGTAGTTACAGGAACAAAAAATGGCTGAGTTGGTTCATTAACCAAGTTTGGAGCAGATGCCTTTATTTGATCCTTAGTAGCACCATTATAAACAACATTCACCAAGGTTTCTTCACTAACAGTAGCCCAACTTTCATCCTCAGCAAAAATTAAATTTTGTAACAATTGACTTTCTTTATCTTCACTTAAAATATCAAAAACGGTTTTCTCATTATTTGGCACCATAGCAGAGATAAAAATTAGTTTCTCGATTTTTTCAGGAACTTTTTCAACTACTTTGGTGATTACAAAACCTCCAAGACTATGTCCCACTAAAATCACTTTTCCATCCAGATCATTTAACTCTTTAATAACCTTTTCTGCATAAATGTCTAAAGTCACATCAGGAATTTTGGTTTTATCATCTCCATGTGCTGGAAGATCAAAAGTTACTACATTTACACCTGAGTTCTCAAGTGCTGCTTTTGTTTGAGCGAATGACCAGCCTCCATGCCAAGATCCATGGACTAATACGTATGTTTTTTTTGAATTATTCATATTGTTCTTTATTAATTATCATTACAAATATCAGCAACTAGGGCTACCAATAAAATGGACAAATAACGCTTTATGATGGATTTATTTGACTCAAAATTACTGCCAACTGGTTATTCTATGAAATGTAGTGCATAAAATAAGCAGTTTCGCTTCGGATTAATACGAGCCACATTTAAAAAAGTGGCGTCTCGCAAATATGCCCGAACCTTCGGTTTGGTATAGACTCATGTTTTATAGTATCAATGTAAAAGTAACCTGTCGAGTATCTTTAAGATTTACAAAATAAAAAGATATTAACACTTCACAAACTGCGACACCTAAGCCATTCATTGATATTGGCATACAGATATCTAAGAGTTTAAGATATTTTCTATTCAACCACAACCTAAACTTCCTAATGACTATGCAGATAAGGTCACTATTTAGATTAAGAAGTACCACAGTTCATGAGGCTGTTTGCTGCGGTAACAATTCGCATCCGTGTTTTGAATCCTACGGCAGGAGATCACTAGTCGTTAATCCAGTTGGTATACATCGAAAGACAAAGAACGACATACAAAAATCAATCGCATCGATTGATGAAACTTACGTTTCTGTATTGCATAAATAGTAAAATTTAAATAAATTAAAAAAGGCTCCAGAATCCAATGAACTAATCTAAGAGCCTGGAATAATAATACCTCAAATTAATGAAGAAAAAAGTTGTTTTTCACTTCAGTTCTTTGCTACGCTTAGTGTTTTTCCGCAAGTACTTTTAATTCCTTGTTCATTTGTTCAAATCCATTCCTCGTGTTCTTGTCTAAACTCTTTGAAAATAAGTTAACTAAAATCCCGCTAAAATTTTCACTCTGCTCAAAATTAACAGACCCATCTTCATTGTCGGTCAGGTAGAATCTATGCTCTCCATCAAAAAGACCTTTGTATAAAAGATGACCTAACCACTTGAACTCGATATTTTCCTTAAATGTCATAACAACAGGTTTAAAAATCATTCCCTGTAATTTTACTTTGATTCGGTTTCCAACTATCACTTCTCCAGAAACCGATTTAATGAACGAATTCCAATCGGAATATTTTTCAAAGTCCGTAAGTATTTCCCATGTCTTTTGCCTGCTTGCATTTATAGTAATCGATGTTTTAATCTGCTTTGTCATAATATTTAATTTATCTGACAAAGTTAGTTGCAGATAGAGCTTTTGCTCTTGATAAAAATCAAGAAATCTTTTTGTTCCTTATTCTGCTGAACGTCTCGGGCGACATCCCTAACATTGATGCGAGATATTGTAGCGGAACTTGGTTAAAAAGCTCCTTGCTATTTTCAAAAAGTTTGTCGTAACGTTCTTCAGCACTAAGAGAAAGATGGCTAAAAATCCTATCTTCTAGTTGAATGAAGCAACCTGCAATAAATTGTTTCTCCATTTCAGACCAATTCGGCACAATATTATTCAAAAGAGCATAGTTTTCTTTATTGATTGTGTAGAGTTCACAATCGTTTAAGGCTTGAATATTCCATCTTGCCCTTTGTTTGAAATTAAAACTGTTTAAATCAGTCAAAAAATAGCCTTTTGAAGAAATCCATTGCGTAACTTCCTTGTCTTTAGCAGTTGCAAAAACGCGGATAAAACCACTTCGTACAAAACTAAGTTTTTCGCAATATTGACCAGATTTCGAGAAGTATTCTCCTTTTTTAAGTTCCGATTCCGTGAACAAGGATGTTATTTTGTCCATATTCTCGTTGGTAATTCCAAAATAGGAAGTAATATATTTCTGTAATTCTGTCATTTTTTTAGTTATGTTACGACAATGTATTGTCCTGAAATATGGCTACAGGTTAAAAATTGATTTACGCTGTTTTTAAATATACGATATTCGGTGTTGGCATTAATTACTCCACGCCTTCTCCTAATAAATATACTTTTTCCAGCCATTTTTTTCTAAAATTAGAAGTTGAATTTTTGATTGGTACAATATAAGTTACTTTAACTGGATTTATTCCGCAAAATTGCAAAGTCCCTTTTTTGAACTGATTTATTGCTGGTCTGTTCATAATTAAAAAATCATACCATTTTGGCGTATCAGCTGTAATAATCAAGCGAGCCGATTTTCCTTTCAAGAGCATTTCTGGTAATGGTTTTCCCTCAATTGGTTGATAGGTAATACTTGGAACAAATGCTCTGTCGATAAATCCTTTCATTAATGCAGGATGGCCATACCACCACATTGGAAATATCCATACGATATGATCAGCTTTTTTTATTTTGTCTATTGCATCAACTAAATCGGGTTCTAATTCCATTCTTTTTCGATAACCAAACTTTAGATTAGGATTAAATTCCAATTCAGAAATGTTAATTTGGCTCAATTTTGAATTTGTTTTATTTGCGCCTTTTAAATAAGCTTCAGATAACGCATAATTATAGCTCTGCTTGTCAGGATGACCGTTAATTATTAAAACTTGTTTCATATTTGCTCTTTATCTTTTTACAAAGAACAGGACTATGAAACTTTTTTGAAAGGACATTTGTCTAATTCGAAATCGACTTTCTTATTCGACTCAAATGCCTTTGAGTAATTCCTAAATATGAAGAAAGGAAGTTAAGAGGAATTAACTGTAAAAACTCAGGTTGGTTAGTGAGTAAATCGAGATACCGTTTTTCAGCAGTTTCTTTTTGTAACAAGAAAATCCTTTTTTCCATTTTAATATATTCTTGTTCAGCGATAAACTTAAAAAATTTTAACCAGTTAGTACTTGATTGCTCTAATTTAAGAATCCCATCTCTTGAGATAGTTAATAACTCAATGTCAGTTATGGCTTGGATATTTTCAGCAGTTTTTTTTTGTGATAAAAATGATGAGTAAGCACTAACAAAAGAACTGGAAAAAGTAAAGCAATATGTTACTTCTTCTTCTGATGATGAATGATAAAACGATCTAAATAATCCAGAAATTACAAAACCAACTTCTTTAGATATCTGACCTTCTTTGATAAAAAAATCGACTTTTTTTAGCTTTTTATGAACTGCCTTTTTTTCAAATAAATCAATTTCGTCTTTGGTCAGTATTTCAAATGTTTCTAAATAGTTTCTCATTTTTTTAATGTTCGTTAAGGCACATTGTTTTGTATTAAACTGATATAGGTTGACCTTTTTTAGGTTTAATTTGAACTAGCTATTTTCTAAATTAGAAGTTCAGTTAAATTTACGTTATTTCTACGATATGATTTATATTTTATATTCGGATTCAAATGCACTTCCGCAGGTTTTCTTAAATCTAGGCTAAAATGGGTTCTTAAATTGTTGTAAATAGATACTGCTTGTTTTGTTATTTGCTGAGCAATAACCGTATTTTTAATGCAGTTTCTAAGTCCATATTCATATTTTAAAGTTCTATTAATCCTTTCTGCAATTGCATTTTCGTATGGGTCGTATTGTTCTGTCATACTCATCATGATGCCGTTACTTTCGGCAAATTCTGTATATTTTGGATTGCAATACTGAAAACCTCTATCTGAATGATGAATGAGTTTTTTATTAGGGTATTTTCTGTTTTTAATAGCCATTTGAAGCGCTTCAGTACAAAGTGATGTCTTCATGTTGTTGTCTAATTTATAGCCCATAATTTGTTTAGAATAAGCA
>NZ_PJBS01000334.1 GCF_002836055.1 Psychroflexus sp. MES1-P1E
AGTTTAAAAAATCAGATCAATCCACACTTTTTTTCAATACGCTGAATACTATGTATTCCCTTAGTCTTAGTAATTCTGAAAATGCGCCTAAGGCAATACTAAAACTCTCTGAATTAATGCGATATGTCATTTATGATGCAAGTAAACCCTATGTAAACATACAAGAAGAGATGGACTATTTGGAGAACTATTTTGAAATTCGAAAAATACGCTTAAGCAACAAAACAGAAATTCATTTTGAATCTAAAATAGACGAACTCTCTTATCCAGTACTTTCTTTACTTTTCATCAATTTGCTTGAAAATGCTTTTAAACATGGCGTAGAATCCATGATTAAAGGAGGTTATATTCATTGTTCAATACAGCTTCAAAAAGGTGAACTTCAATTTCATGTGAAAAATCAATATGGAAATAATGAACAAAAAAAAGAAGGAAAAGGATTAATAAATTTAAAACGAAGACTGAATTTAGCTTATACTGATGCCCATAGTTTAACTATTAAAGATGAAAATGGCATAGTTGATGTTTCACTCACAATTGACAAAACAGATGAAGTATCTCATAGTTGATGATGAACTCCCATCACAGGATGTAATTATTAATTATGCAAGGGCATTTGATTTTTTGGAACTGGCTCACCAATCTTATAAGGCCATTGATGCAATGAAGTGGCTGAAAAAAAATACTACCGACCTAATTTTTCTAGATATCAAAACACTAAAAATCACGGGGATTTCTATGCTCAAGTTGTTGAACAATAAGCCAGAAGTGATTATTTCTTCTGCCTATGATGAATATGACCTAGAAAGCTACGAACTAAATGTTGCCGACTACTTTTTAAAACCCTACAGTTTGGATCGATTCTATAGTGCGATACAGCGCGTAAAAAAGAAACAGCTCACAAAGAAAAAAGAAGAGGAAAAAGCAAACACATTTTTTATTAAAGCTGACAAAAAACATCATTAATTGAGGTTTGATGATGTTGATTATGTTGATTATGTGGAAGGTTATGGGCAGTAGTGTAAGATTCACTATCAAGGGAAAATAATCTTAACCTTGGAGCGCTTGTCTTCTATTGAAAAGTTACTTCCATTCAATGATTTTTTGCGAGTACATAAATCTTATATTGTGTCGGTATCTAAAATTCGTTCTGTGAGTGGAAATCTGATTGAATGAGCTAATGTAAAAGTTCCTATTAGTCAATCCTATCGAAAGTCTTTTAAAGAATTGATGAAGATCGAGCAATACGTTCAATAATATTCAATCTTTTCTGTTGCCCTCTCGTTTTCTATAGTATTCAGTTTGCACAAATAATTGCATTAATTTATAAGTTTTACACAAAGAATGCTATGTCATTTGTAAACGTTTAAAAGTATAAATTAGGAGTTATCACTTTGCGCTTCTTTCCATTTTTTTCTTTGTGCGCTTTGTGTGACATATGGCTAAAATTTTAATAAATAAAACTAATTGACTGGTTACAATTTTAGATAGACAAGTATTAACGAATAAGTAAATTAACGACTCCCCTTATTTGATACGCCCATAATTTTTACATTTGCGTGTTAACTTATTTAAATAAAAAAGTTGAAACAAATCAAAGCATTCTTGGATAAAATAGTTCCCATATCCGACTTAGATTGGGACTTCTTTACGTCAAAATTACAACCCCGTGTTTTCCCTAAGAAATCCGTTTTTTTAAAAGCAGGAGATATAGAAAACCACATTTCATTTATAGAATCCGGTGCTGTGCGTTTGTACATTCCTAAGGAAGACCCAGATAAAGAGATCACTTTTGGTTTTAGTTTTAAAGATGAGTTTGTGAGTGCTTACGATTCTTTCTTAACCCGAACTCCTTCAGCTTATCAATTACAAGCCCTGACAGGAACAAAGATGTTGAGTATTACGTATGCAGACTTACAGTTGGTTTACAAAAAAACGCAATTAGGTAATTTGATTGGAAGATTAACGGCTGAACGCCTTTATTTGATAAAATCCAAACGCGAACAGAACTTACTAAATCTCACTGCAGAAGAACGCTATTTAAATCTATTTAAGGAACGTCCAAAACTTTTAAAAGAAATTCCCTTAAAATATATCAGCTCTTATATCGGGGTGACTTCACAGGCTTTAAGCAGAATTAGAAAACGTTTGTAAGCCTGGTTTTATTGATTTAGGTTCATTGTTTCCCAGTTTACATCAAGGTATATTTGTAAAAAAAAAGTTATGTTGATAGTTTTATTAGTTGCTACACTATGGTATGGAGGTCTCTTTTTTCAATCCTTCTTTTTACACCGTTACGCAGCACACCAAGTCTTTACGATGTCAAAAACAATGGAACGCATCACCTTTGTGCTGACTTGGATTTTTCAAGGTCCAAGTTACTTAAGTGCTTATGGTTATGGTATTATGCACCGCATGCACCACGCTTACACCGATACTGAAAAAGACCCCCACTCCCCATCTCATGATGCGAATTTATTTGCTATGATGTGGAAAACAAAAACGATTTATCAAGACATCAATCAACAGCGTGTTGAAGTGGATCAAAAATTTACAAAAAATGTTCCCCAATGGAAAGAATTCGATCTTTTTGCAAGTTCTAGAATCTCTCGTATATTATGGGTGTCTGCTTATATTTTGTTTTTCTCATTTTTCGCCACCACTTGGTGGGAATGGTTATTATTGCCTGTTACCCTTGCAATGGCACCTATTCATGGAGTCATAATCAACTGGTTTGGTCATATTTTTGGGTATGTGAATTACAAAGTTAAAAATACGAGTAAAAATCTCTTCCCATTTGATTTTCTAATGATGGGCGAAGGCTATCATAACAATCACCATAAACACTCAAGTAGTCCCAATTTTGGTGTGAAATGGCATGAAATTGATATGACTTATTTGATCATAAGAGTCTTAGATACATTAGGGTTTATTAAACTGAAACCCATGCCTGTGAGGACTTCATAAATAATCAAAAACTAAAGCCTCCCTCCTACACTTCAGCAATACTGAGTGTAGGTTTTTTGGTTAAAATAAAGACATATTAACGGGTTATGTAACTTTTCAACCTAAATTGTGTAGTTTAATTTGGAGTCAAAGAAATCAATAGTCTATGCTTCTGGTCCATTAACTTTAATGCATTATTGATGTTGTCTCGATTTACCAAATTATTATGCCTTTAGTCCTCATTTAAGCCACACCCCAAATAAAGGAACAATAAGGAATTCTTCGCAAGAAAGTTGTTGTTGTACAACGTACACCATTATCATGATGTTTCCTGGGCCTGGTCTGCTTTTCACTTTAAGATGCCGCGTTTCTAAAAAAGATAATTTCAAAAAATACTAAAAAACCCCGAGCAAATTCATTATAAACAAGTACAAGTTTTGCTTCTTTTGAAATTATCACTTCCATAGCAAAATCTTCAAGCTCATATTTAGATAAAAATTCTATACCAGTGAGCTTTGTTATACCAAATTAAATTTATAATGTCGTATTAATTAAATTATACTAGGACGTAGCTCAGCTCAAGTTTTTTTATGGATTAAAATAATTAGCATAGCCTTAGTTACGGTAATTATTTTTAATAAAAAGCAGGCGAAAAAGAAATGATTTATTGCGACATTATAGGTTTAAATTGGTATTAGTGTACCAATTTAATGATAAACAAATAGAAAATACGAAATAGAAAAATAATCAAAAAATTCTCGTCAAGTAACTTTATAAGAAATGACTTAATTTTTTTAAAAAAAAAGCCCTAGATACTTTAAGTATATCTAGGGCAAACTCAGTTGAATTAATAAACTAAAAATATGGGGCTTACTTTCCTAACTTCAACACTACTCAGTTTGAGCTCGTCAAGTAAGCTCAGTGCAATCTATGTAAGGCTAGTTAGTCGTCTAAACAGCTTCTTGCTCGCGTTTAGACATTCTGAAAGTGTAATTAGGATAAATGGAGCGTTTAGCAAAACGGTTAACTTTATTGCTATTTACCATTTTAATATAGATCGGTTTAGTCACACCAAAATACTCGTAAGTGGTACCATCCATAAACGTGATTTCTAACACCATGCTCTTATGCTGAAAGTCGGCAATACCTGTGTTGACAGTTTGGGTGTATTGATCTGCATTGGCCTCAATAGTTTCAGGGGCAATACTGACTAAGAAATGATAACCATCAATAATTTTCCGACTTTGGATCTCAGCTTCCTCTTGTAAAGCATCTCCGTCTTGAAATTTATCTGGATGCCATTCTTTTACCAAATTGCGATATGCCTTTTTTAAAGACTTTAATTCAATCTTAGTCTCAACTCCAAAGAGCTTCTTATACTCACTTATACGCTTCATTACTCATCTTATTTAAGTCTGCAAAATTACGAGTTAATAGCGTATGAATTACATCAAGTTTCAAGTAATATTAGAAGTATTTAAAACAGTGATTTGATGGTGATTTTGCTTTTTACTTATTCAACACCACTTGCCTATTCTCACTACTCCAGAATTTAAAATTCAGAAATTTGAAATACACTTTGGTTTTGATTTTTATAAAATTTTAGACAATCCATTTGGCTTTAAAAGCCAAAAAAATTCTGATTTATTATTTAAAAGACCAAACTAAAGACAGAACCTTCCCCTTCTATACTTTTTACAATTATTCTACCTTTGTGTAGCAGCATGATTTGCTTACAGAGGCTTAAGCCAATTCCGCTTCCTGTAGCTTTACTAGTAAAGAAAGGTATAAAAATATTTTCTAAAATATCTTTTGGAATTCCAGAGCCATTATCAATAACTTTTAGAACAATTGCTCTATTCGTGTTTTGAGATGCAGATACTTTAATCTTTGCATCGTCTTTATTTTTGCAAGCGTCAACAGCATTCAAGATCAAGTTAATTAAAACTTGTTCAATAAGATGCGCATCTATATCCAATTCTAATTTTGAAGATGTGATCTTGAATTCTATTGCAATATGCTTAGCTTGTATAGAAGGCTGCATAAGTAATTGAATATTATCAAACAAATCCGAAACTCTAGTCCTTTGCAAATTAAGGTGAGTTACTTTGCTAAGACTGCGGTAGGTTTTTGCAAATTTTAAAAGGCCTTCACTTCGATTTTTAATAGTTTTTATGCCAGCACTAAGATCCTCCAATTCTAAATGCGATTCTTTGGGTTTTTCAATAGCAACTTTTAAGTTCATTTGTAAGGTGTCTGCTAATGATGAAATTGGTGTAATGGAATTCATAATTTCGTGCGTCATTACACTCAATAATTTTTTCCACGATTCCGACTCATTTTTATTTAAAGTATCGTCGATATTCTGAATTACGATGAGTTTAAATGCATCAGCTTCCACTTGAAAAACAGTATCAGAAATTAAAATTTTTATACTATCATTTTGTAAGGCTATGGAAAGTGAATCAGGTTCTCTGTGATAAGTTTCAAAAATAGTAGTAAACAATTCTGGTTTTCTGTTTTCAACAAACCGAATATTTTTAAAAGAGGGCATGTCTAATATTTCGCCAAAGGAATCGTTGCTCCAAAGCACATCACCAGATTCAAGATTATAAGCGATAATACCAATATCTACCATTTCTAAAATCTTTTGTAGATAGACGTATTGTGCTTGATTTTGAGAATTAATTTCTTTAATGGTTCTATTAATTTCATTGAACCCCGTATATAAAAACCGAATGTCTTTTGGTCCTCTATCCTCAGGAAACCATCTAGAAAAGTCACGATATTTAACAGCTTCAAAAAAATCGTCCATGGCTACAAAACGGCGTTTTACGAAGGTGTACGTATTAATAATTAAATAAAATAAACCGATGCTTATCAAAATACTATAAGCCGTTTTATCTATGTAGATGCTATACCCAAAGGCGAGTATGGTACAAACCAAAAGAAAGATTCTAAAAAATAGTTTTAAAATGTAACCGTTATAGTTCATATTTCTCTAGTCGTCTGTATAAGGCTGCTCTGGTAATGCCAAGTTCTTTAGCAGATTTAGAAACATTTCCTTTGTGTTTCTCTAATACGGTTAGAATAGCATTTTTTTCCAAATCGTCTAGGTTTAAGCTTTTACTTTCTAGACTAGGTGTGGTTGTTGGTCGCTCTATAGATGAAAACACCAAATCTTCCGCTTTTAAAATATTTCCATCAGTCATAATAATAGCACGCTCTAAAACATATTGAAGCTCCCTTACATTCCCAGGAAAGTCGTGTTTTTTTAATTTTGTAATAAATCCAGCATCAAAAGAAAATGGATTCTTATTGTATTTTTCAGCATATATGGAAATAAAATAGCGCGACAATTCCATTATATCTGTACCTCGATCTCGTAATGGTGGAACTACAATATCAACCGTATTGATTCTATAAATTAAATCCTTTCTGAACTTGCTTTCGTCAGCTAGTAATTTTGGATCACTATTGGTAGCACAAATCAATCTGATATCCAAGGGAATGGATTCATTTGATCCTAAAGGAGTAACCTGTCTATTTTGAAGCACTGTTAAAAGCTTTGCTTGCTGACTTAAACTGATATTTCCTATTTCATCTAAAAATAAAGTGCCGCCGTTAGCTGCTTCAAAGCGACCTTTTCTATCTTCTCTGGCGTCTGTAAACGCTCCTTTTTTGTAACCAAATAATTCACTTTCAAAAAGAGATGCAGTTAAGGCACCTACATCAACTTTAATAAAAGCGTTGTCTCGTCTGTGAGAATGATCGTGCAAAGCTCTAGTAATTAAATCTTTACCCGTACCATTTTCTCCAAGGACTAATACATTGGCATCTGTTGGAGCTACTTTTCTTAATTTGACATAGACGTCCTTCATAAGGATGCTATCACCAATAATTTCTACAGTGCTTGATTTAAGTTGACTCTTTTGAGTGCTTTTAGATTTCTTATGATTAAGAATTGTAGTTATAGTCTCTATGATCTTTTCATTCTTCCAAGGCTTCATTAAAAAGTCTGCAGCTCCCTCCTTTAATCCTCTTATGGCTAAATCAATTTCAGCATAGGCCGTCATTAAAATAACAGACGTTTCAGGTTTTTGTTTTCTGATCTCATTCAGCCAAAAAACACCTTCATTACCCGTATTTACTAACCCATTAAAATTCATGTCCAATATGATAATATCATAACTGACTTTATCAATTTGAGATAAAATATTATTAGGGTTCTTTTCGATAACCACCTCTTTTACGAAAGGCTTTAGAAGCAATCGCATAGCCATAAGCACATCGGCATCATCGTCTATGACTAGTATTTTTGCATTTTTTAAAACCATTATGACAATATTACGAATTTATATCTAGCTAATTAAACTTCAAAAACTAAAAGTCCAATAGGATTTGATAGTGTTCGTTTTCGGACATAACCTGTATCAAAATCGAACATATTTAGTTTCGCTTAAAATTTTAAATACTGATATACAGTACTTTACAGCTTTGGCATCATCTTCACTACTTATATAATTGAATTAAAAATTAAAAAATGGACGTACCTCTTAAAAAGAAAAAATTTTCAATCCAAAAGCTCGGGCTTATAGTTGGTGTTTTGGCCATCATCGCTTTAATACTATATGTGATTCTTCAAACTTCTGGAGGTTCCAAATTAAATGTAGAGACAGAACGGATTTCTATTCATACAGTGAATAAAGCTATTTTTCAAGAAAACATTCCTGTTAATGGTATTGTCTTGCCCATTACAACTATTTATTTAGATGCTTTAGAAGGTGGACGTGTAGAAGAGAAGTTTGTAGAAGACGGCGCGATTTTAGAACAAGGGCAACCCATCTTAAGATTATCTAATACCGATTTGGAGTTGAGCTTGATCAATCAAGAAACATCGGTTTATAATTTATTAACACAGATGCAGATTTCTCAGAATGCAGCGCGTCAAAACACCATTAATAGACAAAATCAATTTACGGATGTAGAAAACAGTTTAATTGAAGCAAAACGCGTCTATAATTTAAACAAACGCTTATACGATAATGGTGCTATTGGTAGAATGGATTACGAATCGTCTCACAATAATTTTGAATACCAAAAAGAACGTATGAAACTGGCTAAGCGTGTTTTATCTGAGGATACAATTTCTACGCAACTCGAAAACAACCAAGCAAAAAACTCTTATATCAGAACACAAAGTGCGTTAGAATTAATGCGCAAAAAAGTAGGTGATTTGGTGGTGCGTGCCCCTATTGATGGTCAGTTGACATCGCTTGATGCAGAAATAGGCCAATCTATAACTAAAGGCACTCGGCTTGGACAAGTAGATGTAACCAGTGGATACAAAGTAAGAGTGGATATAGATGAACATTATATCTCTAGGATTTACAATGGCCAAACCGGAACATTCACATTGAATAATAAGAACTACACGTTAACCATTAAAAAAGTTTTTACTCAGGTTACCAATGGTCGTTTTCAGGTCGATATGAAGTTTGAAGGAGATGTACCAAAAGGCATTAGAAGAGGACAGAATCTACAGATTCGGGTAGCATTGAGCGCGGAGAAAGAAGCTTTACTCGTTTCTAAAGGCGGATTCTTTCAAAAAACAGGAGGCAATTGGATTTTTAAAATTAGTGAAGAAGGTTCTACTGCTTACAAAGTTAATATTAGACTAGGAAGCCAGAACACCGAATATTACGAGGTACTTGAAGGTTTAAATCCTGGAGATAAAGTGGTGACTTCAAGTTATGATTCCTTTGGAGATACAGAGGAGTTGATTTTGAAATAAAGTTTTTTAGAAGTGAGAAAATAGAGATGAGAATATCGAATACAGAAGTTGGAATAAAGAAATGAGTGGTGAGCGGTGAGAAAATCAAATATTGAATACAGAAGTTAGAATATTGAAATGAGTGGTGAGCGGTGAGAAAATCAAATATTGAATACAGAAGTTAGAATATTGAAATGAGTGGTAAGTGGTGATTGGTGATTGGTGAGTGGTGAGTGGTGAGTGGTGAGTGGTGAGTGGTGAGTGGTGAGTGGTGAGTGGTGAGTGGTGAGAAAAATACAATTACAGAATAAGGTAAATGCAAAATTGAATACTAATTATAATAAAAATTAACAGATTCCTGCTTTCGCTGGGATCATAAAAAAAGAAGTAAATGATACAAATTAAAGATTTAGAAAAGTATTATAAAACAGAAGAAGTGCAAACAATAGCTCTAAACAAATTGTCTTTTGGAGTGAAAGAAGGTGAATTTGTAGCCATTATGGGACCTTCTGGTTGCGGTAAATCAACATTACTAAACATTCTTGGACTATTAGATGATCCCAATAGCGGAAGCTTTTTATTTAATGGTGTGGAAGTAGCCGGTTACAATGAGAGGAAGCGCTCGGAACTGCGTAAGCACAATATCGGTTTTGTGTTTCAGAGTTTTAACCTCATCGATGAACTTACGGTTTTTGAAAATGTGGAATTGCCCTTAATTTATACCGGTGTAAAAACAGCTGAACGCAAAAAACAAGTGGAAGCAGTTCTAGAAAAAATGGGAATTATGCACCGTCGCAATCACTTTCCACAGCAATTATCTGGAGGTCAACAACAACGTGTTGCTGTGGCCCGAGCTGTAGTCAATAAACCGAAATTAATTTTGGCAGATGAACCTACAGGTAACTTAGATAGCACCAATGGGAACGAAGTGATGGATTTACTGATAGACCTCAACGAAGCTGGCACGACCATTATTATGGTAACACACAGTGAACATGATGCTAAATACAGTCACCGCATCATTAGAATGCTAGACGGACAGAAAGTGACGGAGAATATATTGGCATAAATCGACTTTCATCAATCAATCAGGCGGAAAACACTTCAGTATGAAATCAATCAATTAACCAACTGTACTGAAGTATTGAAGCCAAATTAATCAGATGCTGAATTCGAGGATGCAACGGAGTTAAACAAGTTCAGTACAAAGCGAACAGTAATCCTTAGAAATTATGCTTAAAAATCACCTTAAAATATCTTTTCGAAATCTGTGGAAAAACAAATTGCTTTCTACACTTAACCTGTTGGGTTTAAGTATAGGGATTGGTAGTGTATTAACTCTTATTTTTTCTGTATATGCGTATTATGATGCGGATGCTAATATTGAGGACCAAGAGAATATCTTTTTTTTAAAAACATATACTACAGGTGGAGATTCGTACACAGAAACTCCATATCTACTCCTAAATGAAATCATTAAATCTTCCCCAGAAGTAGTCGCAGGTTCTCACTTACAGAACTGGAGCGAACTTTGGCTGGAATATGGTGAATTGGAATTTCAAGAACAAACTAATTATGTGGAGCCAGCGTTTTTTGATGTTTTCTCTTTAGCCTTAAAACATGGTAATCGCAAAACAGCTTTAGATAAAAAGTATTCTGTTGTCCTTACCCATAAAGTGAGTGAGAAAATATTTGGAAAAACCAATCCTGTTGGAGAAATCCTAAAAGCAAATGACAGCTTAAATCTCACAATTACCGGAGTTTTAGAACCTATTAGTCCGTATTCTGCTTTTCGGATAGGTGTGGTGATGCCTGCTCAACTTTTAGAAAGTTATCCCAGTTTTAAGGCCCGTTCGGATTGGGGAGATAGCTTTAGTATGAATTATTTAAAATTAAGACCAAATACAGATATTGGAGCCTTTGAAAGCCGTGTGGAAGACTTGGTTCAAAAAAACTATTCCGATCCAACTATAATTGCAGCCATAAAAGCTTTGCCTTTTGCAGACATTAGAATAGAAAGTATTCCTGTGGTAGAAACTATTATTAATGGGTGTATAGCCGCATCGGTTTTTATATTACTCATTGTTCTGATTAACCTTCTCAATCTAAATGCATCAACAATGTATCGCCGGACTAAAGATATAGCGGTACGGAAAATATTAGGGGGTAGTAAAAAAGATATTATCATTCAGTTTTGCATGGAGAATGGCATATTGGTCTTTGCATCTATCTCCATTTCAGCACTTCTTTTTCTAGGCTTTTTATTGCCTAAATTAAATTCAATTTATGGTGCCGACTTTGGTAAGATTTCCTTTTCAATAGAAAAAGATTATCCCGTGATTTTATTTGTTATGGCATTGGGGCTTCTAGTAACTTTAATAGTAGGCATACTTCCCACTTTACGGTTTATCTACATACCTATTTCAAAAGGAATTAAGGGAAAGATAAATGCTATTAAAAGTAATTTTCTTGTTCGAAATTCTTTTATAGTTCTGCAATTTAGTATTGCGATTCTATTTATCTGTATCGCTATTATCTTGAATAGTCAAATTGGTTTTATGAAAAATGCTCCTTTGGGTTTTAGCAGGGAGAATGTTCTAGTAGGTAACATCAATCTAGAGTTCAAAAATGAAGAAACCGCTTCGTCAAATTTTAATGCCTTATTAGACAAACTCGAAGCCAATTCTTATGTAAAAAATGTTTCGGTAAGCGATGGCATTCCTTCCGATTATAATTTTAATTACACGCAGTTGTATGATCCTGAAACAGATAATGAAGTTAGAATGCGTTACGCAAGATCAGATCAAGACTACCTCAAGACCTTCGAAATTCCATTGGTAATGGGACGAGATTTTGATAAAAACCTAGATCAAGCTGATGATTACCCAGTACTGATTAATAGAACAGCAATGAAAGCTTTAGGATGGGATGCTATTGAAGGCAAACAATTGAAAGCAAAAGGAAGCACCTCATCTAGTTATCCAATTGTGGGAGTTATGGAAGATTTTCACTTTCAAGATATGCAAAATGCAGTAGAACCCCTAGTCCATTTTTATCGTGATAAAAAGGATTTAGCCTACCCTCACTTTCTTTCCGTAAAGGTAGAGGTCGGACATGAAAAGACAGTAGAAGAACTTATCGTAAACGGATTTGGCACTATTGAATCTCGAAGAACCTATGAACAAGAATTTTTAACTGATAAAGTCAGTGCGCAATACCGCTTAATTGAAGGCATGTTGAAAACCGTAAATGTAGTAGCACTCTTAACCATCTTTATTTCGTGTTTAGGCATGTTTGGATTGATTTCTTTTATGGCCAAAAGACGTGTGAAAGAAATAGGCATTAGAAAAGTTTTAGGTTCTGGAGTGTTAAAGATTATCATCTTACTTTCTAAAGATTACATCCTTCTTGTAGGCATAGCGGCAATTTTAGCTATTCCTATAGCTTGGTATGTAATGAACGCGTGGTTATCTGGTTTTGCTCATAGCATTACTATTCAATGGTGGATGTTCGCAATAGGTGGGCTAATGGCCTTGCTCATTACATCCTTTACGGTAGGCCTCCAAGCTGTGAAATCAGCGATAGCGAATCCAACCAAGAGTTTAAAAACAGATTAATGAGTAGTTTCTAAAGGGTAGTGATTAGTGGTGAGTGAAGAAAGAATATATAAAAACCTTTGCGACCCTGACGATGGTTAGGTTTGCCAGATATATTTTTTAAATGGTACAGCAATTAACAAGCAACTAACGAATAATAACCAAAAAAGATGTTTAAAAATTATTTTAAAATAGCCTTTAGAAATCTTATTAAAAATAAGGTGTATTCCTTTATCAATATTTCTGGTTTAGCCATAGGCATGGCAGCGACCATCTTAATTGGCCTATGGATTGCAGATGAGCTTAATTTTAATAACCATTATGAAAATAAGGACAGTATTGCCCAGATTTATCAAAGTCAAACGACTAATGATAATATTAGCACTGGCCCTTCAATTCCAAGACCCTTAGAATTTGCCCTACGTGAAAATTACAATGCTAATTTTAAGCATATTGTTATGGCATCTTGGGAGCAATCACGGTACCTGAAATTTGGAGAAACCAACATTTACAAATCTGGAAATGCCATGCAAGAAGCTGCGCCAGACATGCTGGGTTTAGATATTATTGCAGGTCTTAAAAATGGTCTAAAAGAGAAAAATTCAATCATGCTAGCTGAATCTGCAGCCAATACTTTATTTGGAAATAAAACTGCACTAGGAAAAATCATAAAAGTTAACAGCGAAGACGACTTAATGGTCACTGCCATTTACAGAGATATTCCAGCAAATAATTCATTTAGCGAAATGAAGTATATCATCCCTTGGAAACATTATGTAACCACACAAGAATGGTTAAAATGGTCCAAAGATAATTGGGGGAATAATTCATTTCAACTTTTTGTTCAAATTAATGAAAACACATCTATGGATGTTGTAACCTCAAAAATTAGTGATATTAAGAAAGATGCAGATCCTGAGTTGGTTCAATATAACCCACAATTATTTTTATTTCCAATGGAAGAGTGGCATTTAAGAAGTGATTTTGAAAATGGAATTCAAAGTGGAGGGCGCATAGAAAACGTCTGGTTATTTGGAGTTATAGGTGTATTTATTTTGCTATTAGCGTGTATCAACTTTGTGAATTTAAGTACAGCACGTTCAGAAAAACGAGCAACTGAAGTTGGCATCAGAAAATCGATTGGTTCTCAACGGAGTCAGCTTGTTTTACAGTTTCTAAGTGAATCCTTTTTAATTGTTTTACTATCGTTTATTGGTGCACTTGGTCTGGTCTTATTATTCTTAAATGGATTTAATCATCTGGCTAGTAAATCGATCGCTTTTCCGTGGGCAAATAGTCAGTTCTGGTTAATTTCATTACTCTTTGTAATTATCACGTCAATTTTAGCAGGTAGTTACCCGGCGTTATACTTATCGTCTTTCAACCCAGTCGAAGTTTTAAAAGGCACATTTAAAGCAGGACGCTATTCCGCGTTACCTCGAAAAGTTTTAGTTGTGACTCAGTTTACCGTTTCTGTTGCTTTAATTATTGGAACGCTTGTGGTGATGAATCAGATTCAATTCAGTAAGGATAGACCAGTTGGTTATGATAAGGAAGGCTTAATTCAAATTCCCGTAATGAGTAGTGAATTTGTTGGAAAACAAGATATGTTGCGCGAACAATTTATTGCTTCAGGTGGTGCTGCAGAGATGGCTGGTACAAGCGGGCCAATGACCAATGTCTGGTCCAATCAGTCTGGCTTCACCTGGGATGATAAACCTGCGGGTTTACAAGAAGATTTTGCACATACTAGAGTGTCTTATGAATTTACGGAAACATTGGGTTTAAAGATTCTTGAAGGACGTGGATTTTCAAGAGAATTCGCTTCAGATTCAAATGCAGTTTTGATTAATGAAACCGCAGTAAAATATATGGGACTTATAGATCCTATCGGAAAGTATATCAGAGATTCGGATATCAAAAATCCAAATCCACCTTTGGAAATTGTTGGTGTTGTGGAAGATATGATCATACAATCGCCTTACAATCCTGTAAAACAAGCTTTGTATATTTTTGATAGTTATAATAATGTAGCTTTTTACAACCTTAGACTGAATCCAGAAAAAAGTACTAGCGAAAACTTAGCACTTATTGAAGGGGTCTTTAAAAGAAATTTCCCAAACACCCCGTTCTATTATCAGTTTGTAGATGAAGAATATGGTGCGAAATTTAAATCTGAAGAACGTATCGCCAGTTTAGCAAGCGTATTTACAGCTTTAGCTATTTTTATTAGTTGTCTAGGTCTTTTCGGATTGGCATCCTTCGTTGCTGAACAAAGAACAAAAGAGATCGGTGTTAGAAAAGTATTAGGAGCCTCTATTAGCCAGCTGTGGTTGTTACTCTCCAAAGATTTCATTACGCTTGTCGTTATTGCCTTATTGATTGCGTCTCCATTGGCCTATTATATTATGGGAGAGTGGTTGCAAAAGTTCAACTATAGAACACCTGTCGGTTGGGATGTGTTTGCAATTACCTGTTTTGGCGCATTAATCATCACTTTAATTACTGTAAGCTTTCAAGCTATCAAAGCAGCGACCTCTAATCCTGTAAAATCATTACGAACAGAATAAAACGATGAGTGGTGAGTGGTGA
>NZ_PJBS01000308.1 GCF_002836055.1 Psychroflexus sp. MES1-P1E
AAGCCGTAGGGTCGGTTCAGACTTTTGTAGTCTCGCTTACTTCACTTCTAAGGTCTCCCTTAACAAGCTAGCAGCTTACTAAGGGTTCAAGGCGTTACCCCTGCCCATAAAGGACTTGCACCCTCTAAATCAATTAGCGACCTTTCGGTAGCTAAAAAGACACCCATACTGGGCACACACCGTATATAATGTATGGCTAGCTTCTTGCCTACTTGCGAAAGTCCTCGCGGACTTTCTTGGTTAGTAATTAGTTACTTGAAACACGCAACAAACCATATACAAAAAGGTTGTAGGCAATTATCCAAGAAAATTCCGTTATACAATAAAAACATTTATCAATTAAAATTTAATCAACCAATGAAAAACTATTTATTGATTCTAATTATTGGATTTATTTGTTTAATCTCTTGTAAAAAAAATACAGAAATCGCAAAATCTGAACCTGTAATTAATGAAAAAACTTTAAAACTTGACACGCTGTATTCCGAATTATTTGATAACGGTTCATTTAATGGAAGTGTATTAATTGCCGAAAATGGACAAATAATCTTTGAGAAAAGCTATGGATTTGCTGACGAGCAAACTAATAGAAAATTAAATGACAGTACAGTATTTGAATTGGCATCAGTTTCAAAACAATTTACTGCGATGGGAATTGTTCAACTTGAAAAGGAAGGGAAAATATCTTATCAAGATGATATTTCCAAATATGTTCCCGAATTAATAGACTATAAAGGAATTACAATAAAAAATCTATTAAATCATACAGGCGGACTTCCAGATTATATGGGTATTGCAGATAAAAATTGGGATAAATCAAAAATTGCAACGAATGATGATATACTTAAAATGTTCAAACAAGTCCAACCAAAAAAACTTTTTGAACCAAACGAGAGATGGGATTACAGTAATACTGGTTATTTAATTTTAGCAACGATTATTGAAAGAGTTAGCGGACAAGAATTTGGAAATTATCTGAACGACAAAATATTCAAACCTTTAGATATGCACAAAACTTTCGTTTATAGAAGAAGATTTGCACCAAAAGAAATTCAGAACTATGCTAAAGGATATATTTATTCGGATAGTCTACAAAAAAAGATTTTACCTGACGAAGTTGGCAAAGATTTTTATGTAGTATATCTCGATGGTATAGTTGGAGATGGAATGGTAAACTCAAATCCACAAGATTTACTAAAATGGGATAGAGCGCTCTACAAAAATAAGTTAATCAACGACAAAGACCGTGAGCTGATATTTTCGTCAGTTATAACAAAAGACAGTTCTCAAACAGACTATGGATTTGGTTGGATGATTGATAGCACAAAAACATATGGAAGAGTCGCTTCTCATTCCGGAGGTTGGGCTGGTTACATTTCATACATTGAAAGAGATATTGACAATGATAAAACAATAATTATTTTACAAAACAATTCATTATCTAAAACAGAAATACCTATAAAAAACACTCGTAGAATTTTATACAACCAAGATATAGAAAAACCAATTAAATTGGACAGCAAGATTTTAAAAGTATATGCAGGAAAATATTTAACACATAATCAAAAAGAAAAAGAAATAGTTTTTGAAAATGACAAACTTTATGCAGTGATGAGTTCCGACTATAAAATGGAACTCGTGCCAGTTTCAAAAACGAAGTTTATCGTTGATGGTTGGTCACCTGAAGTATCATACACTTTTATATCAAATGAAAAAGGCGAAATAGAAAAATATAGAGTAATACAAGAAAGTCAAGGAGTTGATAAAGAGGCAAATCGAATAAAATAACTGCCTACAATCGAGTGGATGGCTCCGCCATCAGATGACGGAGTACACCCCTCACACCACCGTACATAGGCATCCTCCCGATAAAAATCGGGACAGGCTGTATACAACAGTTCGCAATCCATCTTTCCAGTCGCTCATATTCTGTTCCTACTTGGCCTGTCCTGAGCGTAGCCGTAGGGTCAGTACCAGAATTTGTAGTCTCGCTTAACAAGCTTGCGACTTACTAAGGGTTCAAGAGCTTTACCTCCGCGCATTGAGGACTTTCACCCTCTAAATCAATTAGCGACCTTTCGGTAGCTAAAAAGACGCCCATACTGGGCACACACAAAAGTTAAAAAGCATTGAAACGCTTTTTAACAAGACCGTTAACTTTAATCAAAAAAAAACATATGCGAAAATTTAAAAAGGCTCCTATTTCACTTCTTTTTTTTATTTTCTCAATCGCATTTTCAAATGCTCAAATCAATGATTGCAGTTGTAAAATGGATTTAGAATTTTTAAAAGAAAAGATTCAAAAAACACCTTCCTACAAAGTAAGCAAAGTGGCTTATGAGATGGAATATGCAAAAATAAAAAAAAGAGATTAGAAATCTAAACCCTGATTATGAGTGTTTTCTTGAATTGAATAAGTTGATGCTTTCCTTAAATGATAGACATTGTAATCTTTATGGCATTAACACAGGATTAGATGAAGAATTAAAAAATGATACTGCTAAGTTTAAAATATTTAAAAAATCAGAGCTCTTTACTGTTTATCCAAGACCAGTTATAAGTTTAGATAGTCTGAGAACAGCACTCAAAAAGCAACCTATTAGTTCTATTGAAGGCGTTTACTTCAGAAAAGGATATATGACTCTTGGAGTTTATAAAATGGTAGAAAGTGATTCCTACAGAGCTATTATTTTAGATTCAGAAAATGAAGTTTGGGAAGCTGGTGAAGTGATTTACACTTTAGTTCCTTATGGCCATAATTATTTATTAGCTGTTGGTGGAAATATGACTAGTAAAAGAATGATATCCTATGGCGAACGGATTGAAAATGGGGTTTTTCTGACTATGCGATTTCAAAAAGAGCCATCAATACCTAATTATTCCGTTTCAAAATATCCTCAAACCACCTATTTAAGAGAGGAAATATCACCAGAAACAACCTACTTAAAAGTGGGGAGTTTTAACTCTTGGAATCCCACACTTTCTGATGCCAATGAATTTTACAAATCTCTAGAAGGAACTTTGACCAAGAAGAATGTAATCTTAGACTTACGAGATAATGGTGGTGGTGGCGACAGAAATTCTAACGGACTATTTAAAGTTTTAAAGAAATATATTAAACAAAATAATGTCTACGTTTTAGTTAATCACAGAACCGCAAGTAATGCAGAACAATTTGCATATAAACTAAGTGATTTTGAAAATTGTACCATCCTGGGAAATAGAACGAGTGGAACAGCAGCATACGAAATAGTAGATTCTAATTACAATCTACCTTGTGAAGATTACGTAGTAGTTCTAACGTCTAAAAAGCACTCAAAATATCTAAAATTAGAATCTATTGGAATTGAACCTGATATAAAATTAGCTATCGAAAAAGACTGGATGATGCAGGTACAAAAGCATATCCGGAGAAATAACTAGGGCTAATAAATTGGCATATGGAGTATGAATATGTGAATACTTCGACAGACCTACCTGATAAGGCACGACAAAAGGCTCAGTGGAGTCCGCTATATAATTTGTTGACTGACTCGGGATTACTGGTAAGGAGAATTCTAGGAGTTGGTAAGAACCTTACAAAAGGAGAGGTTTTTTTTTAGAGTGCTTTACATGCCCTTTTATTCGGTTAGTTATCTAAAGGAGGTGTTTTTTAGGGTGATTTCTTTTTGTTGTGTTTTACTTCTACCTATCTAGGCAAAACAGAAACCTTCAACTTTATAACTAAGGGTGAACCAACAGGTTTTTGCATACCCGTTGGTCTTCCAATCCAAGGTGATTGATAAGCCATTGGAGGCCATTAATCAGCTATTGATTTGCTATTAAGTACTTGTAAAACAAAATTTTAAGAAGTGTTTGGAGGTTTTTCTTTAAATATTTATAATAGAGTGTATTCAAATATTGAGATTTAGATTAATTAGCTTCGAGATTTTACCGTTTATTAAAGCATGTTTTGAATGTTAAGACTTTTAAATCAATCACATTCAAAACCAATCTTTGTAAAGAAACAACCCCCTAAAATCCCTAATAAATAATGACCAAAAAATTATTATCTTTAGGCACCGCTATTTTTAAGGTTAATATTGGCAACAAGCAAAAACAAACATAGATGAAAAGAATAATATTCGGAATAATAATATTATTATCAATTTCGTGCAATGAAAAACCTGAGATGGAATTTTTTTTAAATGGAACAACGAACGGAATTGAAAATGGAACAACTCTATATTTAGAAGTTGAAAATAATACTATCGACTCAACTAAAATTAAGAATAATACATTTGTTTTTAAATCAAAATTATCGAGCTCGCCTTTACAAGTAATCATAAGAACTGAAGACTTTTCTCAATATAGATTTTTGTGGGCAGAAAATAAACCAATGACATTTGACGCAACTAAAACTGATTTTAGAAATGCAAAAATAACAGGTTCTGAACCAGAAAATTTGAGTTTCATTTTACATCAAAAAATAGATACCTTACCAAGAGAAGAGGCACAAAAATTAGAAATTGAATTTATAAAAGATAATCCAAATAGTATTGTAAGTGCTTCAATGCTCTCATTTTATTCAACAACTTGGGGAAAAGAAAAAACCAAAGGACTTTATGAACAACTTTCAAAAGAAAATAAAAATTCAAAATTCGGGGGTGAAATCACAAAATATATTGAGTTAAATAAAGAACCAAAAATCGGAGATCAATTTGCGGACTTTGAATCGAAAAACCAAAATGGAGAATTGAAAAAATTGTCCAATTTGAAAGGAAAAGCTGTACTTCTCGAATTTTGGGCTTCTTGGTGTGGTCCTTGTCGTCTAGAAAATCCGATCCTCGTGAAAACTTATGAAAAATTCAATCCAAAAGGATTTGAAATATTTGCAGTTTCGTTAGACGAAGACAAAGAAAGTTGGCTAAAAGCAATAAATAAAGATAGTTTAAACTGGGAACACGTCAGTGATTTAAAAGGTCAAAAAAATGAAGCTTCTCTCATTTATGGAATTAATGGAATACCTGACAACTTTTTAATTGCCGAGAATGGAGAAATAATTGGACGCAACTTAAGAGGAGAAAAATTGAATGAAAAACTAAAAGAAATACTGGAATAATATCAGTTGCCAATAACTAAGTATATGGCATGCTGATAGGGAGAAGCTATATACTATGTTGACTGATTTGGAATTGATGGTAAGGGAGAAGTCAACGATTAGGTATAGACCTTAAAAAAGGAAAAAAGGTTTTACATCAAATTAGGTACCTTTTTTTGATGGCCACTTGAAGCAAGTCTTTTTTGGGTTGGTTTCTTTTTATGTCAGTTTCACTTGATATTGCCCTTTTTTCTTCAGTTTGGGCACAAGAAAGTCAAGGCTTTTTTTAGAGCCGTTTTTTAAATGTTTGTATTCCATTAGTTTATCTTTTATAGTTTGTTTGTAATCCTTTGGTAGTCTGTGACTGTCAAAATTAAAAAGTGTGATCAAGGTTTCATTTATAACTTTAACAATAGCGATATAAAAATTTCTCATGAACGATAAAGTCTTATCTTTTAAATTAAATTTAAAATGTCGCAATAAATTGCTTCTTTTTATGCAAAAACATTATGTTACATTAAAATGAATCAACTAAAATTGATAGCCTTCATCACCTAAGCAACTGATTAACAACTGAACTACTTACTGAATGTTTATAGAATATTATTTACCTTTTCACTGTGTAAAACCATAGTAGTTTGAGTGCTGTGTATATAATCTAGAGTAGATAATCTATCGAGAATAAAGCTCCTTAATTCGTCAGTGTCTTTAACTGCGATGTGCAAAATAAAATCATTGTCACCTGCCATATGAAACAATTGAATAACACCAGGTAATTGAGATGCCTTTTCCAAAAAATCTGTAATGATTGAACGGTGTTGCTTATTTAGCTTAATGGCTAACATTACCTCAATATTAAGTCCCAGCTTTTTTTGATCAATTTGGGCATTTGCCCCCTTCAAATATCCTTTCTGAGTTAATTTTTTAATTCTATCGTGTGCACTAGACTGTGCAATTTCAATCTTTGCAGCAATCTCTTTGTTTGATAGCCGTGCATTATTCAGCAAAAGACTTAAAATCTGAATATCTTTCGAGTCAAGTTCATTCTTCATATCTAAAACGAATATTTTTTGGTTTATATAAAATAATGACAAATATAATTTGGTTCAAATGCAATTCAACATAATTTTGCACAAATATACTTTAAGCCACAGAATTTAATACATTATAATAATATGACAACTCCTTTAAATTTCAATAAGCAGTTTAAATCCTATTTTATTATTGCGTTTGGACTTTTCATAAATGCCCTAGCGTGGACCGGTTTTCTTATTCCATCAGAAATTGTTGGAGGAGGAGTAAGTGGAATTGGAACTATTATTTATTTTATGATGGGTTTTAAAGTTGGGTATTCTGTCTTTATCATAAATGGTTTATTAATTATCGCTGCTTTGAAGATTCTAGGCTTTGGCTTTGGAATAAAAACAATATTTGCCACATTTGTGTTATCCTTCTTTTTATGGCTATTGCAAATTATTATTACTGAACCTTTTGTGAGTGATAGATTTATGAGTGCTATAATTGGAGGTGTAATGGCAGGCGCTAGTGCGGGTATTATTCTATCTCAAGGAGGCAGTACTGGAGGTACGGATATCGTTGCTATGATGATTAATAAATACCGAAACTATAGTCCTGGTCAGCTTATTTTGACTTTGGATTTAATCATTATATCGTCTTCCTATTTTGTTATGGGTTCTATAGAGCAAGTTGTTTATGGTTTTGTAGCAATGAGTGTGAGTGCCTATTGTGTTGATCTGGTGATTGAGGGCAGAAAGCAATCTGTTCACGTTTTTATTTTTACAGAGATGTTTGATAAAATAAAAAACGAGCTTATTTCGAACCACGACCAAGGTATCACCGAACTTCAAGCGAAAGATGGTTTCTCACAAAAGGATATAAAGATCTTAATGCTTTTAGCAAAGAAAAAAGATTCTCAATCTATTCTTAAAACAGTGAAAATTATAGATCCAGAGGCCTTTATTTCGATGGGTTCAGTAATGGGGGTTTATGGTTTTGGATTTGAAAAAAAATAAAAGGGCTAATTTAGAAGTTATAAGGAAGGACAGGACTAAGAATTATGGCGGTTTTTTAGATCTGTAATTGAGAAAGAAAAAGCGGCAACTACTATTTATACTTGGAAGGATTTTAAAGAGCATTTTTTGGACTAGTCTCGCTTAAATTTATGTAGAATTAAAATAACGAAAGCATTGCAATGATCTGAGGTATAAAACAATATTTTAATATGTGTTTGGAGGTTAATCTTTAACTAGTTTTAAGAGAGTGCATTCTAATGCTGTTATTAAATACCTAAGTCAATAAAACTAGCAAGGTTAAACCGTAAATTTTTGAAGATAAAAGCTTCAGTCGTTTTCCTCATTTCAAAATTTATCCTAAAATTTATAGTCTATACGCACATCGGACGGAGAGTATGGTAAACTAAAAGCTTTTAAGCTGGGTATCGAATAAAAGTTAAGAAAACGGAAGTAAAATCAGAATAAGAAATAATCTTTAAACAGATACCCTTCTATTTTTAAAAACAAAAAAGCCTTAATCCATAGATTAAGGCTTTATACTAAAAGTAGCTAAATTTTTAGTTTTCAAAATCTTTAAGTGTGGTTGTAATGATATCTAAACAATCCATCAATTGTTCTTCAGTGATCACTAATGGTGGTGCAAAACGAATGATGTTACCATGTGTAGGTTTTGCTAATAAACCATTTTCTTTTAAAGCGACACATATGTTCCAGGCTGTAGAGCTGTCTTCAGAATCGTTGATAACGATAGCATTGAGTAAACCTCTACCTCTTACGAGATTTACAATGTTGTGATTTTCTATGAATTTATTCAGTTCAGATCTAAAAAGATCACCAAGACGTCTTGCATTTTGGGCAAGCTTCTCGTCTTTAACGACTTCTAGAGCTTCCATAGCTACAGCGGCAGCAACAGGATTACCCCCAAAGGTTGACCCGTGTTGTCCTGGTTGAATCACGTTCATAATCCAATCATCTGCTAGAACTGCAGACACTGGATAGGCTCCTCCAGATAAGGCTTTTCCTAAAATCAAAACATCTGGTCTAGAATAAGTGGCTTCTTGACGTTCACAATGTCCTTGACAATCACATTTACCGCAAACAGCAAGCAAAGCTCCTGTTCTTGCAATTCCTGTTTGTATTTCATCTGCCATAAATAAAACATTATGCTTATTACACAGCGTCTTTACCTTTGACATAAAATCATCTGATGGAGTAAAAACACCTGCTTCACCTTGGATAGGCTCTATTAAAGCACCAGCTATATTTTTGTTTTCTTTAAGTACTTTTTCTAAGGCTTCGGGATCGTTGTAAGGCACCTTAATAAAGCCAGGTGTATAAGGACCAAAGTTTTTTCTCGCCTCTTCATCATTGCTAAAAGAGATAATAGTTGTGGTTCTACCGTGAAAATTATTTTCAAAAACTATAATCTGAGCTTTTGTTTCTGCGATGCCTTTACATTCATAAGCCCATTTTCTGCAAATTTTGATAGCAGTTTCCACAGCTTCGGCTCCACTATTCATCGGTAAAAGCTTATCAAACTTAAAGTATTCTGTAGCATATTTTTCATATACCCCTAACACGTCATTATGAAATGCTCTAGAGGTTAAAGAGATAGTTTGAGATTGCTTGTGCATGGCTTCTACAATCCTAGGATGGCAGTGACCTTGGTTAACAGCAGAATAGGCAGAAAGAAAATCGTAATATCTTTTATCTTCAACATCCCATACAAATACTCCTTCTCCTTTTTTTAGAACTGCAGGTAATGGATGATAATTATGAGCTCCATACTTATTTTCAAGGTTTATTGCTTGTTGTGAAGATTTGATGTCTTCAACCCTTAATTTATCTATTGTATCAGTTGACATAACTTAAGTTTTATCGATTTTTACAAAAATAGCTAATTCACAGACTATTAAAAATTATTAACTAAGAGATAGGTCAATTTAGTTTCAGTTTAAATAAAAATATGAAACAAAGCCTAATTAATATTAAATTTTAATAAAACTTAAAGTATGCATCCAAATTCTAGACCACACTATAAAAAAAGTAACGACACAATTTATAAACAACTGGACTGGTAAAGTCGTTCACTTCAGTTTATACTCAATTTTTTGGCTGTCTTTAGCCTGAGTTATTTAATCAAAGGTTTGAATTTTTCAATGTCCAAAGCTTAAACTTACCTATGTTGGCTAATAGTTTTACATCGATTAGCGTTTTTTTTAAAACTTTATGAGCAGTGTAAGGTCAACAATTATAAGGAATCCTGTAGACATATCATTTGTTTTATTGCCTCCTAAATTACGCGTAACTAGTCCTTTAATCTTCGCTCTAAGTGCTTTTCGCACCTTGCTTTTGCCTATTTCGAGGCCTCCAAATGCTATTGCTTGTAGCGCAACTAAACCGATCTGATTTTAGATTTAATGAGATTTTAATAGGAATTTCAGGTCCCATTTTGGTTTGTATTTGAGTGATTTTACTGGAATTATTATAAGACTTACTTCATTTTAAAAGAAATGTAATCGAATAAAGCGGTAATTCAAACAATACTTTATTTTTGCGCTATGGCAAGACGAAAAAATACTAAAAAAACCTTCGAAAACGTAGAAGTTCTAGATGCTGGAAGTAAAGGGAAAGGCATTGGTAGAGCAGATGATGGCAGGGTCTTAATTATAGACCAAGTCGTCCCTGGAGATATTGTAGATGTTACCACTTACAAGAAGAGAAAATCATATTACCAGGCCAAGCCTAATCGATTCATAAAATTATCGTCCAAAAGAACTGAGCCTGTCTGTCAACATTTTGGAGTTTGTGGTGGATGTAAGTGGCAAAATATGGCTTATAAACACCAGTTGTTTTACAAAGAAAAAGAAGTTTTAGAAAATTTAAAACGAATTGGTAAAATTGAAATCGCTAAAACTCACCCAATTTTGGGAAGTGAAAAGATTTATTTCTATAGAAATAAAATGGAATTTTCCTTTAGCAATAGTCGATGGCTAACTGAAAAAGAAATTTCAAGTGAAGTCGACATTACAGATAAAAATGCGCTTGGATTTCATATTCCAGGGATGTGGGATAAGATCTTGAATATTGAAAAATGTCACCTTCAAGCAGACCCCAGTAACGCCATCAGAGACAAAATAAGAGATTTTGCAACAGAACATGATCTAGAGTTTTTTAACCCAAGAGATAAAACTGGATTGCTTAGAACCCTCATGATAAGGACGAGTTCTACGGGTGAATTCATGATTTTGGTTCAATTTTTCAAAGAACAAAAGGAAAAGCGAAAACTTCTTCTAGACTATATTGTTAAAGAATTTCCTGAAGTTAACTCTCTTCTTTACGTTATTAACGAAAAAGGAAACGACACTATTTATGATCAAGAAATTTGTACCTATTACGGAGAAGATCATATTTTTGAAGAGATGGAAGGTTTAAAATTTAAAATTAATGCCAAATCCTTTTATCAAACCAATTCTGAGCAAGCTTACGAGCTTTACAAAATCACCAGAAATTTTGCGAACTTAACGGGTGAAGAACTGGTTTACGATTTATATACGGGAACGGGAACAATAGCTCAATTTGTTGCTAAAAAAGCCAAACATGTTGTGGGTATAGAATCTGTACCTGAGGCTATTGAAGATGCTAAATCAAACGCAAAACTCAACGGTATTGAAAATACATCGTTTTTTGCTGGAGATATGAAGAAGCTATTCAATTCAGAATTTATTAAAAAGCATGGACAACCCGATGTCATTATTACCGATCCACCACGTGATGGAATGCATAAAGATGTGATCCAACAGATACTAAATGTAAAACCCATACGTATTGTCTATGTAAGTTGTAATTCTGCCACTCAAGCTAGAGATTTAGAACTGATGGATGAATTTTATAAAGTGGATGAGAGCCAAGCAGTAGATATGTTTCCTCAAACCCATCATGTTGAAAATGTGGTTTGCTTAAGCTTAAGAGCATGAAAAAAGGTTTAGTGTATGGTATTATTTTTGCATTTGTGGTCCTGAGCATATATTCGTGTGAACGGGATGATATTTGCGCTGAAGCTATTGTAACTACTCCAAAATTGGTCATTGAATTTTTTGATGCCAATAATCCTGGAAAATCCAAAAATGTGAATAGCTTGCTGGTGAGGGAAATTGATAAAGACAGTGCCATAGGATTTAACTCAACTTCAACCATAGCTATTCCATTAAAAACAGATGACATTGAAACTAAATATATTTTCAATGTCAACTCTCAGTCAGAATCTGGAGGTTTAATTGATACTTTAAATTTTTCTTATGCAACTGTTGAAACCTATTTAAACCGAGCTTGCGGTTTCAAGGTAGACTTTATTGATTTTAGGGCACGGAAAGAGAGTATAGAATTTGATGACATCAATTGGATAAGAGATATCCAAATAAGAGAAACTACAATAGATAATGAATCTGAAACTCACCTATACTTATTTTATTAGCAGTATTCTACTGTGTTTTGGCATGCACTCTTTTGCACAAGAAAACTCAACCGACGAATACGAACAAGTTAGCGATTCTATATTTTTTAAAGATAAATATGGACTCAACATCGGTTTGGATTTGAGCAGGATTGGTCAAAGCTCTTGGGACTCAGACTATCAAGGTCTAGAAATTTCTGCTGATTATAGGTACAGTGAGGATCTTTATATAGCAGCAGAGTTAGGCAATGAGACCTCAACCTTTAATGAGCAAAACATCATAAACGAAACCGATGGTAGCTATATTAAATTAGGGGTTAATTATAATGTATATGACAACTGGATTGGAATGCAAAACCTCATATACGTTGGTGTTCGCTACGGCTTTGCTAGTTATTCTCAAAATTTACAGAGCTATAGAATTTATACAACAGATGATTATTTCCCTTCAGATATAAGGGATGTAGATGTCTCTTTCAGCAATCTCACGGCAAGTTGGATTGAACTTCAAGCAGGGTTAAGGGTTAATATTTTTGATAATTTTTACTTAGGCGCTCACGTTCAATTGAAAAATATGGTATCGGTTTCAGAGATCAATAATTTTGATAATCTATATGTTCCTGGATTTCGAAGGACCTTCGATAATTCTAGTATTGGTGCTGGCTGGGGATACTCCATCAGCTACCTCATCCCCATTTATTCCAAGACAAAAACTCAAGCTGTAGATAATTAAATCTATTGCTTAGCTGCTTTTTTGGATCCTTCATAGATTTGATAATTCAAAAGTCTAGACTCCAATTTGGCGTTGTAGAGTTTAATCTTTCGAGAAGGTCTCAAGCCAACATGCTTGATGGCTTCTAAGTCTGCCACTATAAACCAAGCAGAGGTTCCTGGGTAACTCCGTTTTAAGGTATCCCCTACTTTGGCATAAAACGCCGGTATATCCACATCCAATCTTACTCCATAAGGAGGGTTAAAAGCCATATGCAAATGACGTTCTGAAGTTTTAATAGATTCAAAGAAGTCTTGACGTTTTACCGTAATAAATTCAGATAGATTAGCATTTTCAATATTTTGAGTTGCTTTTTCAACTGCTGAAGGGGCTTTATCGTAGCCTTTAATTTCAAAGTTAAACGATCTTACTTTCTTCAAGGCTGAATCTCTTATGGTTTCAAAAAGGGATTGATCAAAGTCCTCCCAGTTCTGAAAAGCAAAATGCTCCCGGTTGATGTTAGGGGGAATATGACAGGCTATCATTGCCGCTTCTATGAGAATAGTTCCACTACCACACATGGGATCCAAAAAATCGCATTGTCCAGTCCAACCAGATTTTAAAAGGAGACCTGCAGCCAACACTTCGTTTATAGGTGCTATGTTGGTAGCGGTTTTGTATCCTCTCTTAAAAAGGGGGTCTCCAGAAGAATTCAAGCTAATTTCACAATTTCCTCTATCGATATGAACACTTACTTGGCAGTCTGGCCTATCAGTGTCTACATTAGGTCTGGACTTAAATTTATCTCGAAATCTATCCACAATAGCATCTTTAGTCCTAAAGACGACGTATCTAGAATGTGTAAAAATTTCTGAATTTACTGTAGATTCTACCGCAAAAGTTCCATCTTTATCAATTAGGTTTTCCCAAGGATAGGCATTGAGTTCATTATAAAAATCCTCTTCATTTGAAATTTTAAAACTAAAAACAGGCTTCAAAATACTTATGGCAGTTCTTAGAGACAAATTGGCCTTATACATAAAGCCCATATCTCCGACAAAAGAAACGTGCCTTACTCCTTTTTTAATATCCAGAGCACCAAGTTCCCGCAACTCTTTTGCAAGTTCATCTTCAAACTCAAAGAGACACTTGGCAATCATTTTGAAATTAATTTCCATAAAGAAGGTATTTTTAAGTGCAAAAATACATTAATTTTGCTCCCTTGTTTTGAAAAACCGATAGCAAGCTTATAAATAATTGAACGTCTCATATTTTAGTAGTTTTTATGAATTTACTGTTACCCATTCTTGCTGTCCTTATTGGCTTTGGAATTTCGTACTTCCTTTACGAGAAATTCGTCATCATAAACTTCCTATTAGCCTTTAGTGGTTCCTTTTTGCTATCGGTTACAGTCTTAGAATTTCTACCTGGAATTTATAATTCTGGGGTTGAGTCTATTGGCGTTTTTATTTTGGGAGGAATTTTACTTCAGATTATGTTAGAATACATGTCGGGAGGGGCAGAACATGGTCATCTCCATATTTCTAAAGAAAATACAAATTTCCCTTGGGTGCTATTCATAAGCTTATGTATACATGCATTTTTGGAGGGAGTGCCAATCCATGGAAATAACCATTTACTTTATGCGGTGATTATCCATAAAGTCCCCATTGCCATTATTATTTCGTCCTTCTTATTCAATACAAATTTATCTAAGGCCAAAGTGGTTTTCTTTCTATTGATCTTTGGAATCATGACACCCTTTGGCAGCTTTGTTCAAGCAAATACGACTCTTCTCGACAATATCGGTATTTATTTGAATGCCATCGTTATCGGTATTTTCCTCCATGTCTCGACAACAATTTTATTTGAGTCTTCCAAAGATCACAAATTCAACATTTATAAATTCGGAATCATAGTATTAGGAATTTTTTTAGCCCTGATCCTTTAAATAAGACTACCAATTTGAGTGTGAAATTTGTTGATTATTCTTAATTTAGCCGTTTTAAAAATCTTAGCAAACAAAATGTTATGAGTAAATACGATATTATAGTTTTAGGGAGTGGACCAGGTGGCTATGTAGCCGCTATTCGTGCCTCGCAACTCGGTTTAAAAACAGCTGTCATAGAGAAAGAAAGTTTAGGAGGTGTTTGTTTAAACTGGGGATGTATTCCTACAAAAGCTTTATTAAAAAGCGCACAGGTTTTTCAATATTTAAATCATGCTGAAGACTACGGTCTAAAGGTTGATAATCCAGATAAAGATTTTACAGCTGTTGTAAAACGCAGCAGAAACATTGCTGAAGGAATGAGTAAAGGGGTCGCATTCTTGATGAAGAAGAACAAAATTGACGTCATCATGGGACATGGAACCTTAAAAAAGGGGAAGAAGATTTCTGTAGAAGACGATAAAGGTAAAACAACTGAATACGAAGCAGAGCACATTATAATTGCAACTGGTTCTCACTCTAGAGAGCTTCCTAATTTACCACAAGATGGTAAAAAAGTAATAGGATATAGAAAAGCAATGACCCTAGAAAAGCAACCAGAAACTATGATTGTCGTGGGATCTGGCGCTATTGGATCTGAATTTGCAAGTTTTTATAACGACATGGGAACTAAAGTTACTTTAGTGGAGTTCCAACCCAATATTGTCCCTGCTGAAGATGAAGAAGTGTCTAAACAATTTGAACGTATTTTCAAGAAAAAAGGCATTAAAGTCATGACCAATTCTTCTGTGGAAAGCGTAGATACTTCAGGTGAAAAAGTAAAAGCCACCGTTAAAACCAAAAAAGGAGAAGAAATTATTGAGGCAGATGTTGTTCTTTCTGCTGTAGGTATCAAAACCCATATCGAAAATATCGGTTTGGAAGATGTGGGAATCAAAACCGATAAGGATAAAATCACTGTGAACGATTTTTACCAAACTAATGTTCCTGGCTATTATGCTATTGGAGATGTGACGCCAGGATCTGCTTTGGCTCACGTTGCTTCTGCTGAAGGTATTCTTTGTGTAGAAAAAATTGCAGGAGAAAAAGTTGAAGCTCTAGATTATGGTAATATTCCTGGATGCACCTATTCAAATCCAGAAATTGCCAGTGTTGGTATGACTGAAAAGCAAGCTAAAGAAGCTGGGTATGAAATTAAAGTTGGAAAATTCCCGTTTTCTGCTTCTGGTAAAGCAAGTGCTTCTGGAGCAAAAGATGGTTTCGTAAAAGTTATTTTTGATGCTAAATATGGTGAATGGCTTGGTTGCCACATGATAGGTGCTGGCGTTACCGATATGATTGCTGAAGCTGTTTTAGGGAGAAAACTTGAAACCACAGGCCACGAAGTTTTAAAAACAGTACACCCACACCCTACAATGAGTGAAGCTGTAATGGAAGCTACTGCAGATGCGTATGGTGAAGTTATCCACCTCTAATCGTAAAGATTTAATTACATTTAAGGCTTCTGAAACTATGGCTTCAGAAGCCTTTTTTTTATAAAACCCATGAGGAAAAAAATCTCAAGTTTCAATAACCCGTTTATTAAAAACCTTCTACTTCTTCAGAAGAAATCAAAGCTGAGAAAAAGTCAGGAGGAATTTGTGATAGAGGGCCTTCAGGAAATAAGTTATGCGCAAAAAGCGGCTTATGAGTTTTCTCAAGTTTTAGTATGTCTAGATCTATTTGACAGTGCTTTAGACCTTGAAAAATTTGACTGTGGAATTACCGAAATCTCACTAGACGTTTTTGAAAAGCTAGCTTATAGATCCTCGACAGGTGGACTAATAGCCATTGCAAAACCGAAAGACTTAAGGATAGAAAATTTAAGGCTATCTAGCAAAACGCCGCTTATCATGATTGCAGAAGCTCCAGAAAAGCCTGGGAATATTGGCGCTTTACTTAGAACCGCTGATGCAGCAAAACTAGATGCTGTTATCATTGCCAATCCCAAAACAGATCTTTACAATCCTAATATCATCCGTTCTAGTGTTGGGACGGTCTTTACCAATTCAATTGGAACAGGAACAACTTCAGAAATTATTGATTTTTTAAAAAACAATAACATTAAGATTTATGCTGCAGCCTTGCAAGATTCTTCATCCTATCTTGCAGAAGGTTTTAAAGAAGCCACGGCAATAGTTGTAGGAACAGAACATCAAGGTTTATCTGAAGAGTGGAGAATAAATGCCGATAAAATTATAAAGATTCCTATGGAAGGCCAGGTAGATTCTTTAAACGTATCGGTTTCTGCCGCTATTTTGATTTTTGAAGCCAAAAGACAACGCCAACTTTCTTGATTTTTTAAATGAGCTCAAAACTTAACCTACTATGTATTTGAAAATATTTTTATATCTATTTATACTAAGTCTTAGCTTGTCTTCTTACTGTCAAGATTTACCTAAGGAGTATTTTGAGTCGCCTTTAGATATCCCTTTATTACTTTCAGGGACATTTGGAGAGTTGCGCTCCAATCATTTCCATGCGGGAATGGATATTAAAACAAAAGGATCGACTGGTCTTTCTGTTCAGGCTTCGGCGGAGGGCTATGTTGGAAGAATAAAAATTCAACATGGTGGGTATGGAAAAGCCTTGTATATATATCACCCCAACGGCTATCAAACCGTATATGCACATTTGGACAACTTTTCACCAGAAATTCAAAAACTGGTCAAAGAAAAACAGTATCAAAAAGAGACGTTCGAAATTGAACTTTTTCCAGAAGAATCTGACCTAATGGTTTCACAAGGTGAAACTATTGCTTACAGCGGTAATTCTGGCTCTAGCGGAGGCCCTCATTTACATTTTGAGATTCGAGATTATCAATCTAAACCGATGAATCCTTTTTTATTTGGCTTCGATGAGATCCAGGATTCTCAGAAACCCACTGTTTTTGCCTTGCACAGCTATGCCATAGGAGAAGACTCTCATGTGAACGGAAATTCTGGCAGGAAACAACTCAAATTAATACCAAGAAATAATGGTGATCTCATGACAGAATCCATCAAGGTCTATGGAGATATTGGATTTGGTATTGAGGTTACAGACAGACTTGACTTAAGCTATAATAAAAATGGAGTGTATTCCATTAAAACCAAACTGAATGGAAAACCTATTTTTGAAAATACATTTGATAAGTTTTCATTTTATGAGACACGATATATTAATCGCCTGTTAGATTTTGAATTTTATAAAACAGAAAAACGCAGAATTCATAAACTTTTTGTTGAGCCCAATAATCCATTAAGTGTATACACCGATACTTATAACCATGGAGTTGTAAGTGTTTTTAAAGATAGCCTTAACCAGCAATTTGAAATTGAAGTTTCAGATTTTAAAGGCAATACCCAATCCATCACTATCCCATTAGAAAGTGACTTTAGAGTAGGCATTGAGCCCAACACACAAAAAGAAACTGAATATTTAGCCAAAGCTAATGCTGCTAGTGTTTTTGAAGAAGGTAAAATTGATATCTATATTCCTAAAAATGCTCTTTATGAAGATACTTATTTAGAAATTAATATAGAAGGCTTAAGTGTAGACTTACATAACTATACAACTCCACTTCACAAGTCAGTCACTATTGGATTTGATGTAAGTCAATATTCTCAAAAAGATCAAAGCAAGCTATATATCGCTCAAGTTAATCCCTGGGGTGGTCAATATTATGTGAGCACTTACAAAAAGAAAGATAGGCTGACTACTAGGACCAATCAATTTGGAAGCTATGCTTTGTTTGAAGATTCTACACCTCCTAGTATTAAGCCGAAGAATTTTAGAAATAAGCAATGGGTATCAAATTTCAGGTATTTAGAACTGGAAATAAACGATGAAGAAACTGGAATAGAGAGCTATAGAGCGACCGTAAATGGTAAATTTATTTTGATGGAATACGATTATAAGACCAATACTTTGATTCACGATTTTAACGATGATAAAATTTCAGATACTAAAAATGAATTAAAAGTCGTTGTTATTGATAAAGTTGGGAATACTGCTATATTTGAAACAGAATTCTCCAGAAAAAACTAATACTCTATATCTTGAACTATTTTTACACATTCCTTTTTGTTTTAATAACTTCTTCTGTCTTTTCCCAAACAGCCACCGTGCAAGGAATTATTTTCGATGAAAGTAGAAATCCTATTGCCTTTGCCAACGTGAGTACTTCTCAAGGGGGGACAGTAAGCAATTCCAACGGATTTTACCAACTAAAAATCACTGCTGGACAAACTTTAAAATTGAAAATATCCTACATAGGATTTAAGCCCATTACTGCAAAGCTTAACTTGAAAGAAAATCAAGTTGAAGAACTAAATTTTATCCTCAAAACCAGTATCGAACAAATTGGAGAGGTTATTCTTGAAAATGATGGAAGAACTAGGATTGAAGGAATTACCACATTAGATCCAGAAACCATCAGAAAAATTCCAGGGGCCAATGCAGGTGTTGAAAATTTGCTTAAAACCTTACCAGGAGTCAATTCCAACAATGAATTAAGTACACAGTATTCTGTGAGAGGGGGTAATTTTGATGAAAATCTAGTGTATGTTAATGATATTGAGATCTATAGACCTTTTTTAATAAGAAGTGGTCAACAAGAAGGATTGAGTTTTGTAAATACCGATTTGGTTCGAAATGTTGAGTTTTCAGCTGGTGGATTTAAAGCGAGGTACGGAGATAAAATGTCTTCGGTTTTGGATATCGAGTATAGAAGACCTGTCAGTTTTGGTGGTAGTTTTGAAGCGAGTTTTCTTGGAGGAAGTGCTTCTGTAGAGGGTGTTTCTAAAGACAAGAAACTTTCTGCCATAGTTGGGATGCGCTATCGAGACAATTCTTTATTCGTAAATGCAAATGAAACTGAAGCCAATTTTAAGCCCAGATTTGCAGACGTCCAAACCTTCTTAACTTATCAATTCAATCCCAAATTTGAGATCAGTTTTTTAGGAAATATAGCTGTAAACTCGTACAGCTATGAGCCATTCACCAGACAGACTAATTTTGGAACTATAGATGACCCCAAAGCCTTATTGATTTTTTATGAAGGTGAAGAGGAAAGCCTTTACGAAACCTATTTTGGAGCTTTTAAAGCGACCTATAAACCAAATGACAACTATACAGGAAAGTTTATCGCTTCCGCTTACCATACGAAAGAACAAGAGTATTTTGATATTTTAGCAAATTACAGATTAGGAAGTGTGAGTACAGATTTTGGGGATGGTAATTTAGGTGAAGTTGAATTTACTGAAGGTGCAGGTTCTCAATTTACACATGCAAGAAATAATCTGGATGCTTTAATCTTTAATCTTCAACATTTAGCTAGTCATCAAATTGATGAACACCTTATTGAATATGGAACTAGGTATTCCCATGAAGACATTAGAGACCGTTTACAAGAGTATGAAGTCATTGACTCTGCCGGATTTAGTGTTCGCCCTCCTCTACCCGATTTTGGAAACGATCAACCCTACAATCCCTTTGAGGCTCCTATTGAAGCATTCCAGAGTATAAGAGCTCTTAACTCTACAAAAATCGATAGAATTACTGCTTTTTTACAATGGAGCTATAGAACTCGCCTAGGCAATTCTAAGATATGGATGAATGCTGGAGTGAGAAGCCAAGCTTGGAGAGTCTCAGGAGAAGGAATTAAATCCAACACCCAGCAAGTGGTAAGCCCGAGGGGTCAAGTTTCCATAAAACCAGATTGGGATAAAGACATGGTCTTTCGCTTATCGGGAGGATTTTATCATCAACCGCCATTCTATAGAGAATTAAGAGATTCTACTGGAACTGTTGTCCCAGATGTAAAAGCCCAAGAATCTATACATATCGTAGCCGGAAACGATTATAGTTTTAAACTTTGGGATAGACCGTTCAAGCTGGTGACTGAAGGCTATTATAAAAAACTCAATAATGTAAATCCGTATACCATAGAAAACGTAAGAATACGCTATCGAGCACGGAATGATGCAGAAGCTTATGCTTATGGATTGGACATGCGCCTCAACGGAGAATTTGTCCCTGGCACAGAAAGCTGGTTTAGTTTTGGTTATTTAAAAACCGAAGAACGCCAAGGTGATCGAGAATATATCGCTCGCCCTACAGACCAACGTCTCAAATTTGCAGCCTTGTTTCAAGATTATGTGCCCAATATGCCAAAATTGAAACTATACCTCAACTTGGTTTATAATACTGGACTTCCAGGAGGATCGCCACAGTTTGAAGACCCTTACGACTACCAGAGTAGATTATCTGATTATCAACGTGTAGATATCGGATTCTTTTATGCCTTAAAAGAGGCTAACGACACTTTTAAAGAAAACCATTGGCTGAATATATTTGAAAGCTTGGATGTTGGTTTTGAAGTTTTTAATATGTTCGACAGATTGAATTCCATCACCAATACTTTTGTAAGAGATTCTTCCTCTCGAAATCAATTTGCAATTCCAAACTTTTTGAGTCCTCGGGTCTTTAACTTAAAACTATCCGCTAGCTTTTGAAGTTGATAAGCTTTTTAAAGTTGAGACCACGTAGTCCAATTCTTCTTTGGTCGTGTATTTAGAAAAAGAAAATCTTAATCCAGGGTAGTCTAAATTTTCACCGTATACCTCATTTAAAACGAAAGAGCCAAGTTGAGCTCCACTTTGACATGCACTTCCTTTGGAACAGGCAATACCTTTAAGGTCTAATTGAAACAGCATCATATCAGATTCCGCCTGTGAGAGCGGAATACTCACATTTACTAAGGTGTAGGTGCTTTTATCCAAATCGCCAGAATGTCCATTAAACCGTATACCAGAAATTGCTTCCTTCAAGCTTGATATAAAATAACTTTTTAAAGATTTGATATAAGTTGCTTCTTTCTCAAGGTTGTTATAGGCAAGTTCCATAGCTTTCTGTAAACCAACGATGTTATGAATACTTTCAGTTCCTGCTCTTAATTCTCGCTCTTGAGAACCTCCGTGTATCAATGGCTTAAGTTGAGCTCTGTTTCTTACATACATAAATCCAGCTCCTTTAGGGCCATGAAATTTATGTGCACTTACCGCAATAAAATCAACAGGAAGTTGCGATAAATTCATTTCATAGTGACCCACAGATTGTACTGTATCGCTATGGAAATAAGCCGCATAGGTTTGGCATAATTCCCCAACGGCTTTAAGATCTAATATATTTCCAATCTCATTGTTGATATGCATTAAGGACACTAAGGTTTTTGAGTCTGTATCTGATTTTAATAAAGTTTCCAAGTGGGAAAGGTCTACGGAACCATGTTTATCAAGATTTACAAAATCCAATTTTATTCTGTTCTCAGTATCTAAAAACTCCAAACAATTCAAGACCGCATGGTGTTCAATTTTGGAAGAAATAATACGGGTGACGCCTAAATCTCTAACGGCACAATTGATAGCTGTATTATCGGCTTCGGTTCCTCCAGATGTAAACACAATGCTAGAGGAAGGGACATGAAGTAAGGCAGAAATTGATTTTCTAGCGTTTTCTAAAGCTGCTTTTGCCTTTCTTCCATAAGCATGCGTCGACGAAGGATTTCCAAAGTTGGTTTGCATGCTTTCAATCATGGCAGAAATCACATCTATATCTAGTTGAGTCGTTGCCGCGTTATCCAAATAAACTGTATCCATTCTATTCCCTTTATTATATCACAAAAGTAAATCAAATATATATGGAATCGCTCAAGTGTTTTATATTTGAATTCATTTTAAGACTATGCAACGACTATTTTTAGTATCTATTATTTGTTTATTCCTTTTCTCTTGTGATGATGGAGATATCATCGTCAGCGATTTCAATTTTGATCAAAACTCAGCACTCAATTTATGTGAATTTGAAGGCGATAGGAAAGTCTTGCATATCGTTACTGAATCCAATGAAGCTATTTCCCTAATTTTTGATCAAAACATTTTAGAAAATGTTGAAAATGTTATAAATCCTGAAACTTTCTCAGTCACTATCGATAATTCTAATCGCGTTAACTATAGACGATTAAATGGCAGTGTTGATAGTAACATTTATTTCTGTCAAGAGATTCCTCCTAGTGAACCTACGGTTATAGAAGAATTCACAAGTACCACGGGGGGAAATGTGGAATTTACCATTACAAGAACATCAGATTCAGGAGTAGATACCGATGGTGACGGGATAGATGATATAGATGAACAAGGTCCAGATAACGATATCTTCAATTACGATACAGACGGTGATGGACTTCCCAACTTCTTGGATATAGATGACGATAATGATAATGTGCTCACTAACGTGGAAATTGAAATAGATATAGATTTTGGGATCGAACTAGATACTGATGGCGATGGCATTCCAGACTACCTAGACCCCGATGATGACGGCGATGGAGTGGTGACTAGATATGAAGATTTGAATGCTTTTGAAGAAGGCACTACATCAAGACCTGTTTTGAATCCACTTAACGATGACACCAATGATAACGGTATTCCAAATTATTTAGACGAAACAGTATTTGAAAGTTTGGTTATAGATATTTTTAGAGAAAATAGAGTTTCAAGGCAATTCAATATCACTGTCGTCTTTAATAATATTACATTAGAAAATATAACTACTCAAAGAACCATACGTTTAAATTCTCAAGGCTTTGGGGTTTTCACTTTTGGAACAAATGATGAAGTTTTAGAATTTAGATAAGTCTTAGGTTTTGCAAATTTGAGTCAACATACCGTTAAAGATAAAGAAGTGGAAGGGTAGCATAGAATACCAATACAGTCTTCCGATGAGTCCTTTAGGTCTAAACGTAGCATTTTGATGGACTACATTTTCATCGTCTATATAAAATTCTAACCAAGCTTCCCCAGGAACTCTCATTTCTGCAAAAAGCAAAAGTCGGCGTTCTTCTTTATCAGCCATCAATACTCTCCAAAAATCCAAAGAATCTCCAGAATTAATTTTATCTGGATTTGTTCTTCCACGACGTAGTCCTACTCCACCTGATAGTTTGTCAAAATAACCGCGAATTTTCCAAAGTGTGTTCGCATAATACCATCCATTTTTTCCGCCGATGGCCCAAATTTTTTCTAGGGCTTCTTTAGGATTATTTGCTTTCATTTGTTGATGATCGTGTAAACAACCAAATTTGGGAACTTTTATGTATTTGTTTAAATCCTTTTGAGAATATCTACTACTTACTTTAGAATCTTTCCAGCTAGATATGACTTGATTCTGTTCAATTTTTATAAAAGCCATTTCTATGGCTTCTTCATAAGTGTGGGGTTTTATGCCTAAAATATCTTGCAACCTGTTGTCTTTTGCAATCACATTTACCCGCATACTATCTACAAGGTTAGACGCAAGTTTATAGGATGTTGACGTGACAAAATATAACCAATAAGAAGAGAGCTTTGGGGTCATAACAGGAACATTAACGATGGTGAGACTCAATCTTCTCACCTTAGCGTAATTTTTCATCATATCCTTATACGTTAGTACATCTGGTCCACCGATGTCAAAAGAGTCGCCATATGTCTCTTCCTTTCCTAACACACCCGTCAGAAACTTTAAAACATCCCTTATCCCAATTGGTTGGCATCTTGTATTCACCCATTTTGGGGTAATCATCAAAGGCAACTTCTCACATAAGTCTCTTATAATTTCAAAAGAAGCACTCCCTGATCCCACTATAATTCCAGCTCTTATTACTGTAAGATTATAATTTCCCTCATAAAGAATACTTTCTACATTTTTACGGGATTCTAAATGTTTTGAAAGGTTATCTTCATTCACAATTCCACTTAAAAAGATCACCTGCTTGACTTGGGTCTCTTTCATGTAGGTGTTAAAATGATTCGCGGTGATTTGTTCTTTATCAGAAAAGTCTGATGTTGAACTGGACATAGAATGCACGAGATAATAGGCCACATCAATATCTTTTGGAATAAGATTAGGTTTCACCTCATCTAGTAAATCCATCTCTATGATGTCAATCCTTTCCTTGGTTTCTTTATCGACGGAGAGCCGGTCGGCACTTCTTACAGCACAAACCACGTCGTGGCCTTGCTCAAGCAATAAAGGCAAAACCCTCATCCCTATATAGCCATTAGCCCCTGTGAGAAGTATTTTCATATGTTAATAGTTTTCAAAATCACTCGAAAAGTTATCAGCCTTGTATTTAAGGATCTTCTTTAAAAATTCGTGATTACGCTTTTCTTTAACTTCTACCTTAACAAAATAATTGTCCTTATAAATAGAATACACTTTGGATTGCCCTTTATATAGTTTCAATTTATAATATGGAATCACTAGAGCATAAGTTTCGAGCAATGATCTGAAGGTGACAATAATTCCTTTAGGTCTCATTTCCACTCCACAAATATTCATATTATTGTCTAGCACAAGCAAGTTATGGATCTGTATACTAGTGGAGTGAATGTGAAGTTTACCAGATCCTATCCCATTCATTTTTAATCTATCTAAAAGGGTGAAAGGCTGGCCTACTTCTGTATCGATTTGTTGTTTTATTTTAGGTCTATTGTAGGAAACATTTAAAAGCATTTTTATTTTTAAATATAATGAATTCGATGCTCACATGTTGAAATGACCTCTAATTTTTAGATTATATTTGCAACTGAAACATCTTATTCATGACTCTAGAAGCGCAACTTTCTAAATACGTTACCAAATATATCCAAAATAACCACGACATCGATGTCCAATCTTTTGAATTTCAACTCACTAGAAAGGAATTCAAAGGTGATTTAACCTTAGTTGTCTTTCCTTTATTAAGGCATATTAAAACCAATCCTGTTCAACTCGGTGAACAAATTGGAGAGTATCTATCAAAGCACTCTAGTTTGGTATCCGAATTTAATGTTGTTAAAGGGTTTTTGAATTTATCATTAACTGAATCTTACTTTGAAGATCTTGTGGTTTCAATGAGTCAGGATGAAAATTTTGGATTTAGAAAAGCCACCCCTACTAGTCAGAAGGTAATGGTCGAATATTCTTCACCGAACACTAATAAACCATTACATCTTGGACATATCCGAAATAACTTACTTGGGTTTTCAGTCGCTGAAATTCAAAAAGCTGCTGGTAAACACGTCTATAAAACACAAATTATCAATGATCGCGGTATCCACATCTGTAAAAGTATGCTGGCATGGCAAAAATTCGGTGAGGATGAAACTCCCGAATCTTCTGGCCTCAAAGGTGATCACTTGGTAGGAAAATATTATGTTAAATTTGATAAGGCCTATAAATCGGAAATCGGAAATTTACTAAAAGAAGGAAAAACAGAAGAAGAAGCTAAAAAACAAGCTCCTATTTTACTCGAAGCCCAAAATATGCTTCAAAAATGGGAAGCGGGAGATCCTCAAGTTGTAAAACTTTGGAAAACCATGAACCAATGGGTGTATGAGGGGTTCGAAACTACCTATACTAACCTAGGGGTCAATTTTGATAAAAATTATTATGAAAGCGATACTTATCTTTTAGGTAAAGACCATATAAAAACTGGCTTAGAAACTGGTGTTTTCTTTACCAAAGACGATGGCAGTGTATGGATTGATCTATCGAATGAAGGCTTAGATGAAAAAATAGTTCTTCGATCTGATGGTACCGCCGTTTATATGACTCAGGATATTGGTACGGCAATACAACGTGTGACCGATTACGATATCGATGAAATGATATATACGGTAGGAAATGAACAAGATTATCATTTCAAAGTACTCTTTCTGATTTTGAAGAAGCTTGGTTTCGAATGGTCAGAACACCTTTATCACTTAAGTTATGGGATGGTCGATTTACCTAGTGGAAAAATGAAAAGCCGCGAAGGTAAGGTGGTGGATGCAGATGACTTGATTGAAGAAATGACTTCAACTGCCAAATCTATTTCTCAAGAGTTAGGAAAACTTGAAGGCTACGATGATGATGAAAAAAACAGGCTGTATAAAATGATTGGTTTAGGGGCTTTAAAATATTATATTCTTAAAGTAGATCCTAAAAAGAGAATCTTATTTGACCCTAAGGAGTCTGTAGACTTTCAAGGGAATACAGGGCCTTTTATACAGTACACTTACGCCAGAATTCAATCGATCTTAAGAAAGGGAAAAAAAGAATCGAAAGACTTGAATCTTTCCACTTACGAATTCAATAGCAAAGAGAAATCCTTAATTAAAATTTTAAACCAGTTTCCTGAGCTCATTCAACAAGCTGCAGAACAGTATAGTCCTGCGCTTATCGCTAATTACGTGTATGATCTCGTTAAAGAATTTAATTCTTTTTATCAGAATGTATCTATTCTTGGAGCGGACGAGGAACACCAAATTGAATTTAGAGTAGAGCTATCCCGATTGGTAGGAGAGGTCATCAAGAAAAGTTTTAAGGTTCTTGGAATCGAGGTACCAAATCAGATGTAATACTAAATTAAATTTATAATGCCGTATGAATAAATTGAATTATTTTTTGATTGATTGAAGTTAAAAATAATTAGTATAGCTTTAGTTACGGTAATTATTTTTGATAAAAAACAGGCGAAAAAAAACGATTTATTAGGACATTATAGGTTTAAATTGGTAGGGAGTAAGTTTGTTTTAAAAACTGATGCGATAATCCACCTCCTAGAAGCTTAAGTTGTCATTCAGAACTTGACTGAATTTGGTTAGCAGACATGTGTATTTCAGACTATTAAAACATCGATGTCCATTACATAAAAAAACCCCAGCTCGAAATTTTGAGAGACAGGGGTTTATTTCTGATAACACTAGGTTTTAAAAATGCTTCCTATCTTTACAAAGGAATATTCCCATGTTTTCGTTTGGGTCTTTGCACGCTTTTATTTTCTAGCATTGCAAAAGCTTTCAATAACTTCCTACGGGTATCTTTTGGCATAATCACCTCATCTATAAATCCGCGCTGAGCAGCTTTAAACGGATTTGCAAAGGTTTCTGCATATTCAGCTTCCTTTTCAGATAATTTCAATTCTGGATCTTCAGCATCTTGTATTTCTTTTCTGAAAATAATTTCACTAGCCCCCTTTGCCCCCATCACGGCAATTTCTGCAGTTGGCCAAGCAAAATTAAGGTCGGCTCCAATATGCTTAGAGTTCATCACATCATAAGCACCGCCATAAGCTTTCCTAGTAATAACGGTGACTCTTGGAACTGTAGCTTCACTTAAGGCATAAAGCAACTTGGCCCCATGAAGTATAATACCATTCCATTCCTGGTCGGTTCCTGGTAAAAAGCCTGGTACATCGACGAGAACTAATAGAGGGATGTTGAAGGCATCACAAAACCTAACAAACCTCGCTGCTTTTTTAGAGGCATCTACATCTAAAACCCCCGCTAAACTCATGGGCTGATTAGCCACAATACCTACACTTCTTCCACCCAGTCTCGAAAACCCAACTAAAATATTTTCTGCGTAATTTTTATGTACTTCAAAAAATGAGTCTGTATCGATAATCCCTTTAATGACATCACGCATATCATAAGGTTTATTGGGACTGTCAGGAATTAAACTATCCAATTCTCTACGAGTCTCATCATCAAGAGAAACTTTTAATTTTTCAGCAGTTTCCGTATTATTTTGTGGGATATAACTCAACAATTTTTTGATGTGTTCCAAACATTCAACATCATTAACAGATGTAAAATGAGTCACTCCAGATTTAGTAGAATGCGTGCTAGCCCCACCTAGTTCTTCGGAAGTAACTTCTTCATTGGTCACTGTTTTTACAACATTTGGCCCTGTTACAAACATATAGCTTGTGTTTTCTACCATAAACGTAAAATCGGTAATGGCAGGAGAATAGACAGCTCCGCCAGCACAAGGTCCCATTATGGCAGAAATCTGAGGGATGACTCCGGAGGCCTGAACATTTCTATAAAAAATATCGGCATATCCACCAAGAGATCTCACCCCTTCTTGAATTCTAGCGCCTCCTGAATCATTTAAACCTATAATGGGCGCTCCAACTTTAAGGGCATGGTCCATTAACTTACAAATTTTCTCAGCATGAGTTTCTGATAATGCTCCACCAAAGACCGTAAAATCTTGTGCATAAACATACACGAGCTTGCCATTTACAGTTCCATAACCCGTGACTACTCCATCTCCATAATAGATTTGCTTTTGCATATCAAAATCGGTCGTCCTGTGGGTAACTAGAGCGCCGATTTCTTCAAAAGAACCTTCGTCCAAAAGATAATCGACCCGCTCTCGAGCAGTTAATTTCTTTTTGGCATGTTGTTTTTCTATTCGCTTTAAACCTCCACCAAGCTTGGCTTTTTCAAGTTTATCTTGAAGTATTTTTATGTTTTTACTCATTGATTTTTAATTTCTGATGGAACTTCTGGTAATCTTAGTTTTTTTTGATCAGCTTGGTACTGTTTCATAGCCATTAAAGCAGCTAAATAGGCTTCTTCTTTCACCTCTTCTTCAAGCACTTTTGGAGTATAATAATTTTTAACGAAATGAGTATCAAAATCACCAGAACGGAAAGCATCATGGTTAAAAACAAATTTTCCAAATGGTAAAGTCGTTGCTACTCCTCTTACTTCATAAAGATTTATAGCCTCAAGCATAAGCTGCAAAGCTTCTTCTCTATCTTTCCCATAAGTGACTAATTTTGACAACATAGGATCGTAATAAATAGGGATTTCCATTCCTTCTTCAAAACCATCATCCACTCGTATTCCAGGTCCCGATGGTTTTCTATAACGTTCTAGTGTACCCACACTTGGTAAGAAATCGTCTGTTGGATCCTCCGCATAAACACGGAGTTCTAAAGCATGGCCTGTAATTTTCAACTCTTTTTGAGAAACGCTTAAGACTTCGCCCCTAGCAATTCTTATTTGTTGCTCTACAAGATCCATTCCAGAAATTAATTCTGTCACGGGATGTTCCACTTGCAAACGCGTGTTCATTTCTAAAAAGTAGAAGTTTTTCTTCTCATCCATAAGAAACTCTACAGTTCCAGCACCCACATAATCACAAGACTTCGCAACGTCAATAGCCGCTTGTCCCATTTTCTCCCTCAATTGAGGAGTCAGAATAGTAGAAGGTGCTTCTTCAACCACTTTTTGATGTCTTCGTTGGACAGAACATTCTCTTTCAAATAAATGCAGAACATTGCCGTGGGTATCTGCCAGGATTTGAATTTCTATGTGTCTAGGGGAACTGACGTATTTTTCAATAAAAACAGCACCATTTCCAAAAGCAGACTCAGCTTCACTGATAGCTCTTTTCATCTGTTCTTCGAGTTTTGCCTCTTCTTCTACCACGCGCATCCCTTTCCCTCCCCCACCTGCAGAAGCTTTTATGAGAATGGGATACCCTATTTCATTAGCGATTTCTATAGCTTTATCGAGATTCGTAACGGCTTCATCTATTCCAGGAACCATAGGAATATCATAATTTTTAACCGTTTCTTTCGCTGAAAGCTTATCCCCCATAATTCTAATAGCATGAGATTTTGGTCCTATAAAAGTGATTCCATTTTGTTCTACTTTTTCTGCGAAATCTGCATTTTCACTTAAGAATCCGTAGCCTGGATGTATCCCGTCCACAGAGAGTGACTTGGCAATTTCTATAATTTTATCTCCCAATAAATAGGATTGATTGGAAGGAGCTGGCCCCACACAAATCGCCTCATCTGCAAATCTCACATGAGGTGCATTTCTATCGGCTTCAGAAAAGATAGCAACACTTTTGATTCCCATTTGTTTAATGGTTTTCATTACACGTAAAGCGATCTCTCCTCTATTAGCGACTAATATTTTTTTCATTACTGCGTATTTTTATTCCATTTCGATTAAAACTTCGTTTTTAGTAACGGTCTTTCCCTTGGCTATACTTATGGATTTTATCACTGCATCACGTGGAGCTAAGATGGTATTTTCCATTTTCATAGCTTCCAAAACTAAAAGATTATCACCTTCTTTAACCTCTTGCCCTTCTGACACCATAATGTCTAGAATCATTCCTGGCATAGGTGCTTTTACATCGTTTATGACTTTTAAAGCGGATAGAGAAAGTCCCATATCCTTAATAAGAATATCCAATTCATTGGATATTTCAACTTTATAAAGATTGGAGTTAATCTTAACCGTGTAGGTTCTATTTAGAAAATCAGATTCTACGATTTTAGAAGTTACCGATTTATGATTCACCAATAAATGATATGCCCCTCCCGAAGTTTTTTGAGCATCTAGATCTTGAATCTGATCTTGTGTAAATTCAAATTCGTGAGTATCATCTACTCTAGCGTTAAGCAAATGTTTCATAGTTTTAAAGAATTTGAGGTAAATATAATAGATTTTGGATAGGATTTCCGTTTCAAAGAAGATTAGACAACTTAGAAGAATTAAATTTTAAGCTATTTTCACAGCTTTGTTTACCTTAAAAAAATCCTCAGCAAAAGTTTTAATAATCACAAATCAGGATGTTTTTCCCAAAAAGTATTCGGCACGTAGAAATTCTCTTAGATTTTGCAATGAAAACCATCGAATTCATTCTAATGCTTATATTTGTCGACATATTTATAGTCATGCAACATCAAGATCTTCCAGTAAAACCTTATGCCACTAATTTTGGAGTTATCTTCGGTGGTTACTCCATATTAATTATGGTTTTGCTTTATGCGTTCAATTTAGAATCCAACACAGCCATCTCTATTTTTAACTTTATAATTACAGTAGCTATCGTTTGGTATGCCATTCATCTCTACAAAATTGATAATGAAGGGCGAATCGACTTAACAACTTCAATAAAGTTAGGTCTTGCTATTGGAGTTATTGGAGGTTTAATTTACGGAGGCTATAATTACATTCATTATGAATTAATCGAGCCTGAGCTTATTACAGAAATGAAAATGACTAATGAAGCAGAGATGGAAGCCTTAATTGAACGGCAGCAAATGAGTGAAGAAGAAGCACAAATGACGAGAGATATGTCGGGTGCCTTTGCTTCTCCTTTTACGCTAGCCACCCTAAGTTTACTCTCTATTATTTTTAAGACTTTTCTTGTAGGTCTTATCGTAGGTATGGTCAAACGAAATAATTGATAGAATATGGATATATCAATTATTATTCCTCTACTAAATGAGTCTGAGTCTCTCTTAGAATTACAGTCTTGGATTAATTCTGTGATGGAAAAACATAGTTTTACGCATGAAATAATCTTTATTAACGACGGGAGTACAGATGATTCTTGGGAAATCATAAAACAACTTCACTCTGAATTTAATAGCGTTAAAGGTATAAATTTTAATAAAAACTACGGAAAATCTCAAGCATTACATGCTGGATTTATTGAGGCTAAAGGGAGGGTCGTGATCACTATGGATGCGGATTTACAAGATAATCCTGAAGAAATTCCAGAGCTATATAGACTTATTACTGAAGAGAATTACGATCTCATCTCTGGTTGGAAAAAGAAAAGATACGATTCCATCATTTTTAAAAACTTACCTTCAAAAATTTTTAATAGAGCTGCAAGGTGGACTTCTGGGTTGAAACTTCACGACTTCAATTGTGGACTTAAAGCCTTTAAGCTTCAAGTTGTAAAACATATTAATGTAAACGGTGAAATGCATCGCTATATTCCCGTTTTAGCTAAACAGGCAGGATTCTCAAGAATTAGTGAAAAAGTAGTTAAACACCAAGCTAGAAAATACGGAAAAACCAAATTTGGTGCAGAACGATTTATCAACGGGTTTTTAGATCTAGTAACTCTTTGGTTTTTTGCTAAATTTGGTAAGCGACCTATGCATTTTTTTGGAGCTATAGGTGTGTTGATGTTTATAGTAGGACTTTTTTCTGCTATTTGGATAGGATCCTCTAAATTATATAAGCTTTGGAATGGGCTACCAAATATCATGGTTGTGAATAATCCTTGGTTTTATATAGCTTTGTCAGCTATGATTATAGGTGTCCAAATGTTTTTAGCTGGTTTTTTAGGAGAGTTATTATTAAGAACAAAAAGTGATCAAAAACGATATTTAATTTCAGAAAAAATTTAAAAAGAATATAATGAGTGATTTTTTAGATAAAGCAAAAGAGTGGCTTACAGAGACCTTCGATAAAACTACCAATAAAAAAGTACAAGACTTAATGGACTCTAAATCAGAGTTACTAGAGGAGAGTTTCTTTCAAGATTTGGGTTTTGGCACTGGTGGAATGCGCGGTATAATGGGAGTGGGTACCAACAGAATAAATAAATACACCTTAGGTAAAAACACCCAGGGGATTTCAAATTACATGAAATCTGTCTTTCCAGATGAAAAACTAAAAGTTGTCATCGCTTTTGATTGCAGGCATAATAGTAAGGAATTTGCTTATCAAGTAGCAGGCGTCTTTTCTGCCAATGGGATACAAGCCTATATCTTTCCTGAATTGAGACCGACCCCTCTTCTCTCCTATTCGGTAAGACACCTTGGATGCCAATGTGGAATCATGCTTACAGCAAGTCACAATCCACCAGAGTATAATGGATACAAGGTCTATTGGGAGGATGGAGGACAGCTCGTGCCACCTCAGGATTTGGATATTATTTCTGAAATAAATGCATTAAATTTCTCTGATATTAATTTTGAAAGCCAATCAGATTTGGTTGAAATTTTAGATGATTCTGTAGAAAAAGCATATCTAAAAAAAGCGGTAGAAAATGTAAATTTCAATCTTCCTGTTGAGTCCAAAAAAAATCTCAACATCACTTTTACCTCTTTGCACGGGACCTCTATTACAACAGTTCCTCAACTACTAGAAAATGCAGGTTACTCCAATTTAAACTTGGTCTCTTCTCAATCTGAACCAGATCCTGAATTTCCAACGGTTAAATCTCCAAATCCTGAAGAGCCTGAAGCTTTAAAACTCGCACTAAAACTAGCCAACGAAAAACAAAGCGATCTAGCTATAGGAACAGACCCTGACGGAGACCGATTGGGTATTGCAGTAAGGAATAGAAAAGGGGAACTCACCTTGCTCAATGGCAACCAAACTATGGTGCTCATGACTTGGTTCTTACTAAAAAAAGTAAAAGAAAGCAATAGTTTAAAAGAGTCTCACTTTATTGCCTCTACAATAGTATCAACACCTCTAATGAGAGTATTGACCGAAGCGTATGGTGTAAAGTATATGGAAAGCCTCACCGGCTTTAAATGGATTGCAAAATTAATAAAAGATAATCCTACCCTAGATTATATTGGTGGTGGTGAAGAGAGTTTTGGTTATATGGTAGGGGATTTTGTTAGAGACAAGGATGCGAATACGGCGATATTACTTGTTTGTGAAATGGCTGCAGAGTTAAAATCAAAAGGATCTTCTATTTATGAACAGCTGATTGATATTTACATAGAGCATGGTTTTTTTAAAGAACATTTAGTGTCCCTCGTCAAAAGTGGAATTGAAGGAGCTAAAGAAATAAAAGCTAAAATGATAGAGTTACGCAATAACCCACCTAAAGAAATTGACGGAGAAGAAGTGGTGCTTATTGAAGACTATCAAACTTCAATAGCTAAGAACATGCAATCTCATGAAACGCATAATATCAACCTACCAAAATCTAATGTTTTAATTTACTATACAGAAAACGGGACCAAAGTCGCTGCTAGACCCAGTGGAACAGAACCGAAAATTAAATTCTATATCAGTGTAAATTCAACTCTCAAAACAAAAAATGATTTTGAAGAGATCGATTCAGAATTGTCTTCAAAAATTGAACATATAAAAGCCGACTTAGGTATTTAAAAAATCAGAATAACACTAAATGGATTATTTTAAAAAAATACTTCGCTTTGCAAAACCTTATAAGAAATATGCAGTGCTTAATATCATTGCCAATATTTTTTATGCTCTCTTTAGCGCCTTATCATTTATAGCTCTTATTCCTATGTTGGATGTGCTTTTTAAAGGAAAAGATGCTCCAAAAATTACTGAGCTACCCGTTTATAATGGCATCGGTAAAGCCAAAGATTACTTTAAAGACTATTTGTCATTTCAAGTCAACGAGTACGCCCAAGATGATGCCTCTATTGCTTTGATTTTAGTCATCAGTTTGGTGATTGTCTTATTTTTTCTCAAAAATATTTCAAACTACATCGCCATGTATTTTATAACCTTTCTTAGAAATGGTGTATTGAAGGACTTGCGAAATTCCCTTTACAAGAAAACCATAGAATTGCCTCTTTCTCATTATTCTGAAAAGCGAAAAGGAGATACCATTGCTAGAATTACCAGCGATGTTTTAGAAATACAACACTCGTTTTTATCTATTTTAGAATTGATTGTAAGAGAACCCCTCACTATTTTATTCACCATTGGAGCGATGTTATTCATTAGCCCAGAGTTAACTGTTTTTGTCTTTATTTTTATTCCTATCTCTGGATTTATTATTTCATTAATAGGAAAATCTTTAAAGAAAAAGTCGGACAAAGTACAGCAAGAACAGGGCTTGTTTTTATCGATTTTGGAAGAGACCTTAGGGGGGCTCAAAATCATCAAGGGCTTTAATGCAGAATCCATTTTCTACACCAAGTTTAAGTCCTCCACTCAAAATTTTTACGATTTCTCCAACAAATTACTTAACCGACAAAATCTAGCTTCGCCTGCTAGCGAATTTTTAGGAATAAGCGTTATTGCTGTTTTATTATGGTATGGAGGTAGAATGGTATTAATCGACGGAACTCTCGACGGAAGTATGTTTATAGCTTATATGGGCCTTGCCTATAATGTTTTAACGCCAGCTAAGGGCATTTCAAAAGCCTTTTATAATGTAAAGAAAGGAAATGCAGCGGCAGAGCGTGTTTTAGAAATTTTAGAAACAGAAAACAGCATTACAGATGCTGATAAGGCTGTTGATAAAACTGAATTTAACTCTGAATTGACTTTAGAAAATATTTCTTTCAAATATGAAAATGAATACGTACTGAAGAATTTTCAAGCCACGGTCAAAAAAGGAAAAACAGTAGCTCTGGTTGGACAATCTGGAAGTGGGAAATCTACTATTGCTAATTTGGTTACCCGATTTTATGACATCGCCGAAGGTGAAATAAAAATTGACGGTATCAATATTAAAGACATGTCGCAAAATTCTTTGAGAGGGCTGATGGGCTTAGTCACTCAAGATTCAATTTTGTTCAACGATACCATCAAAGAAAATTTAAAAATCGGAAAACCCAATGCTACCGATGAAGAATTAATAGACTCTCTAAAAATAGCAAATGCTTATGAGTTTGTAAAAGAACTCCCTAAAGGTTTGGATACCAATATTGGAGATAGTGGAGGGAAATTAAGTGGTGGACAGAAGCAACGTCTATCAATCGCTCGAGCGGTTCTCAAAAACCCACCTATCATGATTTTGGATGAAGCGACTTCCGCTCTAGATACTGAAAGCGAACAACTTGTCCAAAAAGCTTTAGAAAACATGATGAAAAATAGAACGTCTATAGTCATAGCCCATCGCTTATCTACGATTAAAAATGCTGACACCATTATTGTTATGCATCAAGGTGAAATTGTGGAGCAAGGAAGACATGATGAATTGATTGCCAATGAAGGAGTCTATAAAAAATTGGTTAATATGCAGTCTTTTGAATAAGCAATACTATTGAAAGAGGACGAAATCATAAACCATTTACAAAAAGGCACCAAAACTAATGAGGCCTTTCAAGCCCTTATCTCTAAGCACAAGGTTAGGCTATATTGGCACATAAGAACTATTGTAAAGTTACATGAAGATGCCGATGACGTATTGCAAGATACCTTTATAAAAGTTTTTAAAAATATCAAGTCGTTTAAGGGTGACAGTAAACTCTTTAGCTGGATGTACAGAATCGCTACCAACGAGTCCATTACGTTTCTGAATAAGAAAGCAAAAAAGATGAAACTTTCAGACCAAGAGCTTAATGATTTTTTAATTGATTCTTTGGAAAGTGATGTTTATTTTGAAGGAAGTGAGATACAATTTCAACTTCAAAAAGCTATTGATACACTACCTCAACAGCAAAAAACTGTTTTTAATATGCGTTACTTTGAAGATATCCCTTATGAGGAAATGTCAGAAATCCTAGGTTCAAGTGTTGGAGCATTAAAGTCTAACTACCACCATGCCAGAAAGAAAGTAGAAAAATTTTTAAAGAAAGATTAAACTTTCAAATCGAATTATAGTCTAAAATATAGATGAAACATAAATCACATATAAACTCAAGCAAATCAGGATTTGAAGTACCAGAAGGATACTTCGATTCCATTGACCAAACTATGGCTTGTAAAGTGAAATCAAAATCAGAAAATAGCAATTTCGGGTATAAAGTACCTGAGAGTTACTTTAAAGATTTTAGCCTTGCAGTCCCCTTAAAGGAAAGCTCAAGCAAAGTCATAAAGCTTAAAGAGTTAAGCAAGTGGGTAGCAGCAGCCTCAATACTAGCATTTGCAGTACTTGGTGCTCTATATATAAATGATATAAGTCCAGATGAAAATCTTCAATTTTCAGATTTAGATAGAGATATGATTGAAGATTATCTAGACTATAACATGGAGAATCCTGAAGAATTTATTGATTACGAAAATACATCATCGATTAATAGCATCGTAAATGATAATATCGTTAACTTGAAAGATAATGATATCTTGGAGTATTTAAATGACGAAATCGAAGATCAAGATTATGGCAATGAATAGAAAAAAGATAATTATTACACTGTGTCTATTAACTTTAAGCTTTTTTGCAGAAGCTCAAGACAGAGACACTGAGCAAATAGAACAGTTGAAAATTGCATTTTTTACTGAAAAATTAAACTTATCTGCTAAAGAAGCTGTGCGGTTTTGGCCCGTCTACAATCTTCACAACAAACGTTATGAAGAATTAAGGGATAAGGAGTGGTCTACTATTAAATCTAAATTAGAGATAATTGAAACCTTAAGCCAGAAAGAGGCTGAAGTTTTGCTAGACAACTACATGTCATATAAGCAAGCTGGAGTTGATTACAGAGAGGATTTTGTAAAAAACCTAAAAGAAGTCATTACTTCCAAGCAAATCATGATGCTTAAAAAAGCGGAATATGATTTCAATAAAAAACTTTTGAAACAATACCAATCTGATAAGTCATCTAACGAGTAAATATCTATTTTTGCAGATTAAACCATAATCATGCGCTTACATAGAAATTTAGTCTTTGCCGTTGTTGATACACTTCACCTTATCTTCAATGAAGATAAATATGCGGATAAGGAAATCTCAAATACTTTAAAGCGAGATAAGCGCTGGGGGGCAAGAGATCGAGGGTTCATAGCAGAAACCACTTATGATATCGTAAGGTGGAAAAGACTATATACTGAAATTGCAGACGTAAACCCTCCCTTTTCTAGACCTAACCTATTTAGACTTTTTACGGTCTGGGCCACCTTAAAGGGTATAGAAATTCCAGATTGGAAACAGTTTGAGGATACTCCTACACGAAGAATAAAAGGCAGATTTGACGAACTTTCAAAAATCACAAAATATGCTGAATCCATTCCAGATTGGATAGATGAACTTGGCAGAAAAGAATTAGGAAAACTGTGGGAAAGTGAAATCCATGCATTAAACGAACAAGCGAAAGTGATTTTAAGGACCAATACGCTTAAAATCACTCCCACAAAACTCCAACTGATACTAGATGAAGAATTTATACCTACTAAATTAATAAAAGGATATCCTGAGGCCTTAGAACTTTATGAAAGAGCGGATGTTTTCAAAACAGAAGCTTTCAAAAAAGGATTTTTTGAGGTGCAAGATGCATCGTCACAGAAAGTAGCACATGCTTTAAAACTTGAGCCTGGCTTAAGAGTTATCGATGCTTGTGCAGGTGCTGGAGGGAAAACGTTACACATCGCTGCTTTAATGGAAAACAAAGGCCAAGTTATCGCTATGGATATCTATGGCAATAAACTTAAAGAGCTAAAACGCAGAGCAAAACGTGCAGGAGCTCATAACTTGGAAACTAGAGAAATAGACTCCACGAAGGTCATCAAGAAATTACATGACTCTGCAGACCGCGTATTAATTGACGCTCCCTGTACAGGCTTAGGTGTTCTCCGACGAAATCCTGATGCTAAGTGGAAGTTAACGCCTGAATTTCTAAAGGAAATTAAAGAAAAACAACAAAATTTACTCTTAGACTATAGTAAAATGGTAAAGCCAGGGGGTTTATTGGTATATGCCACATGCTCCATTTTACCGACAGAGAATCAAGTTCAAATACAGGATTTCTTAAACTCCCCTGAAGGTGAATTCTTTCAACTAGATACAGATGAAAAAATCCTTGCCCATAAATCAGGATACGATGGGTTTTATTATGCCGTCCTCAAGAATAATAAATCATAAAGTGAAACTTTTTACATCCTCCTTATTTTTGGTGCTAACAACATTAACCCATGCACAAGCACCTTCCGGTTATTATGAAAGTACCAACGACTTACTGAGTTACGAACTTAAAACTGCCCTTAAAATTATCATAGATGATATTGGTGATGATAATGATTTCCCTTTTCATCAGGACCAAGGCTATGGAGCATTATACGATGCCTATGCTACTGAAAATAGTGGAGATAGTGACGATTATTTCGAAAATGATGGGACTGTTTTGGATATGTATTCTGAACGTGTTCCAGGGGTTGATAATTATAACTATGAGCATTTGGAGAATAACTGTGGTAACTATTCCAGTGAAGGAGATTGTTATAACAGAGAACATTTAGTACCTCAATCTACATTTAACAGTGCATCCCCCATGAAGAACGACTATTTCCATGTGGTCCCTTCCGATGGAGCTGTTAACGGAGCACGAGGAAGTTTTCCTTTTGGAGAAGTCACAAGTCCAAATTACACCTCTACAAATGGGTCTAAACGAGGTCCAAATACTTTCCCTGGTTACACAGGAACGGTATTTGAACCTATTGACGAATTCAAGGGGGATATCGCTAGGGCTGTACTTTACTTTGCTATTCGATACGAAGATGAATTCAATTCTAGTTGGAGAACAAACGAAGTGTTAGCAGATAATCCTCAAGAGTTTTTTGTGGATTGGTACCTAGAACTTTTACTGTCTTGGCACCTCAATGATCCTGTTGGCGAAAGAGAAATAGATAGGAATAACAATGGATATCAATTTCAAAGCAACCGAAACCCGTTGATAGATCGTCCTGAATTTGCATTGATGATCTGGGGAGATTTCACGGACAATGAGCCACCTTCTGCTCCATCAGATTTACTAGCCAACACTATTACTAATTTTAGTTTACAACTAAGTTGGACTTCATCTGAAGATAATGTTGCTGTTGCCCAATATATTATTGAACAAGATAATGTCGATATCGGTACTGTAGGGTCCAACCAATCCACCTATCTCGTCACAGGATTAAACGCTGAGACCCTTTATAATTTCAGGGTCTATGCACTAGACCAAGGTGGAAATGTGTCTGAACCAAGTGAAAATCTAGATGTTTTAACTCTGGCAGACCCTAACTATCTTATTTTTGAAGATTTTGAGAACTGCACTACTGTTTTAGATAACTTCACGGCAGTAAGTGAACTAAGTCCATTAGATTGGAGATGTGTTTCTGATGGTGGTGAAAATAATTCTCAGGCTTACCAAATGAACGCTTATCAAAATGGACAAGTCCCTAGTTTGGACTGGTTAATTACAAGTAGCAAAATTAATTTTGACGAATTTGAATCTGAAAAAATAAGCTTTTTTGCTTCTGCAAGTTATGGAAACACAAAACTAGAACTTCTTTTTTCATCCTCCTATACTGGAAATGGGAACCCCTCTAGTTTTGATTGGCAAGAAGTACCCAATGTAGAAATTCCTCTTCATCCAAATGAGAGTTCTTCTTTGTTTACCTATAAAGCCGAATCTATTGATATTTCTGAAATACCTGAGAATGTTTATATCGCTTTTCGATATAATACAGATAATGATCGAGAGGCAACGCGTTGGACTGTTGATAATTTTAGAATTATGGGAGAACAGGTTTTAACTTCTTCCAGCTTCTATGATACGTTAGGCATTAAGTTGTATCCAAATCCGTTGAAAAATTCGCATATTCATATAAGTTTTAATTCTAATGATCAAAAAAGAATAGAGCTTTATGATTTAACTGGTAAAGTATTATTAACAAAACACAGTCAGCTAAATTATTTTAAGGAAGATTTGAGTTGGTTAACACCTGGAATCTATTTTTTCAAAATCTATCAACATGGTAATTCAGTGATTAAGAAGTTAGTGAAAAAATAAAAAAGGTCAGTAGAATATCCTGACCTTTTTAGGTGGGCTGATATAACCAAGTTTAGTTTTATTTTTTCATCGGATTCTCACCTGTCTTGTTTTTCATCAATATACCTTGCAATTTCTTTTGTAATTCTGGGCTACTCTGAAGTTGAGCTCCAATTTTCTCATATTGCTCTAAGGTTAAACCTTTCTCCTTAATCTTATTTTGCATATCTTCTTGAACGCCGCCTTGCATAGCCTCAATCTTTTTAAGAGCTGCCTTTTGCTTCACCATTTCATCTTCAGTGGCATCTGCCTCAACCTCAGGATCCATTTCTGCTTGATAAATTTCATTGAAACGCTTCGCTGTTATTCCCTCAGCTTCAATAGCTGTAACCATTTCCTGCTGAATTTGTTGATTTACCTGTTGAACAGTTTGGTAAGCCTCTGCAAATTTTTGAAGTTGAGCATCGCTTACTTTTTCTTCTGTTTGAGCAGATGTAGATAGTAACCCAAACATAAATATACCGATGGTTAAAATTACTTTTTTCATGAGTTTTGTTTTTAATAGTTTATAATAACAATGATATGAATTAAGGTTTAGCCAAAAAAAAATAGTGGCCTAATTATGTATATCTTTAACTTTTAGAAATTAATTTTTCTCAAAGTTTTAGATGTTTTGCCTCCTCCCAAAACTTATCCATTTCCTCCAATGACATAGTTGATAAATCTAAATTATGCTCTACAGCTCTTTTCTCTAGATGTTGAAATCTAAAAATAAACTTTTTATTAGTTCGCTCTAAAGCTGTTTCGGGATCGATCTTTAAGAATCTTGCGTAATTGATCATAGAAAATAAAACATCTCCAAATTCATCTTCTATTTTATTTAAATCATTTGCTTTCACCTCTTCTTGTAGCTCACTTAATTCTTCCTGGACTTTTTCAAAAACTTGTGAGGGTTCTTCCCAATCGAAGCCAACACCAGCAACTTTATCTTGAATCCTACTGGCTTTTATTAAAGCTGGCAAAGATTTAGGGACACCTTGTAAAACACTTTTATTTCCCTCTTTTAACTTTATTTTTTCCCAATTTTCTTTGACCTGCTTTTCGTTTTCAACTTTTACATCTCCATAGATGTGAGGATGCCGGTTAACCAGCTTTTTACAAAGGCTATCTATCACATCAGTAATATCAAAATCTTCAGTTTCACTTGCTATTTTTGAATAAAATACGATGTGAAGCAATACATCTCCCAGCTCTTTTTTTATCTCCACCTTATCATTTTCCAAAATAGCATCTCCAAGTTCATAAACCTCTTCCACTGTCAAATTCCGAAGAGATTCCATAGTTTGTTTTCTATCCCACGGACACTTTTCTCTGAGTTCGTCCATCATGTCTAGCAAATTCTCAAATGCTTTTAATTGCTTTTGTTTTGTATACATTTTTTGTGCCAATTTAATGTTTGTAAAGTATGATTTCAGCAATTACCAGCCTATCAAAAGTTTGTTCGCCAAAATATCTATGATTTATTTTGCATATTTACTCATTGTGTTAGAGTTGATGCTACTTTCTTTAGATTTTATGATCGGTTACTGTGAAATTTCTTTTTGCATTACTTATCGCAAGACCCATTTTAAAGTTTCTTTAGGGGTTCGTTCGTTTGATTTTTCACTGACATATATCTCAATATAATCTGCAATGTTTATTTATGATTTATTTTAATGTGTAAATACTACCGTTTACTCATCGGCTATTGACTCTTGCATTGAACGGCCTATTCTCTCTGGCTTATCAACCTTTAAAGCTCAGTTGTAGTTGTTTCTATTTAGATGAAAAACCTTTTATAGTCGTACTCAAAAGGAAAATGGTCATGAATATAACTTTGAACTTAACATTGACGTTTCATTTAGCAATTACTACTTCGATCAACCAGTTTTACAGTGATAACCTCATTTGCTCTTAAACTTGGAAATGTCGAATGCTTAACAGCGATTCTAAATTAATTCTATTTTATCCCGCTCCCCTTTAAATGAAAACGACATCCATTTTTGTTTAGAACATAAAGTGAAAAATAATAATTATCTATGTAACTATTTTAAAATCAAATAAATATATGAAATAATCTCAGAATTAGGGCTATTAACGGATATACAAAATTAATTTAATAAAATTGATACACTCAAAACCAGTGAGAATAAATCTTATGTATTAAGAAATAGAAATAGATACAATCTATAAGAAAGACGAGGTTAGTGAAATAGATTTACTTCGAAAAAAAATATTTATTCCAACGGGCTAAAAAAGTATGCTGAGAACTCCCTTCTTTCTGAAAAGTAAGGCCTTTCGGTATAATATTGAGATTAAAAATGATACGCTGAAATATGGTCTGTAACCCCATTCAAATATACGCCTACAAGAAAGATCTGTTTCTGACACTAATTAAGAATTATGGTTTTATTTCAGAATAGATAGTTTGAGAAAAAGTATTGGATTTGATAAAAAAACACATAAATTTATAAATGGCTTTTACGAAATTAAACCAGAAATTTGATGTGATTAGGCAATAAAAACTGAACCCTTAAGAGATAAACCTAGTCATTGGAATTCTTTTTTGCTCGTCTTTATGTACCTAAAGAACGAATAATCATGGCCGTTTTATTTTCTTACTTCGCAACCAAATTTACAAGTAAACAAGTTAAAAAAATTACATCCAAAATTCAAACGGACAATCAGAATACAATGAAATCAGTACCGAATTTGAAAAAAATAGATTTAAGGTTTCAGCAAAAAAAGAAATGGAAATATGAACACAAGAAAATACGCCCTAGGAATTGTGAATCAAATTGATATCTTAATAAAAAAAGGCACTGAGTATAACGATATCACAATCGTAAAAGACTGCAAATGAATTGATGAATAAATCCAAGCAAGTTCAGAATAAATGAAAAACTCTTATCGTGAAGACTAAATTTCAAAAACTCAATCCATAAAAAATGTTTATACATATTATTATATAATCAGTATATTGGATTTTTAATTGCATATTTTTCATAATAATTACCCAATTAATAAATAATAAGCATTTATTACTCTTTTAATTATTATTTTTAATAAAAAAAATTATGAAAACAAAAACTATTTTAAGTGTAGCCTTAGCCGTTATTTTTTTAAGCAGTTGTGCCGTTATTAGGCCTGGTGAAGCTGGAGTAAAGCAGACACTTGGCAAATTTTCAAACAAAGTGATAACCCAAGGAACTGTGGTTTACAATCCTTTTATAAGCAAAGTTATAAAAGAATCTACACAGACTAATAATATAAAACTTTTTCTAAGTTTACCCAGTAAAGAAGGTCTGAGTGTAAATTCTGAGATTTCAATTTTATATCGCTTGGAAAAAAATAAAATACCATCTGTATTAGAGAATTTAGGGCGAGGATATGAATCTATAATTACTAGCGTATTTAGATCAGCTTCTTCTGATATATGTGCTCAGTTTTTTGCCAAGGATATGCATTCTGGGATGCGTGCAAAAATAGAGGAAGAAATCAAAATCAGTATGGGAGAGAATCTTAAGAAACAAGCTGATGGTATTGAACTTATTGCTGTTTTAATGAAAAGCATACAATTACCTCTTGGCTTAGCTAATTCTATAGAACGAAAATTGCAGGCTGAACAAGATGCGATGCGATTGGTATTTGTACTAGAGCAAGAAAAATTAGAGGCCGAAAGAAAAATCATAGGTGCAAAGGGAGAAAGAGATGCGCAACTAATTTTGGCAGAAGGACTTACTGATCAAATTATAAAAACTAGAAGTATAGAGGCCTTTAGTAAATTATCTCTATCTCCAAACTCCAAGATAATCATCACCGATGGGAAGGCTCCTCTATTGATTAATATTGATGAATAAATTTTTAAACATAATTTGTGGTTCAACGGATACTCAGTAGATCCCCAAATGCAAAAATCAGTCGTATTGACACTTAATTACCTATAATGCTAAATACTGATTAGAATACTCACTTTTTTTTCGTTTTGTTTATGTTTTAAGTAAAGGCCATCTCAAATTTGAGATGGCCTTTAGCTTTATAGAAAACGGTAGTGTATCCGGTGACACAATTACCTGAATTTTGAAAAGAAAAAAATAATTATATTCACATGATAATCAAACTTAAAACCTCAAGAGTTGTTTGAACTAAAACCGGCGCTTCACATTTATAAGCTAGGAGCATCGATAAAAATAGGCCTATTCCTTGGAATTATTTTTTGCTCATCTCTATGGGCTTGTGGAACAAATAATGACGACCGCTATATTTTCTTCCTTCACAATCGATTTTTAGAAGAACACGAATTAAATGAAATACATCCCAAATTCGGACGGACAGAATACAATGAGATCATTACCAAATTTAAAAAAAACGGATTTAAAGTTTTCAGTGAAAAAAGAAACGGAAATGTAAATGCGAGAGAATATGCCCAAGGAATTGTAATTCAAATTAATAGCTTAATAGAGAGCGGTACTGAGTCCAACAACATAACAATCGTTGGAACTTCAAAAGGTGGATATATTGCTCAATACGTTTCAACATTAGCAAGAAATCCAGACTTGAATTTTGTTTTTATCGGAAGTTTTAGAACTAGCGACTTGGTAAACAATCCAGAAATCAACTATTGTGGAAACATTCTAACCATTTACGAAAAGTCCGATCCCTTTGGAGTTTCTGCATTAGACCGTAAAAAATCTTCAACCTGCAAAATCAAACATTTTGAAGAAATTGAGCTAAATACAGGAATGGGACATGGCTTTTTATTTAAAGCTTTAAAAGAATGGATTGAGCCAACAATAGATTGGGCTAACAGAAATTACAAAAGCAAGTAATAAGAGTCTGAGAACCTATTTAGATCAAGTAAAAATGAATCCTAATTAACATAACTAATGAAAGATAAAATTATAAATTGGAATGTAGAACCAGTGATTTTTTGGATAACTGACACATTTCCTTTAAAATATTATGGCTTGTTTTTTATGACGGGGCTTCTCTTAGCTCATTTCATTTTAAAACGCTTTTACATCAAAGAAAGTATACCAATTGAAAATTTAGAAAAGCTATTTATCTACATCGTTGTTGGAACACTTTTGGGAGCAAGACTTGGACATTGTTTATTTTATGACCCTTCCTACTATTTTCAAAATCCAGTCGAAATTTTTCTCCCTATCAAAAAGATAGGAGACTCCTATCAATTTATTGGATTTCAAGGACTAGCTAGTCATGGAGGAGCCATGGGGGTTTTAATTGCAATCGCTCTCTATTGTAAAAAATATAAAACTAACTTTTTATGGGTGTTAGACAGAGTGACAATTGTTGCACCAATTGCAGCTGCTTTTATAAGATTTGGGAATTTTATGAACTCAGAAATTTATGGGAAACCAACCGATGGAAGCTGGGGCGTTGTTTTTCAAAGAGATGATTTAATACCAAGACATCCAACTCAACTCTATGAGGCTTTTTCATACCTTCTCATATTTGGTATCTTATTTTTTACATATAAGAATAAAGCTAAAGAAAAAGGTAACGGACTTATATTTGGAGTGTTTTTAGTTTTACTATTTTAAACACGATTTTTAATTGAGTTTTTTAAAGAAAATCAGGTTGGATTCGAAAGTGAAATGTTGATTAATATGGGACAAGTTTTAAGTATTCCTTTCATTATAATCGGGCTGATTTTAATAATTACAAGGAAAAGACAAGCAGGCAAAACCTTATAGGAATGGTACTATTTTGAGGAAACAGATCCGAGTAGATGAATGGGACTCAGCTTTTTATTTAAAGCTTTAAAAGAATGGATTGAGCCCACAATAGATTGGGTTAACGGAAAGGACAGGAGCAAGTAAAAAGCGTATGACAACATCTTAACAAATTAATTGCTTCAATGATTACTGCCTTATACTCTAGGAATCAGATTCTTTCACTTTATGAAATAGGAAATTAAATTTTTATTCCTTAAATTAGTTTTAATGTAAGACATATATTTAACCTATTTATAGTGTCGCCAATCCATTAAAAAACTATGAAAAAAATAACTCTAGTCTTGATAAGTATCTTATGTAGCCATTTTTTATTTTCTGGATCTATTGAAGCTCAAACAACCAATGGGATGGTTGTAAAGTTTAAAACCGATAAGAAACCCAATAAAGCAAGCGTTGAGGCCTATCAAAAATTTGATAGGCCTCATATTGATTTGTTAAATAAGAACAACAATATAAGATCCATAAAGTTAACAGGTAATAAGAGCCAAGAAGACACTTATGCTCTTGAATTTGATGTAAGCAGACCTATAGAAGAACTCATAGAATTATATTTAAAAACAGGACTATTCATCTATGTTGAACCTGATTTTATTGGTAAAGGTCATGGTTTTCAAACTACACCCAATGACTTCTATTTTAACAACCAATGGTCACACTACAACGATGGCTCCTTTTTGTTATCAAATTCAACTATCGACGCTGATATTGATACAGACTTAGCCTGGGACATCACCCAAGGAGACCCAAATTTAATAGTCGCTATTTTAGATTCTGGCTCAAAATTAGACCATCCTGAATTTTCAGGAAGAATATGGAATAACACTAATGAAACTCAAAATGGCTCTGACTCTGATTCTAATGGTTATTCAGATGACTTATTTGGTGGCTGGGATTTTGCCAATAATGATAATGATCCTACAGATGACCATGGACATGGCACCAACGTTACTGGAATTACATTAGCATCTGGAAATAATAATATAGGATATGCTGGTGTTAATTGGAATTCTAAAATTATGATATGCAAAATATTAGACGAAAACAATAGTGGCTTTTATAGTTGGTGGGCAGAAGCCATTTTCTATGCTGTGGATAATGAAGCTTCTCTAATTAACATGTCTGTTGGAGGAAATGCATCATCAACACTTTTGGAAGAAGCAATTAATTATGCATATGACAATAATGTTCCCGTCGTGGTGTCAACTGGAAATCAAAACTCGGTGATACAGTACCCCGCCAAATATATAAATGCTTTTGCTATTGGCTCAACAAATTCTGACGATACTAGAAGTGATCCATTTTCTTGGAGTGACACTAGCGGAAGTAATTATGGAGCGGAATTAGATTTTGTGGCACCTGGAAATTACATCTATGGGTTAGATCACTTGTCAAACACCAATTATAATTATTATTGGGGAGGGACTTCACAAGCTGCACCTCACGTTGCTGGATTAATTTCTTTATTATTATCTGTAAATACAGATTTGACTGTAGACGAAATTAGATTGGTATTAGAGGAATCTTCTGAAGACCAAGTAGGAGATTCAGAGGATACGTTTGGATGGGATCAATATTATGGGCACGGGAGAATTAATGCTTTTCAAGCTTTAATGAATCCCCTCTTAAACATTAATAGTTTTGAAAACGCTAATGAAAATGTAACGATTTATCCTAATCCATCAACAGCGGGAAGTCCCTTAGAAATATTAAATTTAATTGATGGAGATTATAATTTAAGTTTTTATACTATTTTAGGGCAAAATTTATATGAAAAACAAGTAGCAGCAAGTCACTCTAAAATAAGAGTATTACTTCCTGAATTCAATTTTGGCACCTATTTTCTCAAAATAAAAAACAACTCTCAAAATATTACAATTTTTAAAAAACTGATAATAAAATAGTTGTATTGAATGTAGTGACAAAATGCATATCATGTTTTTTTTAAAGCCGACTAAATTATAGTCTTACTTTATTGCTTTCAAAAATAAAAATGAGTGAATACCTTATCTAATATTTTAAAAAACCTATGAAAAACGTATACTTCGTCCTCTTACTTATCTTTATCTCCCCCCTATTTACCTATAGCGCTATTGCCCAATGTGATGAAGTGAATTTAGAGAATCTTACAAACCCAGGGCCATTTGATGTAGAAACTCTTACCGAGGCAGATGGAATTCGAAATGGTCCAGATTATTTAGAAGCGACCATTTACTACCCAACCAATGCTACGCCGCCCTTCGCAAGTATTGCAATAGTCCCTGGATTTGTGTCGCTTCCTTCGAGTGTTGAAGAATGGGGACCGTTTTATGCGTCTCACGGAATTGTGACCATCATTATAGGGACAAATTCTATTTTTGATTTCCCAGAAGAGCGTGCTAATGCACTTTTAGATGCCTTGGAAACCATTAAACAAGAAAATAGTAGAGCCTCTTCTCCGCTTGAAGGAGCACTCAACTTAGACCAATTGGCCGTAAGTGGATGGTCTATGGGTGGTGGTGGTGCTCAAAGGGCAGCTGTTCTTGATAATAGCATCGCTGGTGTTGTCGCCTTATGCCCATGGCTCAACAATCTTCAACTCGATCATCAAAGTCCAGTCCTAATTTTTAGCGGTGAAGATGATACTGTAGCTCCTCCTTCACAGCACGCAGATCTCCACTATAATGCAACACCGAATGTGACTGACAAAGTACTCTTTGAAATTGCAAATGGCGATCACTCCGTTGCTAACACGCCTAATGGCGGAAGCGGTTCTGTAGGTAGAATAGCCCTTTCTTGGCTTAAACTCTATGTGGAAGATAACGATTGTTATTGTCCTTTGTTAACAGACAATCTCTTAGTAAATCCTCCAGTTGCCTCTAAGGTGGAGCAGAGTTTCGAATGCGAATTTTTAGGGATCGATAGTCAGCAATTGGCTATTGGATTTTATCCTAATCCAACCAGAAACATAGTCTATTTAGAAATTCCTAAAGACGTTCATTATGAACTTATTTCGCCCCTAGGTCAACCTTTATTGGAAGGAAATCTAACTGGAAATAACAAGCAAATTGATTTGTCTCAATTTGCAGAAAACTTGTATTACTTGCACATAGAAGGTCAATTTATAAAACTTATTAAATACAATTAATATCCTTTAAGAGTATGATAGGAAATTCTAACATAAACTAAAGCATAAGGTGCATGTATCTAAATCCTTTATTAAGTAATAACAAGAACACAAGTAGTGAATTAATTTGTATATGATTGAAATAAAACAGATTAGAAATCAAATTTTAGAAATCTGAAGTTAGTTGCTTGTTGGTTATTTTTGATTTAACTGATTGCTCTAAGCTATTTTAACACAAAAATTATTAAATATGGTTTTTTGTTTTGTGACCTATTTACACTAAAATAAAATTCATTAAAATATCTATTTAAACTGTCACTGCAAACCAAGAATATGCCATTCTTAGCCAATATTTAACCTGAAGCATCCTTATGTTTAACACCTTAAAATCAATCCTTTATTGCTGTCAATCTCTGTTCTATCATAAACCTTAGCAATTGCCATATACACTATCCATTTATCGGTGGTTACATTTGCTTCTCTACTAAGATGGTTTACAAAATTGGCTTAAAGGAGGTTAAAATAAATTAGACCAAATTAGATTTATAATATCGTATGAATAAATTGAATTATACTATGACGTAGCTCAGCACAGGTTTTTGTTTGATAGAAATCAAAAATAATCAGCATAGCCTTAGATGCGGTAATTATTTTTGACAAAAAGCAGTCAAAAAAAGTCTGTGACGAATTCGTATCGGTAAAAGAATCTATTGCAACATTATAGGTCTAAATTGGCATGAGTCTGCAACGAAAGTCATAAAGCAATCCCATTTGCTCTGTATCGCTAAGGCTTTAATTATAATGGAGATTAAAGTTTTTTCAAAATTTACAACATAAACTGGTTAGCTCTCTTTCTGAGATGTTTGAGAGCTTTCGACATCTGGTTTTCCACTGTCTTTACGGAAATATCCATGTCTTCAGCAATATCTTTATAGATGGTTTTTTCTAGTTTATTTTTGACAAAAATCTCTTTGCACCTAGGCGGCAACTCATCTATATACTGGTGTAATTTTTTGAGTTTGGTTTGCTTATGATTTTCCTGAATATTAATTGTACTTGCAATCACCTCCCATTTAATAGTATCTAAATCATCAAACTTTATTTTCTTTTTTCTTAAATGTTGTAAAAATTGATTGTGACAAGATGTAAATAAGTAATTCTTAAGTGAACCTGTGATTGTAATTTTAAGGCGATTTTCGTAAAATTTCATTAACATATCTTGAACAATATCTTCAGATAATTTTTTGTTTTCACAAAGCTTAAAGACATAATTACAAAGCCATTGGTAGTATTTATCGTACAGTATTTGGTAGGCGATTTCATCGCCTTGTTTGAGTTTTTGTATGAAAATAAGATCTATCACTTTTAGCAATTTAAGAAATATTTTTAATTTATCTAAAGTTAGATAGGGGTTTTTAAATAAAACAGCATCTTATAAGTAAGAGATTTACATAAATTATAAATGAATTCAGACCAACTTATTGACAATTATTTAAAGGGCAGTCTTTCTAAAAAAGAGAGTGTTCAAATAAATAAATGGGTTAAGAAAGACTTAAAAAATCTTAATTATTTTAAGAAATGTATTCGTTCACAATCATACGTCATACCCTTAAATTTCGATTCGGATAAAGCCTTTGATCGTTTTTATCAAAAAATTCAAAAGAAAAAACAATTACGCAATCAAAAATTAAAAATATTTTATTGGGCTGCAAGCTTTACAGCCTTAATAGGTTTAGGTCTTCTCTATCAAAATTCAGAATTATTATTTACAGGGCAAGACGATATAGCGGATAAAAGAGAGGCTAATGAAAGTCTTAGGAAAATCCAAATTACTCTATCAGATGGAAGTCAACACCGTATCGATAAAAAATCTACTATAAGTCTTAAAGACAAGTCAGGTAGACTTGTTGCAAGACAATTAGATAATATATTATCTTTTGAAGATTACTCTTCTAGTGCAGAAGATACCTCAACAACCCAAATTGACATACCATATGGTGAGAAATTGAGACTTAGACTATCTGACGGTAGCTTAGTCTGGTTAAATTCCGGAAGCAGCTTAAGCTTTCCACAACAATTTAGTTCTAAGTCCAAAACCAGAGAAATAAATGTGATCGGTGAGGCCTATTTTGAGATTTCCAAAAACAAGCAAAAACCTTTTATAGTCCATACGCCCAGCGTAAGTGTGAAAGTCTTGGGGACTCACTTTAATATTTCTTCCTATGCCAACGATTCTAAATCAGAAACAACCCTCATGGAAGGCAAAGTTCAAGTTTACAATAGCCTTCAAAAAAATACCCCTGTTGATTTAGTACCAAATCAACAGGCTGTGTTTGAAAAGACAAGTCAGAAATTTGAAAAAAAGACAGTAGACGCTGATGCATATAACAGTTGGATGGATAACATTTTGATTGTCGACGGTCTTTCCTTTCTTGAGCTTAAAAAGAAACTAGAACGCAAATACAATATTACAATTACAAACGAATTGGATTATTTATGGAAGAAAACCTATAGAGGGGAATTTAAAGATGAATCTCTTGCCGAAACCTTAAAAACCATTGCCCTTAGTTCAAAATTTAGCTTTTCTATAGATGGAAAACACATTCGAATTTTTAATAAAAACCCAAAGGATTAAGCAGATCAACAACCAGTAGTTCAACACAAGTATTAATTTAAAACACTTTATGATGAAAATTTACACAAAAAGATTTGAACATCGGAGATGTTCAATTTTACGTATGACAACTCTAAAAGCGATGCTCATAGTATTCTTATCGTTCTTTGTTGTTAACCCAAGTTTTGCAAACCCAAAACTGCAACAGAACATATCTATTGCTTACGAAGATGCAACGCTTCTTGATGTTTTAAACGACATCAAATCAAAGTCAAAATTCAATTTCTTTTATGATATAAATGAAATTGATGAGAATAAAAAAGTAAGTATAAAAGCCAAGAACGAGGCTTTTGAGAACATTTTAGGTCAAATTAGCAAGCAAGTCAACTTCGATTATACCTTCAATGGAAATCAAGTAGTCCTAACAGCTGGCATTACAAATGCTAAAATTGTTACTGATGCTATCCAAGACCGAGAAGTAACTGGAATGGTTGTAGGACCAGAAGGAAATCCGCTACCAGGAGCTAACATCATTGTGAAAGGAACCAGCGTAGGCGCACAAACTGACTTTGACGGAAACTTTACAGTACAGGTTCCTGAAGGTTCAAAATTCCTTGTGATCTCCTATGTAGGTTTTAAAAATGAGGAAGTGAATGTAGAGGGAAAATCCAACGTAACAGTTCAATTGAAGCCCGATGCTGGACAACTTGATGCCGTGGTTGTTATAGGTACTCGAGGTAAGCCGAGAACCTCTTTTGACTCTCCTGTAGCTGTAGATAATTTTAAAATAAAAGAGCTACAAAAAACAGGTAAAACGACAGTAGATCAACAATTGATGCTACGTGTCCCTTCCTACAATGCAACAGAACAGCCCGTATCTGATGCAGCTGCTCACTTTAGCCCTGCAGGTTTGAGAGGTCTTTTTCCTAGTAGAACTTTGGTATTGGTAAATGGAAAACGGAAAAATGCCAGTGCACTTGTTTACAGTTATGTCACTCCAGGCCGAGGAGAGGTTGGGGTAGATATGAAAGCTATTCCCTCCGCAGCTTTAGAAAGTGTAGAAGTTTTGAGAGATGGTGCAGCAGCACAGTATGGATCTGATGCTATTGCTGGTGTCATTAATCTAGTGATGAAGGAAGATGTAGACCCTTTTATAAATACGGGGTATAGTTCTACGACTCGAGGCGACGGAGAACAGTACCAAGTGGAATCTGGCTTCGGTATAGATCTTGGGCCTGAAGGCTACGCCAATTTCACATTGAGTCACATGGACTCTAAGGCTACGCAACGCGCAGGAGAAATTACAAGTGTTGAAGATGAAGCTGGTTATTGGGGTGTAACAGACGATTCAGCTTTTAACACAAATGATTTGACGTCTTTCTTAGGTAGAAATCCAAGCGCTGGTTTCCAAGTGGGCTTACCCAATATGACTATTAATAATTTTGCTTATAACCTAGGTTTTACTTTAGATGAAGAAACCAATACAGAAGTTTATTCTTTTGGTACACTCACAGACAGGGAAGGTTCTGCGCCCCAGTTTGCAAGAGTACCCTATTGGGTACCTGGATTTGAGGCCATCTATCCAGATCAAGATTTCTTTTTAGCTAAAATGGCCCCTCAAATTCGAGATCATACCTTTGCACTCGGTTTAAAAACAACCTTTAATGAGTGGAATTTCGACGTAAGTTCTATTTTAGGTAAAAATAGAATTGATTATTATATAGAAGATTCATTTAACCAGTCTTTTGCTGGAAGTAGTCCTTCTGATTTTTATAATGGTGCTCATGAATTTAGCCATGTGGTTAATAATTTGGACATTAATAGAACCTTTTACGATGCGGGACTTGAAGCTTTATCAGTTGCTTTTGGTTTAGAACACAGAACAGAAAACTTCGTAACCGAAGAAGGTGAATTTGCTTCTTACGGAGACGGAGGGTCTCCCGATGCACAAGGAGGCAGAACAGGTTCAGAATCTTTTGGAGGTTTTAGCCCAGAAAATGCATCAGACGATTACAGATCTAATATTGGATTTTACACAGACATCACAGCAGATTTTACAGAATCATTTTTAGTGAGTGGTGCTTTACGTTATGAAGATTATAGTGATTTTGGTTCTAATGTAAGTTGGAAATTAAGCTCCAGATATAAACTTGCTGATGATAAATTGGTGATAAGAGGTTCTGTAAGTAGTGGTTTTAGAGCGCCATCTTTACACCAAGTCTACTATACTGCTACAACAACAACCTTAACAACCAATGGAGTACAGCAAAATGGAATTTTAAACAATGCCAACCCTGCATTAAGAGCCCTTGGTATTCCTGAGCTAGACGCTGAAACGTCTTTTAACTTAAGTGGTGGTTTAACCTATAGATTCAATAAAAATTCTGGGATCACTATAGATGCTTACCAAATTGATGTGGATGATAGGATTGCACTCTCTGGGCAAGTTACAGCCACAGGAGATCCAAACAGTCCTATAGACCAGACCCTAGAGAATGTTGGAGTAGGTTCTGCTGGCTTTTTCTTGAATGCGATAGATACAAGAACCAAAGGAATTGATATTGTATATAGTTACAGTAATATAGAGTTGGGTAGAGGTTTCTTAAGTGGTAGTATAGCTGCTAACTTCAATGAAACAGAAGTACAAGGCACAAATTTTCCTGCATTCATTGAAAACAATGATTTAGGAGATGCTATATTTTCAAGAGAAGATATATCCAGAGTTGAAAGCTGGAGACCTCAAGAAAAAGTGGTTGCTACGGCTAGTTATGAAATCGATAAGATTACCGCAAATGTATCTTTGATGTATTATGGTTCTGTGACTTACAGACACCCAGTTGCTCCTATAAATGGTGTTAACAATGATGCAACCTATGGAGGTAAAACCTTGACAGATTTGAGCGTTAACTATGCGTTTACAGATAAAGTCAATTTTACTCTAGGCGTGAATAATTTATTTGATGTTTTCCCTGATACCTTTGCGGAAGCTTATGCATCAACTGGAGGAACACCTCAAGATAGAAATTTAGATTTCGTAGGAAGATTTAAGTACCCATGGCAAACCACACAGTTTGGTATTGACGGAACTCGAGTCTTTTCTCAATTGAATATTAGTTTCTAAGGTAGAATTTATATTAATTTTTCAACCCCCTGTTTTTAAAAAACAGGGGGTTGTTTTTTATGTAATTTCATCAACACAATGGAGCTAAACTATGATACAAGATCGATATTTCCAATTATTAAAGATTATCAAAAACTACTTAACATAGATAATGAAGGATATATTGATATGCTATCTTATAACAATATAGTATTCCAGTGTCGGATAAAATAAGTTTCTTTTTCACTTATTAATCGTCATTAAATAGAACCGTAACTAGTGCTATGCTTATATTTTTTTCCTCAACTAAGTAGAAAACCTGTGCTGAGCTATGTCGTAGTATAATTCAAATTTTTAATATGATATTTAAAAACTAAATTGGTATTACATCACGAGTTGGAGTAAATCCTATGAGTTGCATAGAAGACAACTAAATTCCAATATAAAAGAGTAGACCAAATCGAATTCCAGCCTTATACATACTCCTCTATGAGTTTGAACTTATGCGATTACTTCCCCAATTGGTTAACGATAGAATTCGCAGGAAATAAATTTTTCGGGATTAGTCAATAAAAAAGCCTCAAGCCTACTTGGATAATTCTCACTGCTCTATGCCTATTATCTCAGCGAAATAATTTTCAAAGATTATTCAATACTATCGTGAACAAAAAACGACTAATTTAATAGATGCTACCGACTTCTTCTAGAAATTGAGAGTCATACACGCTTTTTTTATTTTAATTTTTAAAACGTACTCACCACTTAAACATCTGTATTAAAAGTCTCAATATAAGCGATATCGATTGCGAAAAAAGAAACGATTTAGATGAAATAATAGCTTGACCACCCATATATAAGATCCATAACACCTTTACAAGAGCATTAATTACCTATACATTACCTATACATTTTTAGTTTTATTAACAAATATTTATATTGAACGTCTTTAGCTTATTAGATATAGCAAGACTTTAGTAACTAATTTTAAGAATAACTCAATAAAACTACTTATTTTTTAACATGTATGTTTTTTGTAGTGTATTTTTTTAAATAATTATCAACTCAAACCTTTAAGTTTGATGTACATGGATTAACAAATATCTAACACATGAAAAAAATTCTATTTATAAGTGTTGTCTTGCTCTCTACTGTAATGGGGTTTTCTCAGTCTCAAAAAGTTTCAGTCTCCACAGATGACCAAGGGATGAAACTACAAGTTGATGGTAATGACTTTATGATTAACGGTATGAACTGGGACTACTTTCCTAGAGGAACAAATTTCAATTACAGTTTATGGAATCAATCAGACGATGTCATAAAAGCAGCCCTAGATGCTGAAATGGGCTTGCTTAAAAATATGGGAGTAAATACCATTAGGTTGTATACAGGCATACAGCCAAAATGGATAGAATACATCTATAAAAATTATGGTATTTACACCATGTTAAACCATTCTTTTGGTAGATATGGTTTAACTATTGATGGGAACTGGACTCCTGTCACTAAATATGATGATCCAGCAACTCAGAAATTACTTCTTTCAGAAATAACTGAACTAGCTAATGATTACAAAGGAACACCCGGTCTTTTACTTTTTCTTTTAGGAAATGAAAACAACTACGGCTTATTTTGGGCAGGTGCTGAAACAGAAGATTTTCCAGATGAGGAAGATGAAAAGAGAGCTGTTGGAGAAAACAGAGGACGACCAATGTATCGCTTAATGAACGAAGCCGCTCTTAAAATGAAAGACATAAATGATTCTTTACCGGTGGCTATTTGTAATGGTGATGTTCTATTTATAGATATTATCGCCGAAGAATGTCCCGATGTAGATATTTATGGAACCAACATGTATCGCGGTAAGTCTTTTGGTGATTCTTTTGAGACGATTAAAGAGGTTTATGGCAAACCTGTTCTATTTACAGAGTTCGGTGCAGATGCTTTCAATGCTTTAGAGAATCAGGAAGATCAAAAATCTCAGGCTTACTACATGGTTAATAACTGGAAAGATATCTATGAAAATGCTGCTGGATTAGGAAAAGCAGGGAACTCCATTGGGGGGTTTACCTTTCAATTTAGCGACGGCTGGTGGAAATACGGACAGACTAAAAATCTTGATGTTCACGATAGTAACGCCTCTTGGTCTAACGGTGGTTATGATAGAGACTATGAAGAAGGTAAAAATAACATGAATGAAGAATGGTTTGGGATTTGTGCAAAAGGAGCAACAAATTCAAGAGGTTTATACGAGTTATATCCACGTGCTGCTTACTATGCCTTAAAGGAGGCACATCAATTAAATCCTTATGCAGAAGGGGTTGATGCTCAATTTGTTGATAACTATTTTAGCAATATTTCGTTAACCGATGCTGTGTTACGAGCTAGAGGTGATAAAGCAGCATTGGGTGGTGGAGATTCTCAAAAAGTAGGTATTAGTAGAATAGCAGCATATTTATCTACATTTTATACAGGAGGTAGTTTAATCACTACTCCAGATAACCCAAATCCAAATGACAATTCGTACCCCAACCAACTTGGGTTCGATCAAATGCAGTCTTATTTTATAGGAGTGGGTGGACAACCAGCTCCAAACATTAACTTTAATGTAGACTTTAATATTGTAGGTGATGTTGCGGATAATCCTATCAACGAGATTTTCTACGAAAATAGGGCCAGACCATTAACTGTAACCTCACCAGAGGGGGACGTTATCCTTCAAGACAATAATAATTTACAGGTTTATCAAGCAGAGTTTGAATGGAAAAATGACAATTTTGATTTAAGAGGCTTTTACAGAACAGGACATTACCATTGGGGTTATGAAGGTGATATCTTTGGATTATATCCCGAAGCTAACTACGGCCCTAATTTAGATCTCTACGGCGGTATCATTTCAGGCATTGAAGTGGATGCTAAAGGGAAGTTAGAAGGCTTAAAAGCAGCTCTAGGTCCACAATTGTGGTGGGGGGCTAATCCAACCATGCTGTTTAAATATTCCAAAACTATCGCCAAGTGGGATATTACAGGGATTTATAATAGAGATGTAGAAACAGACTTAGAATTTGATGAAAATGGACGACGTGTTTTAGATCAAAATCAGGTTAGGAGTGGGGTGATTCCGCCTTGGCCAATGGAAAGAGCAACCCTTGCTTTTGAACGGGATTTTGGAAAGTTTGGATTAACCTTTGGAAGCCTTTGGGCTGGAAGACCTTTAAACGGAAGTGCTTACCAAGATATTAATGATGCAGGAGAGATTGTCGTAGATGAAATTAACTCAAATGATAATTGGGGTGGAAAAGCAAAATTAACCTACGAGGCTGGTAAGTTTAAGTGGTATGCACAAGGTTCAATCATGGGTCTTGTGGCCAATGGAAGTGCTGATCCAACTATAACGTTTACTGGATGGAAACTCAAAGATACTGGGAGCGGAAACCAAAGCAATTTTTTATCGGGCATGACCTACAATATTGGGAATTGGCAAATAGCCCCAAATTTTTTATGGCAAAAACCGCTAGTAGATCCAATGCCTAACAACGGAGAGGCCCCTGGACGATTAAGGAATTTTATAGATGATCCTTTTGCGGTAAGATGGAATAGAGAAACAACCGCTGGTGAAATTCTATTTACATACGACCCTACCCCTGGAACTTATATGTATGACTGGAATAATAATGTATCTGAAGATGCAGAATTTGCTATAAGCGCTGGATTTGTCTTTAGACATCTGCCTACAACAATGGATGCACATATAGGTTTTCTAGACACTCGTGAGTTTTTAGCCTTTGGGACTTCTGTTCCTGCTGAAGACCTCTATGAGGCTCACGCAAGAATTGTTTCTAAATTAAGCCCAGAATTGGGGATTGTAGGTGCCTTCTATTATGGAAATGGACAAGGGCGAGGAGATTCTCAAAGACTTGTCACCGATAGGTTTGGGGCAAATTTAAACGTGTTTTACAAAAAATTTATCATTAATGGAGATGTAAAAGTAAACGACTGGGGTCCTTTTGATTACCACAGAGATTTTAACTTGACATTTCCTCTGCAATTGCAGCTTGACTTATCTACTACTTTAGGGATGCCACAATGGTATATATTACCAAGTACACAAATCGGGATTAGAGGCATCTGGAGATCTTTAAATGAATTTTCTCCTCGATTTTCTCCAAATAACACACCCATTGGTTCTTTTAATGCTGACCCTATCCTCAGCGCTGTTGGATTTCCTAATGGATCCGAGTGGGAGATCATGACTTATATAAGATTTAACATCGGTAAATAATAGTTAAAATGATACATAACAAATTAAAATATCTACAATTAATAGGACTTCTTTTACTGTCTATGATAGTAACAACCAGTTGTGAAAGAGAAGTGTCTGATGCTGCTATACTTGCAACTTTTCCTACAACAGCAGATGTGTTTACAGATAATCCCGTAGGACTTACAGATGAGTTTTTTATATCCTTTGATCCGTTAGAAGGTGCAAACACAGAGGCCTTTGGTACGGACGATAATGAAGCTTATCTAGGATCCTCTTCAATTAGAATTGATGTTCCTTCACCAGATGATCCCAACGGGAATTTTGTTGGGGGAATCTTTAGAGATCGAGGTGAGGGTAGAAATTTAACAGGCTATGATGCCTTAACTTTTTGGGCTAAAGGGTCTGCAACAGGAATCATAAGTCAAGTTGGATTTGGAACGGATTTTCTAGAAGATAAATATCCTGCAAGTCGAACTGCTATACAGCTAACAACAGACTGGAAAAAATATACAATACCTATTCCTAATTCTTCAAAATTAACTCAAGAGAGAGGTATGTTCTTGTTCGCGGCTGGTGGTTTAGATATAGTTGATGACGAACCAAATGGTAACGAAATTGGTTGGACATTTTGGTTGGATGAAATAAAATTTGAGAAATTAAGCACACTACTGCTAACAGAAGCTTTACTATTTAATGGACAAGATTTGTCTACTACGAGTTTTCAAGATTCAAAAATAAATTTGTTTGGAATTTCAACAACGTTTAACCTTGAAACAGGAGAAAATGTAAAGGTCGCAACAAGTCCTTTATACTTTGATTTTCAAAATTCAGATCCAACTGTAGCAGAAATAGGTTTTACAAGTGAACCCGTAATAAATATTATTGGGGATTCAGGAACAACTTTAATCAGTGCAACTATAGATAATGCAAATGTTCAGGGATCTTACGAAATCACCTCCTTAGGGTCGCTACCCTTCGCTCCTATTCCTTCACTTCTACCAGACAATGTAAAATCTGTGTTTAGTGACAGTTATCAAGACGTTGTTCTAATAAATTTTGACCCTGGTTTTGGTGGTTCTACCACTCAAGTAAGTTTATTTGAAAGATTAAATAATACTATTAGCGAACCATTTAATGACCAAACACTGGTTTATTCAACAAATAATTTCACTGGGATACTATTTGATGGTGTTGTAGATGCTAGTAATCTTTCTTTTATGCACGTTGATATTTTTATAGAAGATGAAAATAGATCAATTGAGTTTCAAATAAGGGATGCAGGTGATGATCGAATTATTGATTCAAATAATAATGGATTTCCGATAAACGATGACCGTGATTATAGACAAACAATAAATAATTTAAACCCTGGTGAGTGGAATTCTATAGAAATCCCTTTAGCTGGGAATATTGCGAACCAAAAAGATAATTTGGCTGGTATTATTTTGGTTGGTGGTCCCGACTTTATATTAGATAATATTTATTTCTACGTTCCTTAATAATTTAATTTCAGAAGACATGAAAAGTATATTTAATTATATAATTTACAAATATGCAGCCCCTATTTTTTTAACAGGATTGCTATTGGTTTTTATAGGTTGCGATCTAGACGAAACACAAGAAGTCACTACCCTAGATAATCTAGTATGGTCTGACGAGTTTGATGTGGATGGAGCACCAAATTCTCAAAATTGGAATTATGATATTGGTGATGGTACAGCAGAAAATATCCCTGGATGGGGTAATAATGAACTTCAATATTATACCGATAGATCCGAAAATATAATTGTTGAAAACGGTGTGCTCCTTATTACAGCTAGACAAGAATCATTTGAAAATAGAAATTATACCTCAGCGAGGTTAACTACTGAAGGTTTGCTTGAACAGCAATATGGACGTTTTGAAGCCCGTATTAGATTGCCTTATGGACAAGGCTATTGGCCTGCGTTTTGGCTTTTAGGAGTGCCTGAAACCACGATGGTTGATGGTGAAGAAGTTTTAGAAGAATGGCCTGCTGTAGGCGAAATAGATATTATGGAATATCTTGGAGACGAACCCACCAATGTATTTGGAACTTTGCATGGTCCGGGGTTTTCAGGGGCAGAATCAATTTCTAAAGAATTCACTCTTGAAAACGATCGTTTTGATACAGGTTTTCATGTGTTTGGGATTGAGTGGTCGCCGACTTCCGTCAACTATTATGTTGATGGAAATATATACCAAACTCTCACTCGAGAGGACATAGCAGAAGAAACGGATGGAGAAGGAGAATGGGTATTTGATAGACCTTTTTACATCATATTAAATATTGCTGTTGGTGGTAATTTACCTGGGAATCCTAATAGTGAAACTGTATTTCCTCAAAGCATGATTGTAGATTATGTAAGAGTATATAATTAAAACTAGAACTATGAAAATCTTGAAATATAGTACGCTTGTTATTTGTCTGTTATGTATCGGATTATCTTTTCAATCTTGTGAGGAGGATGATACTGGTATATCTACAGAATTAGTTGCAAGGTTTACTCAAACCGTTAATCAGAGCCAAGGAACAGTCACCTTTATCAATCTATCAGAAAATGCGGCGTCCTATAATTGGGATTTTGGCGATGGAACATCATCGATAGTCATAAATCCTGAAAAAACTTATGATGCCAGTGGCACCTACGATGTAAAGCTTACAGTAAGTAATGAAAACAGTGAAATAGCAGCTTTTCAAGATATCATCGAAATTGAGATCATCTTGATCATTAACGGAAACTTTGAAAATGGTTCGGAAGGCTGGATAGTAGGTGTAGATGATAGTGCACCCGCACCAGTTGTTACAGAAAATGATAATTCTTTTTATGAAGTTAACATTACTAACCCCGACCCAAATCAACCATTTTTAGTTAATGTAAGTCAAAAGGTTGCTATCACACAAGATCAAATTTATGTCTTAACATTCGAAGCCTGGTCAGATGGTGATAGAACTTTAATTGCCGGTATAGGTCTTAGTGGAGGTGATTTTTCAAATGATACCCAAACTGTAAACCTTACTGATACACAACAACAATTTGAAATCACACTAAGCTCACAGGAATTTGGAGCTCTTGACGCTAGAGTTTTATTTGACTCTAATGGAGATGCAGGTCTTGTGAGAATAGATAATGTCTCTTTAAATTTACAATAGTTTATATAAGAACACGGTATCTATTTAGAACTAGACATACTTTAAGTCTAAAATATAATTAAGATCAAAAAGTAAGATAAACACAAGAATTAAACAGATTTAGGACAAGCGGTAACCTAAACCTTTAGCGTTTTGTTCCTAAATTAAAAAATAAACCAAATAGTAAAGTAATGATTGAAGACAATATGACTAAAGATCAAACGTCTAAAACTAGTAACTTAGAGCAAGTAAGGTTAAACGGTGAGAAATTCCTTAAAATTAATAACAACGATGCCATGAGACCTTTTTTCATGAGTATAGTAAGCGACTCTAACCACTGGATGTTTATTTCTAGCAATGGAGGCTTAACAGCAGGAAGACGAAATGCAGAATATGCTTTATTCCCATATTACACCGACGATAAAATTACCGAATCGGCAAATTATACAGGAAGTAAAACTATTTTTAGAGTTCACTTGAATGATGCTATTAATGTCTGGGAACCTTTTTCAAACCGTTTTGTAGAACAGTATCAGATTACCAGAAATATCTATAAAAACATTTATGGAAATAAACTGTTTTTTGAAGAAATCAACCACAGCTTAAACCTTACTTTCACATACCGATGGTCAACTAGTGATCAATTTGGTTTTATTAAAAAATCTCAATTGGTTAGCCATAACTCTACTCCTATAAAAGTTGAAGTTGTAGATGGGCTGCAAAACATTCTACCGGCGGGTGTCGTTAGTGATTTGCAAACTCAAAGCAGTAATTTGGTTGATGCTTATAAACGCAACGAGCTTGATAAAAAAACAGGCTTAGGCATTTTTGCACTTAGTGCTGTACCAGTAGATAAAGCCGAACCTAGTGAAGCTTTAAAAGCCAATGTGACTTGGTCTCTGGGAATTGAAAACCCTACCCACCTCCTTTCCTCTTTACAACTTGAAAACTTCAGGACAGGAAAAAACTTGACTGAAGAAACTGATGTTAAAGCAGAAAAAGGAGCTTATTTTATTAATAAAACACTTCAACTAGAAGCGGATGAGACTATAACATGGCATATTGGTGCTGATGTTAATTATAATACTGCTTCAGTAGTAAAACTTCAGCAAGATTTACTCCAAGATAATCTTTTAAATCTAATAGAAGAAGATATAAATTCTGGGACAGAGAAATTAGTTCGACTAAATGCGGCTGCAGACGGACTTCAACGCTCTAATGACAACTTGAGAGATATTCGTCATTATTCCAACACCATGTTTAATATCATGCGTGGAGGAATTTTTGATAATAATTACCAGATTGAGCGATGGGACTTTAAAAACTATATCCTCAAAGCAAACGCTCCATTGGCTAAAAAATTTGATGCAAAGATTAAAGCCTTACCTGATAATTTTTCGTTATCAGATCTGAAGGATTTAGCTAAAGATCAAAATAATGATGATTTCACTAGGCTTTCCTATGAATACTTGCCTCTAAAATTTAGCCGTAGACATGGAGATCCAAGTCGACCATGGAATCAATTTTCAATAAATACCAAAGACGAAAATGGTTCTAAAATTCTTGATTACGAAGGCAACTGGCGTGATATCTTTCAGAATTGGGAAAGCTTAGTACACTCCTATCCTCAATTTATTGAAGGTATGATTTACAAGTTTTTAAATGCTACAACTTTTGACGGTTACAACCCTTATCGTGTCACCAAAGATGGCTTTGATTGGGAAACTATAGAGCCAGACGATCCTTGGTCTTACATAGGGTATTGGGGGGATCATCAAATTATCTATTTGCTTAAGTTCTTAGAATTTTATGAAGACTATCAACCAGGAAATTTAGCGCAATTATTCAACAAATCTCAGTTTGTTTATGCTAATGTTCCTTACAGGATAAAGTCATATCAGGACATTCTAAACGATCCAAAAGACACCATAGAGTTTGATCATAAAGCCGATGCTAAAATTAGAAGTAAACGCAACAAAATTGGAGCTGATGGTGCATTACTTCAAAATAAAAGAGGTAAAATTATTCACGTCAATTTTATTGAAAAAATACTAGCTACAACTTTAGCCAAATTATCCAACTTTATTCCTGAAGCGGGAATATGGATGAATACCCAACGCCCAGAATGGAACGATGCTAACAATGCTTTAGTCGGCAATGGCGTATCTATGGTCACCTTAGCCTATTTAAGACGATTTCTAGACTTTTTTAAATCGATTTTTGAAGACGTCGATGCCTCAGAAAACTATGAAATTTCTGAAGAACTAGCTGAGATGTTTACCAAAATGGAAAAAACATTCGCTAAGAATAAACATTTAACAGAAGGTAAATTTAGTGATCACCAACGTAAAGAGGTTTTGGACGAACTAGGTGAAGCAGCCAGTGTCTATAGAACTCAAGTTTACACTACCGGCTTTTCAGGACGTAAAACTCAAGTCTCTTCCCTACAAATTGGTCAATTTATCACTACCAGTTTAGTGTATCTAGAACATGCCATTGAGGCAAATAAACGGACTGACGACCTATACCACGCTTATAATCTAATGACGGTTAATCAAGATAAGGTCTCCATAGATTACCTTTCTGAGATGCTCGAAGGTCAAGTTGCTGTATTAAGTTCAGGCTACCTAGATTCAAATCAGGCTTTAACTTTACTTGATGCCCTAAAACGAAGTGCTTTATTTAGACCTGACCAATACAGTTATTTATTATACCCCTACAAAAACTTAAATGGTTTTTTGGACCGAAATAATGTTCCAGAAACTTCTGTAAAATCGTCAAAATTGCTTAAAAAGCTTGTGGAAGATGAGCATAAAGGTATAATTGAGAAAGATGTAAAAAACAATTATCACTTTAATGGCAATTTTAATAATGCTAAGAAATTAAAAGAAGCTTTATTATCTTTAGAAGACGAAGCCTATTCAACTTTAGCAGAAAAAGAGATGGACCAATTACTCAAGGTCTATGAAGAAGTTTTTAACCATAAATCATTCACAGGTCGTTCCGGAACTTTTTATGGGTATGAGGGCTTAGGGTCTATTTATTGGCATATGGTATCAAAACTGCAATTAGCGGTTTTAGAAACCTGTATACAAGCCATAAATGCTAAAGCATCTGCGGAAGTTATCGGTCGATTACTAGAGCACTATTATGAAATAAATGAAGGCATAGGTGTTCATAAATCTCCTAACTTATATGGCGCATTTCCGACGGATCCTTATTCTCATACTCCGCAGGGAAAAGGCGCACAGCAACCTGGAATGACAGGTCAAGTAAAGGAAGACATTTTAAGTCGATTTAGGGAATTAGGTGTTCATATTTATAAAGGGGGAATCCAATTTAAACCCGATTTATTGAGAAAAACTGAATTTTTAGAAGACGAACATATTTTCAGATATGTAGACCTTAGCGATGAAAAGCATCGTCTTCAACTAAAACAAAATTCACTAGGATTTACCTTTTGCCAAGTCCCAATAATATACTCTATTTCAAATCAAAACAAAATAGAAGTAAAATTCTATACTAAAAATTCAGAAGAGATTGAAGGACTTCACTTGCCTAAGGAAATCAGTCAAGACGTTTTTAACCGCTCAGATATAGTTGAAATAATTCATGTTTATATTGAAGCGTCTGTTTTAAAATAAAGAGTCATGAAGCCAGTAAAAAATATACTTTTAGTAATAAGCTTTGTTTTACTGGCTTCTTGTCAAACATCTCAAAAAGAGGATAACCCTATGCAAAATAACAGAAATTTAACTGCTAAAGAAATTCTTAGTAAACCAGAGTTTTTAGCAATTTCTTACGGTGGCTACAGAAAAAAGACGCGCAAAGAGCAACCCACCATTCAACAGCTTAAAGAAGATTTAAAAATTCTTCATGCTATGAATATTCGCATACTACGAACCTATAATGTTCGGCTACCCCATGCCGCCAATATTTTAAAAGCGATTGACGAGCTGAAGAAAGCTAATCCTGAATTTGAAATGTATATGATGCTCGGGGCTTGGATCGATTGTAAAAATGCATGGACCGAAATGCCACTCAACCACAACGAGGGAAGCGAACATAACGCTATAGAAATCGACAGAGCTGTAGAACTAGCGAATCAATACCCAGATATTGTAAAAATAATTGCGGTGGGCAATGAAGCCATGGTAAAATGGGCCTCCGCGTATTTCGTTCAGCCACATATTATTTTAAAATGGGTAAAACACCTACAAGATTTAAAACAAGAAGGCAAAATAGATAAGGATTTATGGATTACGAGTTCAGATAATTTTGCGTCTTGGGGCGGTGGAGAAAATGAATACCACACTCCAGAGCTTGAAGAGCTTATTAAAGCGGTAGATTATCTTTCTATCCATACCTATCCAATGCATGATACACACTATAATCCTGTGTTTTGGGGAGTACTTCCAAAAGAAAAAAAACTGAGTAACACCAAACAACTAGATAAAGTGATGACTCGTTCTTTGAGTTATGCTATCTCTCAGTATGATAGTGTTGTGAACTATTTGGAGACTTTAGAGGTGAAAAAACCTGTGCACATTGGAGAAACAGGATGGGCAACTGTCTCTGCTGGTTTTTATGGTGAAAATGGCTCAAAGGCATCAGATGAGTATAAGCAAGCTTTATACTATAACAAAATGCGAGAATGGGCTTCGAAAAACAAAATAAAATGCTTCTATTTTGAAGCTTTTGACGAACCCTGGAAGGATGAACACAACCCAAAAGGTTCTGAGAACTTTTTCGGCCTATTTACAGTAGATGGAGAAGCTAAATATGTCATTTGGGATGAATTGGATAAAGGCACATTCGAAGGTTTTAAGCGCGGTAAAAACAAAATGACCAAGACTTATAACGGAAGCTTGGAAGATCTTCTACTGGACGTGCAAATGCCTCCAGTAAAAAATGAAATTATGCTTAACCATTAAGCCAATCATGAAAAACGGTATGTATGAAAAGTCTGAAAATTTTATCTATAAACTTAATAGCTCTATTAGTGATTAGTTCTTGTATAGAAACAGAAAAGTCTTTAAAGGTTGAGGTTGTTGAAACCTCCAGAAGTGGAAATAAACTCTCTAAAGTTGAAGTCTTTAGCGAAGGAAAACCAACTTCTAAAATCAATTTAAACCCTGATAAAACCTTTCAAACCTTTACGGGTTTTGGCGGATCATTTACAGAATCTTCTGCTTATTTACTGAATCGATTGAGTAAAGAAAACCGTCAAAAAATCATCGATGCTTATTTTGCAGATAGTGGAGCGCGGTATTCGTTAACCAGAACTCATATGAACTCAAGTGATTTCTCTTTAGGTCAATATTCATATGCCCCCGTTGAAGGCGACACCCTATTGACTAATTTTTCTATCAAAGAGGATAAAGACGATATTATTCCTATGATTAAAGAGGCTATGGAAGCCTCTAAGGAAGGATTTAAAATTATATCTTCTCCTTGGACCGCTCCACCTTGGATGAAGGATAATAATGAGTGGGTTGGTGGAAAATTAAAGCCAGAACATTACGACACTTGGGCCCTTTTCTTTTCTAAATATGTAGATGCTTATGAAGCTGAAGGGATAGATATATGGGGTTTTACTGTGGAAAATGAACCACATGGTAACGGCAATAATTGGGAAAGCATGCACTATACCCCAGAAGAAATGACTGATTTTGTGAGCAATCACCTCGGCCCTCAATTAGAAAAAGACGGTAAAGGCGATAAAATTATTTTAGGATATGACCAAAATCGCGAAGGCATTAAAGAGTGGGTGGATGTGATGTATAAGAATGAGGAAAATACTAACTATTATGATGGTACTGCTATACACTGGTACGAAAGTACCTTTGAAGTGTTTCCTGAAGCGTTGCAATATGCACATGAAAAAGCACCCCAGAAATACTTGATACAAACTGAAGCCTGTGTGGATTCCGAAGTTCCTAAATGGAAAGATGACGACTGGTATTGGAGTAAAGAAGCGACAGATTGGGGCTGGGATTGGGCTCCTGAGGCTCAAAAACACTTACACCCAAAATACGTTCCTGTTTATCGCTATGCTAGAGATATTATAGGATGTATGAACAATTGGGTTGATGGCTGGGTCGACTGGAATATGGTCTTGGACCGACAAGGAGGACCTAACTGGTTTAAAAACTGGTGTGTGGCTCCAGTCATTGTAGATCCTGATCAAGATGAAGTCTATTTTACCCCACTCTATTACACCATGGCTCATTTCAGTAAATACATAAGACCAGGTGCAAAACGAATTGATTTCGAATCTACAGATAAAGACTTGCAAGTGAGCGCTGCCACAAATCCAGATGGAAGCCATATCGTTATCGTATTTAACCCTTCAGAAGAAGAAAAAGTATTTGAGCTTAGTATGAGAGATGCACAACAAGTAGTTTCTATAAGTCCTCAAGCCATTCAAACTATTGTATTAAAACCTAAAAAATAAGCCTTATGTCCCAAGAAAAAACATTGGCAAAAGATAAAGTTCCCATTAAACAAAAGGCAGCTTTTGGCGCAGGCCATTTAGTACTCAATTTATTACCAGGAGCTTTAGCTGTTTTCATGTTTTTCTTGGTGACAGCATTCGGTATGGATCCATTTTTAGCAGGCTTGTTAGGTGGTTTGCCACGAATATTTGATGCTATTACTGACCCCATAATGGGATTTATTTCTGATAACACGAAATCTAAATTAGGAAGGAGGCGACCATACATCTTTGTCGGGGCTATCTTGAGTGGTATATTGTTTGCCCTTTTATTCCAATTGAGTGAAGACAACTCCGTTGCCTTCAACTTTTGTTATTTTCTTTTAATGTCTTTGGTGTTTTTAGTTGGAAATACCATGTTTGCCACACCATTAGTAGGTCTTGGTTATGAAATGACTCCAGATTATAATGAACGTACCCGCTTAATGGCTTTTGCAAATACCATAGGTCAAATTGCTTGGATGATCGTTCCTTGGTTTTGGGTAGTTATCGCAGATCCTACTGTATTTCCATTAAGTGACGTAGCCTTGAGAACAATTGGCGAAATGGGATTAACTGGTAACGAATTACAGAAAATAACGAATGAAAAATTACAAGCTACTGGAGTCCGACAATTATCACTAATGGTAGGACTAGTTTGCGGTGTATTGGGTATTCTTCCAGCCCTATTCTGTAAAGGAATGGATGCAGGACAAATGGAAAACCGCAAAAAAATTAGCATGGGTACGTTATCCTCTAGTTTCAAAGAATTGTTTCAAGGAATTATACAAGTCTCTAAATGCAAACCTTTCATGAAATTGTGCAGTGCCACTTTTCTTGTTTTTAATGGTTTCCAAATGGTGGCTTCATTCAGTTTTTTTATTATTGTTTTTTATATTTATAATGGGGATTATGGTCAAGCAGGAACATGGCCAGCATGGTTTGCTTCAATCACCGCACTAGTTACTGCATTTTTAGTTATTCCTATTATTTCTAGTATTGCAAATAAATTTGGAAAACGCAAAGCCTTTCTTATATCTACCGCAATTTCTATAGTTGGTTATGGACTTAAGTGGTGGGGATTTGATAATTCATTAAATGCTCAATTCAACGCATCGAGTGCTGGTCAAGGTTTAAATAATTTTGTGGCCTCCGTATTTAATGCGATAAATCCTTTCTTAGACAGCATAGGGATGTCTTGGTTTAGCATAGACATCAGTCAAGGTGCACCTTGGTTAATGTTTGTTCCTATTCCTTTTATGGCTTTTGGTTTAGGTGGTTTATTTACCCTCATGATGTCTATGACAGCAGATGTTTGTGATCTAGATGAATTAGAAAATGGATTGCCAAGAAAAGAAGGAACTTTTGGAGCAATCTATTGGTGGATGGTTAAAGTAGGACAAGCTATTGCGCTAGTACTAGGAGGAGCTATATTAACTTTAGTCGGGTTCGATGAGGGTGCTGTCACCCAAACGGTAGAAACGATGAACCAATTAAGAATAGCTGATATTATTCTTCCAGTATCAACCGCTGCTTTAGCCTTTATTGTGATGTGGAAATATGATCTTGATGAAAAAAGGGTTAGAGGAATTGGAGCTGAGCTCAAAATAAGAAACAGTAAGCCTAAACCAAGACAAATTAATTCTTTGTATTACCAAAATCAGGAACCATTATCTTTAGGTTCTATTCAAAGGGCACCAAATCCAAAATATGATATCGATTTTTCTGGAAAATCAATTGACGAAATCAAAAAATTATTTTTAACAAACTTAAACAATGGTATGCATGGTATGTGCTTTAGCCCATATATGGATGGCCAAGACACCAGTGATATACTTTCTGAAGAACAAATTATAAGACGAATTAATATTATTAAACCTTATACTAAATGGGTACGCTCTTTCTCTTGTACAAATGGTAATGAACATATACCAAAAGTAGCTAAAGACCACCATCTTAAAACTATGGTAGGAGCTTCGATAAGTGCAAATATGATTCAAAATGGAAATGAAATAAAAAAACTGATAGAACTTGGTAAAGCTGGGTTTGTAGATATAGCAGTTGTAGGGAATGAGGTCCTTCTTCGGGAAGAATTATCTGAAAAAGATATCTTGGATTACATTTCAAAAGTTAAAAAAGCTTTACCTAACATTCCAGTGGCTTACGTTGATTCTTATTATATCTTTAATGAAAATCCATCACTTATTGATATATGCGACGTTATTCTAATAAATTGCTACCCTTTCTGGGAAGGCAGTGCTATAGAAATTTCGCCTTCCTATTTAAGGGATATGTATAAATTAATTAAGGACAAAGCGAATGGTAAACCTGTAATTATATCAGAAACTGGCTGGCCAAGTGAAGGTGAAAATACAGAAGAAGCGGTACCTTCAGGATACAATGCCATGAAATATTTTATTAATGTCAACAGCTGGGTGAATAAAGAAGATATTAAATTATTTTATTTTTCCTCATTTGATGAATCTTGGAAAATTCATCACGAAGGAGATGTTGGCCAACGCTGGGGAATTTGGGATAAAAACGAACAACTTAAATTTAAATAAAACATGACTTACAGGAAAGAACAAGAACTATCCAAGCAACAAGAAAAATTTTTAGCGTCTATAAAAACGCAGAATTTTTTAAAAGAATACACCACTGAAGAACTTCACGATGTATTTAAGACTATCATGTCACAAGGTTTTCATGGTATGTGCTTTAGTATGTATGAAGATGGACAGGAACCTGGACATCATATTACAGAAGAACAAGTACTCAGACGGATGAATATCTTAAAACCACACATCAAGTGGGTACGCTCCTTCTCTTGCATTGAAGGAAATGAATTTGTACCAAAAGTAGCTAAGCAACTTGGATTAAAAACCTTAGTTGGAGCTTGGCTAAGTGATGACAAAGAGAAAAATAGGGAAGAACTAGATAGCTTAATCAAGATGGCCAATGAGGGCTTGGTGGATATTGCTGCCGTAGGTAACGAAGTTTTATATAGGAACGATTTGACTGTTGAGGAACTTATGCGACACTTGGATGAAGTGAGAGCTGCTATTCCATCACATATTCCTGTTGGCTACGTCGATGCCTATTATGAGTTTACAGTTCATCCTGAGCTAACTGCTAAATGTGATGTTATTTTAGCTAACTGCTATCCCTTTTGGGAAAGTTGCCATTACGACTATTCGTTGACCCATATGCAACATATGTATGGCCAAGCTTTAAATGCTGCAAAAGGTAAAAAAGTAATAATTACAGAGACCGGCTGGCCTAGCAAAGGGGAAAGTCTCGGCGATGCACACCCCTCGGAGATGAATGCTTTAAAATACTTTATAAATACCCAGTTATGGAGTAAAAAAGCAGGTATTGAAGTCTTCTATTTCTCGTCTTTTGATGAGTCTTGGAAAGTAGGTGATGAAGGTGATGTTGGTGCATATTGGGGAATTTGGGATAAGGACGAACAACTTAAATACTAAATAACCTTAAAATCAAACGATTACTACCTATACATCAACCATACAAACTTTAAATCTATCTTTTGAAAGTGAGTAAATGCGGGGAGTTGCAAAGTTCGAAACTAAATAAAATCAACTAAAATAGTGTATGCTTTTTGTAAGTCCTGAATTATGATATTAATAAAAAAATAGAGGTATATTTAAGGATAACTAATTTTTATAAACTATAAATTAATAACAATGAAAAAAATTACACTTTTACTTATGATGATGCTAACCAGTACTCTGGTCTTTGCACAAACACTTCCTCTTGACTTTGAAGTCCCTGAGGATGATGCTTTTGTACCCTTTAACGGTGCAGCAGCTGCTGTTGTAGTTGATCCTACAGATGGCACAAATTCTGTGTTGGAGCTCATAGGAAACGGCGCGCCTTTCGATGGAGCTACAGTAACTATGGCAACGTATATAGATTTGTCTGATGATGCTAATAATACTATTACATTTGATTTTTGGGCTCCCGTTGCAGATGTGAGAACACATTTATTAAAACTAGAGGGTGCTACAAATGGACCTGGAGCAGTTGAATTAGCTTTTAACTCCAACGTGCAAGGATGGCAATCAGTTTCAATTGACTTTGGACCTAACTTAGCAGATGACTATCCCTTAATGACTACGTTTCCTGACTTTAATAATGGAGAAATAGGTACTTATTATATAGATGATATAACTGGACCTAATGGAATAGTTGTACCAGTTGATCCTATACCAAGTGTAGCAGCTCCAGTGCCAACTACACCAGATAATGAAACTTATAGCATTTATAATGATACCAACGGTTTTACTACTATATTCCCTATCATTTATTCATTTGGAACTTTAGCAGGAGAGCCAGACCTAGACCCATCAGATGCTGTGAATAAAGCATTGAAATTTAATTTTGGTGTTGCAGGTTGGGGACAAGGTGAAGGCGGACCTGACGATGTTTCTGCTTATAATTTCGTATCATTTGATTATTGGGCAGGAGCTGGAGTTGTAGGATTTGACTTCGTTATGATTAGTAATGATGGTGGAGTTACAGAACACAAATATCAAATAAGTATTCAAGAGCCTGTTGTTAATGAAACTTGGGTAAAAGTTGAAATTCCTATGTCATATTTTACTGATCTTGGTTTTTCTGAGACAGCTTTATTCCAATGGAAGGTGAGTCCACTTAATGATAGCGTTGACAATGATGGTATAGTTTATCTCGATAATGTAATTTTAACTCAAAACTCTACATTAAGTACCAACCAATTTAGCCAAGCTGACTTTACAGTATATCCAAACCCAACTCGGAATAATTGGAATATTAAAACAAGTGTAAATATCTCATCTGTAAAAGTTTATAATTTACTGGGTAATCTTGTATTAGACCAAAAAGTTGATGCTAACGAAGCTGTCATCTCTTCTGAAGGATTAGCAACTGGTGTTTACTTTGTTAAAATTGAGAATGAAGCCAACTACTTTAAAACAGTAAAAGTTATTAAAAACTAAACTAGTTTTAATTTGATAATCAAGGCTTGTACAGATATGTACAAGCCTTTTTTTATGGGATAAATTTAGAGTTACATTTATTAGTTGCTGAATTCAAAAGTATTTATACCAATCAAATCTGAAAATTGCATTTATCAGTTGAATTCTTGTAGGTTTTTAATT
>NZ_PJBS01000335.1 GCF_002836055.1 Psychroflexus sp. MES1-P1E
TTCTGCCAAAGCCGGAGGTGTTATTAAAAAAAAAAATCTCAGCCTAGCTTAGGTGTAGAAGAAAACAATACGGTAATCAAGGAGACTACCTCAAAACAGGAATTCTCCTTGCCTACCAAATTCTACAATGTGCCTCGGAAATCTATCGGCTTAAAATTTATTCCTAAGGTAGATCTTTTAGTACAGGACATTTCGGCATTAAAACCTGTTGTAATTACAGATGAAGGAAGCGATTTAACTTTGGCTGTAAAAGCAAAATTAGAAAGCGAAGGCCATACTGTTATTGTCATTCAATTTGACGCTTTTAAAAAGAATCCTACGCTAAAAAATGGGATTTCTATTTCAGACATAAACGACCAAAATATAAAAACGGCTATCGATACAATCTTAGCTAAAAATGACATTGGTTCTTTTATTTATTTACACCCACATTTCACCTTTTCAGGAACTAATTTCACGCAACATTTTGATACGGAGCGTGCATTGCTAAAAGCCACTTTCTTATTGGCAAAACAGCTCCAAGCACCATTAAATGCCAACAGCAAAACACAACGAACTGCTTTTATGACCGTGTCTCGTTTAGACGGAAAATTTGGGATGGACAAACGTTCCAATATGTCCATCATTGCTGGTGGATTATCTGGATTAACCAAATGCATGAATCTAGAATGGTCTCCAGTATTCTGCAGAGCAATCGATGCAAAACCTGAATTAGCAGCAACAGAAATTGCGGATGCTTTATTCTTAGAATTACACGATGCAGATGTACGCTATGTCGATGTCGCCATCACTGAAAATAGACGAATGACTTATGAGGTTACACCGAATGAAGTAAGTGCTGCAGAAGACTACCAACAAACGGTTACAGATAAAGATGTTTTTTTAGTTGCTGGCGGTGGTAGAGGTGTTACCGCGACCTGTATCAAAGAAATGAACATTGCTTTTAAATCTAAATTTATCCTTTTAGGGAGATCCACTTTAGATTTTAAATTACCAGCTTATGCGTTAAATGGAGTCAGCCCTGCAGTTCTTAAAAAGGAGATTATGCAGGAAATGAAATCTGGTGGAGAAAAAGTTTCAATTAAAGGGCTAAACAGTAGGTTTAATAAATACGTTGCCAAAAAGGAAATTGAAGAAACTATTGCGCACATCAAAGCAAATGGTGGCGATGCTATTTATGTGGCGGGTGATGTTACGAATTTAACCATCAAACCTGAATTACTTGAGATTGAAAAAAAATGGGGTAAAATTACTGGAATCATCCACGGTGCCGGTCGTTTAGCGGATAAGCTCATTCAAGATAAAACCGAACAGATTTTTGATGATGTGACTTCCGTAAAATTAGAGGGTTTAACAAGCCTCTTAAAAATGGTAAACGTGAACGAATTAAGGCATTTAATTATGTTTTCTTCAGTGGCGGGTTTCTACGGAAATGTTGGCCAATCTGATTATGCGATGGCCAACGAAATTTTAAATACCGCGGCACATTTGTTTAGTACCAACCATCCTAACACTAAAGTTACCTCAATTAATTGGGGCGCTTGGGAAGGCGGTATGGTGAGTCCTGAGTTACAAAAAATGTTTGAAGAAGCAGGTGTTTCTTTGGTCAACCATCCTGGCGGCGCTGCTCGTTTTGTTCAAGAATTAAACGGGGCGTATCACCACCAACCCCAAGTCATAATTGGAGGCACTTTACCTGCAGGTATTTCGGATATTTCTGGCCCTTTAAAAAACTATACTATTCAACGACATTTAAGTTTAAAAGACAATGTGTTTTTAAAAGATCACGTTATTCAAGGCAATTCTGTTCTACCAATGGTAAACGCCACAGCGTGGATGGCAGATTCTTGTGTAAAACTATTCCCAGATTATAAATTAACGAGTATAGCACATGTAAAACTGTTTAAAGGGATTGTTTTTGATGGCACTGAAAAAGAAGTTTATTTCACAGAAATTAAAGAACAAAGTAAAACTGCAGACCATATTGTTTGTGATGTCACTGTATATAGTAAAGGGGTAAAGCTACCTTTAAATCATTACCGTTCAACAATTACGCTCTCGCGAAAAAGAAGCTATAAACCTAAATTTCAAACCCTTACAATAAAAGAGAACAAAATAGATGGCGCTACCTTTTATAAAGATGGTTCTTTATTTCAAGGTCCTTTTTACCAAGGGATAGAAGCGGTTTTATCTATAGAGAAAGATCAAGTTTTACTAAAATGTAAAGCACCAGCAGTTTCTTTAGAAACCCAAGGGCAGTTTCCTAGCACGAGTTTAAACGCATTTTTCTTAGATATACAATATCAAGGCATGATTCTATGGGTACAGAAGTATCATAACGGTGCTAATAGTTTGCCTTTACAAACAATAGAAGGACTGGTTTATGGTGAAATTCCTGCAAATAAAAGTTTCTATGTACATATGAAAATACAAGAAAATTCGGCTATAAAAATGATCGCAGACATTACCGTATATGATGAAAATAGAGATGTTTTTTTATTCACAGAAGGCGCTGGATTAACCGTTTCAGAAGGGTTAACCTGGTAGTATCCTTAACGCCCCAATCAACAAAAAAGAATGAAAGAAAAAATAGCAATCATTGGCATGTCGTCTCTTTTTCCTGGCTCTAAAACGGTACAAGAGTTTTGGAATAACCTTATGGATAAAAAGGACTTGACTGGTATGGCAACAAAAGAAGATTTTGGTGCCGACCCCGAGCTGTTTTATAAAAAAGATAAAGGAACTATAGACCGCTGTTATTCCTTACGTGGAGGCTACATTCGTGATTATAATTTTAACAGCGCAGACTTCGGTTCTGAAGACTTAAATGACTTAGACCAAATGTATCAATGGGGCTTGCAAGTAACCAAAGATGCTTTAATGCACGGCGGTTACTGGAATAAAACTGCAGCTTTAGACCACTGTGGCGTCATCTTTGGAAATTTATCTTTTCCAACAAAATCCTCCCATAAAATTATGGCGCCCATTTATACAAAAACCCTTGAAAAAGGAATTAAAACCCTTTTAAAAGATGACAGTTTTGAAATTCCAGCAACAGCATATGAAATTCCAAAAAACAATCCTCTTGAAGGTGATGTCTCGGAATTGGTAAAAAATGTAATTGGTTTAAAAGGCACAAATTTCGATTTAGACGCCGCTTGTGCTTCTTCGCTCTACGCTATAAAAATGGCTTGTGACGAATTGTTAATCGGCAAAGCCGATATGATGTTAGCAGGAGCCGTTTGTTCGTCAGACCAATTATTTATCCACATGGGGTTTTCAATTTTGCATGCCTATGCAGGTCATGATCATAAATACTCGCCATTAGATAAAGACTCTGCTGGATTAGTTTCGTCGGAAGGCGCTGGGATGATTCTTCTGAAGCGCTTATCAGATGCGGAAAAAGATGGCGATAATATCATCGGAGTTATTTCTGGAATTGGTTTATCTAATGACGGCGGTGGTAAATATTTATTAAGTCCCAATCCAAAAGGACAAACATTAGCTTACGAAAGAGCGTATAATGGAACTGTTTCTAAAGAAAATACCTCGTATATAGAATGCCACGCAACAGGCACGCCTCTTGGCGACGTTACTGAAATCAACTCACTCGAAACTTTCTTTGGGGACAATCCAGAAAAATTGCGTTTAGGGTCTGTAAAATCAAATATTGGGCATATGCTCACAGCAGCAGGAATGCCTAGTTTAATGAAAGTGTTACTTTCTATGGAGCATCATAAGATTCCACCTGGAATTAATTTGTCTACCGCAATTCAATCTAAAAAAGGCTGGTTTACGCAAGAGCAAATCATAGAAGAGCCTTTAAAATGGGAAACAAATGATAAGCAAGCAGCGGTAAATTCTTTTGGCTTTGGAGGCACCAATGCCCATTTGGTTGTGGAAAGCCATCATAAAGAAAAAAGTAAGAAACACACAGACGTCACACTAAAAGAAATGACCATCACAAGTATGGAAGTTCATTTTGGTAATTGCGTTAATCTAGATGCTTTTTACCGATCTATTTTTGAAGGAACCCAGCATTTTTCTGAGATGCCAATTCATAGATGGAAGGGTTTTGAAAAAAACAAGGACTTATTATCCAGTTTTGGCTTAGATACTAAAAAGCCACTTAGAGGCAGCTTTATAGCTGATTTTGAAATGGATTTAATGCGCTATAAAATCCAGCCTAACGAAGTTGGCACTATGGAGCCACAGCAGGCTTTAATCTTAAAGGTTGCTGACCAAGCCATTCAAAAATCAAGCTTAAAAAAAGGAGAAAATGTAGCGGTTTTAATTGCGATGAATCCCGAACTTGCGATACATCATTACCTAGCGCGTTGGGATAGCCAATGGCAATTAGATAAAGCATTAGATCGTGCCGGAATTGATTTAAAAGAGACACAAAAAGCAACCCTTTTAGGCGAATGTCGTAATATATTGTACACGATAGGGAACGCACAGACCCCTAGTCAGCATACGAGTTTTGTTGGTAATATTATGTCGAGTCGTATTTCAGCTTTATGGGATTTTAATGGTCCCTCATTTACAATTACCAATGGAAATAACGGAACAACAAGAGCTTTAGAAGTCGCTCAGAATATGTTATCTTTAGGCGAAGTTGATGCTGTTGTTGTGGGGGCAGTTGAATTTTCAGGAGGTATGGAAGCCGTTCTTTTACGGAATCTGATTGCCACCGTAAACCAAAATAAACAACCAAGTTTGTCCTTTAATGTAGACGATTATGGTTGGTTGATTGGCGAAGGGGCATCGGTTATTGTTTTAAAGGCTAATGACAAGATAACAGAAAAAGATGCTATTTATGCTACTATTGATGCTATTGGAGATTTGTCAACAGGTAAAAATATCGCCTTACAAGAATTAGTAGCTTCTGGATTTAAGCAAGAGGATGACTTAGAACAAGCCCAATTATTAGCGCAGACATCGGATCATAAAATTGCATTAGGGTCTGTAAAAGCGAATATCGGACATACGTTTTCGGCAGCGGGATTAGCTTCTGTTGTAAAAACAGCCCTTTGTTTGTATCATCAATTTATTCCAGGCATTCCAAATTGGAAATCTGTAAAAAATGATGCTCTAAAAAATAGTAATTACTATTTTCCAAGCCAATCAAGACCTTGGATTAATGAGACAGATTACCCGAGACAGGCACTCGTAAATTTGAGTCCACATTCTCGTGTAAAACTATCAGAAGTTTCACATCCTAAACATCCTAAAATTGATAATTTCTTAAAAAAGCATCTGTTTGTTTTAAAAGGAAATACGCAAAATGAGCTTAGAGAAAACCTAAGCCTAATTAGAAAAGATATTCTTGTTGATGACTTGGGATTTATAGCACAAGGGTGTTATAACAAAGCAGTCAAAACCAAAGCAATATATAGCATTGTTCTAGTTGCTTCTAGTCAGAAGTCGCTACTACAAGATATCGGGTTTATAGAAAAAAAATTGCCGGTAGCCTTTGATAAAAAGACAAATATTAAACTCCCTAGTGGTTCTTTCTTTAGTCCAAATCCAAGTGCAGCTAAAGGCGATTTAGCATTTGTATATCCAGGCTCCGCGACGAGTTATGAGGGATTAGGACACGATTTATTTCAGTTTTTTCCAAACCTTTTAAGCGATTTTGAAAACAAAATTCCAAACCTTAAAGAGTTCTTTGGCTTAAACTATTTATTTCCTAAAAAGCAAGACCGTGCAACAGCTTCTCCAAACATTCAGAATGATGCTATTTCTATGATGTCTACCGGGGTGCTTTATTCGACCTTGTACACGCACATATTAAGAGCATATTTCGGTGTAAAGCCAAAAGCAGCTATGGGCTATTCTATGGGGGAATGCAGCTCTATGTGGTATTCATTTGGCATTTGGAATCCCGGTGAGGGCACAAAAATATTCCGCAACTCTCCAATTTTTAAGAATAAATTTTCTGGCAATTTGGAATTATTAGCTGAAGAATGGAATATTAGTACAAAAGAAGCAAAAGCCAGGTGGCAAAGCTGGATTTTATTAGACACAAGGGAGAAGGTAGAAGCCCATATTTCTAAGTTTGATAAAGTCTTCATCACTTTTGTAAACTCTGAAAAGGAGTTGATAATTTCTGGTGATAAAAGTCAGTGTGAAATGTTAATTAAGGCATTGAATTGTGCATCAGTACTCGTGCCTTTTCAAAATGTTATCCATAACGAGTTCTGTAAAAAGGAATACGATGGATTGATCGAAATGCATAATTTCCCATTAGAAGACCATCCAGAAGTTGACTTTTATTCAAGTTTAACGGGTGAAAAAATTCCTATGGAGTCGTTAAGAATAGCAGAGAATTCCACAAAAGTGTGCTATAAAACAGTAGACTTTCCCGCTTTTGCGAAAAAAATGTCAATAAACGGATTTAGTACGTTTGTAGAACTCGGTCCTAATAGCACCTGTACCAATTGGCTTAAAGATACGCTGAACCAACAGCAACATGCTGCTTGCGCTATTGATAAAAAAGGCACGAGTTCTATTCAGTCTCTTTACGAATGTTTGGCGCAATTAATTTCTAACGGAATTGATATTGATTTAAGTTTATTATACCCAAATACCAACCAGAAACAACCCAACAAACACTTTACTAAAAAGGTAAAAACCGGGGGGAGTCCTGTGTATGATGTGTTGTTATCTGAGGATATTCAGCGCCAGTTTGCTACCATAAAAAGAAAAGAGAAATCACAAAACACAACAAAAAATAAAGGGGCTAGTCAGCCTATTACAACAAAACATACCTTAGAAAAAATAGTTAGTATGATAGATACTTCAATGCGCAAAGCGGATCCTAAAACGACTGCTAAAATTGCAGAAAACGGTTTAAAATTACAGGATTATAATGACCCAAATCACTTAAAAGATAAGAACGTCATTTACACGAAAGAAGATTTAATTGAATTTTCAGAAGGAAAAATCGGCAATGTGTTTGGTGCAGAATACAATGTTATTGACCAATACAAACGCAGGGTAATGTTGCCAATGGATCCTTATTTATTGGTGAGTAGAGTTACTGGTTTAGAGGCTAAACTCGGCGAATACAAACCATGTACTATGCAAACCGAATACGACATTCCGTATAACTCAGGGTATGCAACCGATACACAAATTCCTTGGGCAGTGTCTGTAGAATCTGGACAATGTGATTTAATGTTGATTTCTTATTTGGGAATCGATTTAGAAAACAAAGGAGATTATGTGTATCGTTTATTGGATTGTACCTTAGAATTTATCGACGATTTACCTTTTGAAGGGCAAACTTTACGCTATGATATTTCTATCAATTCATTCGTTAGAAACGGGCGTAATTTATTATTTTTCTTTAGCTACGAGTGTTTTGTAGAAGACCGTATGGTTTTAAAAATGACCAATGGCGTTGCTGGTTTCTTTACTGATGAAGAATTGAGCAAAGGAAACGGGGTGGTTTATACAGACAGTGAAAAGAAAGTTTTGGCAGAGGTAGAAAAGAAGAAATTCATTCCTTTTTTAACCACAAAAAAGACTGCTTTTGATATTGAGGATTTAAGACATCTGATCAATGGAGATGCCCATAAATGTTTTGAAGATATTTCTTATTTCCCTAATGGAAAAAATAAATCGATACGATTAGCTCCAGAAAAAATGCTGATGTTAGATCGTATTGTTAAGGCAGATGTCAATGGGGGTGCTTATGGTTTGGGAGAAGTTATAGCAGAAAAAGACCTGAGTCCAGACGATTGGTATTTTCCTTGTCATTTTAGAGATGACCAAGTATTGGCAGGTTCTTTACAAGCAGAAGGTGGCGGAAATCTACTGCGTTTCTTTATGATGATGCTCGGTTTGCAGCGCCTTAAAAAAGATGCGCGTTTCCAACCCATTTATGGACTCCAACAGAAAGTAAGATGTAGAAAAGAAGTCACTCCTAAGGATAAGATATTAACCTATCGCCTTGTCATTAAAGAAATAGGCTTATTGCCTGACCCTTTTGTGATCGGTGATTTAGAAATTATTGTAGACGGTGTTATTACCGTTCATTTTGCCAATCTAGGATTGCAATTAAGAGAAAAAGACAATCCGAAATACTTAGAGCAACCTAAGAAAGTGACCGAAAATGTTTTGTTAAATGAAACTGACATCGAAATATTTGCTTTGGGAAGATTAGCCGACTGTTTTGGGCCAGAGTATGCCGTTTATGACAATAGAGCCTTATCGCGTCAACCAAACACAGATTTACAAGTCGTAAGCCGTGTGATTAAAATTGACGGAGAGCGTTTTGATTTCTCGAAACCAACAAATATCTGGACAGAATACGACGTACCTCAAGATGTTTGGTATTACAAACAAAATGCATCCATGACAATACCTTACGCGATATTGATGGAAATTGCATTACAACCTTGTGGACTATTGGGTGCTTATTTGGGAAGTACCTTATTATTTCCTGACAAAGATTTATACCTTAGAAATCTAGATGGTGACGGTGAATTATTAGAACTTCCTATAGGTACAGATTTTAGAGGAAAAGTGATTAAAAACAAGTCAACCTTAACCTCTTCTACGTCATTAGGCGGTTATGTAATTCAGAAATATCTATTTGAAGTCTCGGTAGATGAGCAGGTCTTCTATAAAGGATTTTCTTCATTTGGATTTTTCCCTAAGGAAGCCTTAGCGCAACAAGTAGGTTTAGATAAAGGAGAGGATATCCCAGCTTGGTATGTGCAAAACAACTTGACAACAAAAGATTATTTCCAAATAAAACTAGATTCTTTATACGCAAAAATGAAATTGTATAAAGAAAATGACAAAGCAAACGCCTTCCGTTTGGCAGAAGACCAGCTTAATTTACTAGACAGCGGTGTGCTGGTGAAAAATGGGGGTGAATTTAATAAAGGCTATATCCATTGTTCCAAAGCCATTCATACCTATGACTGGTTCTTTACCTGCCATTTTTATTCTGATCCCGTAATGCCTGGGTCTTTAGGTGTCGAAGCTATTTCGCAAGCCATGCAGTTATTTGCATTACAACAAGATTTAGGGAAAGATTTTAATAAACCACGATTTGTACAAGTCGTAAACAATAAAACCAAATGGAAATACCGTGGACAAATAAGGGTAAATGTAGAAAACATGCATTTAGAAGTCCATTTTAAAACTATAGAAAAACGAGGCGCTACTTTGGTTTTGATCGCTAATGCTTACCTCTGGAACGAAGGCACAAGAATTTACCAAGTCACAGATTTGGCATTGGGAATTCAAGAAGCATAACCAGACGTCGCCACTAAAAAAATAGAATTATTTAAACGGGCAGTAGTGTTTGTCTGGTTTTAAATTGATAAAATAAATTAAAATATTAAAAATGATTGACTTAAAATGGATAGGATCTCCCAGAGAGATTTCATTTGACATCACAGGAATGTTTGACAAACTAAAAAACACTGCCGTACCTTGTTATGTGGTGAAAGATTTGTCAGGTCGCATTGGAATTACCAATACGGGAACCATTCAATCAGAAGGAAAGGGCTTATTTTTAAAAGCTATAGTGCCTGCATTTACGGCAGAAGATTTAGGGGACTCATCGTTTAAAGAAGACTACAAATTAAAATACGCCTATAAAGCAGGTGCCATGGCCAACGGAATTGCCTCTACAGATATGGTCATTGCTTTAGGAAAAAAACAAATGATGGGATCCTTTGGCGCTGCGGGGATGATTCCTTCGCGCGTTAAAGAAGCCATTGCCACGATTCAAAAAGCATTGCCGACTCAAGCTTATGCTTGCAACCTTATTCATAGTCCCATTGAAAAAGCCTTGGAAGAAGGTGCCGTTAACTTGTTTATAGAACACGGTGTAAAAGTGGTAGAAGCTTCCGCTTATATGAACCTGTCAGAGCAAATTGTAAAATACAGGGCTGTAGGATTGAGTTTAAATGGGCAAGGCGAAATTATCATTGCCAATAAAGTGATCGGTAAAATTTCTAGAAAAGAAGTGGCTGAACGTTTTATGTCGCCTGCACCCATACAATTTTTAGATAAATTATTGGCTGCTGGAAAAATTACGCAGCATCAGTATGAATTGGCTCAAAAAGTTCCCATGGCTGATGATATTACTGTGGAGGCAGATTCTGGCGGACATACAGACAACCGTCCTATGATCGTTGTATTGCCTATCATTTTACAATTGAGAGACGAAATTCAGGAAAAATACCAATACAAAAAACAAATTAGAGTCGGTGCCGCAGGAGGAATCGGGACTCCCGCTTCTGCTTTAGCAGCTTTTGCTATGGGTGCCGCCTATGTGGTAACAGGTTCTATCAACCAAGCTTGTATAGAATCGGGGACTTCAGAAGCTGTGAAGGACTTACTTGCCAAAGTAACCTCAACAGATATCACCATGGCTCCTGCTTCAGATATGTTTGAACTAGGCGTAGAACTGCAAGTCTTAAAACGAGGCACTTTATTTGGTGCCAGAGCAAAGAAATTATACGAAATCTATAACCGCTATCAGGGCATTGATGCCATTCCTAAAGACGAAAGACTAAAGTTAGAGACTAAAACTTTTAAAATGCCTTTGGAAGAGGTGTGGAATTTATGTGTCAGTTTCTTTGAAGAACGAGATCCAGAGCAAATAAAAAATGCCCAAGGAAATCCAAAACGTAAAATGGCATTGATTTTTCGTTGGTATTTAGGCCTGTCTTCTAATTGGGCCAATGCAGGTGATCCAGACCGAGTGATGGATTATCAAATTTGGTGTGGCCCTGCGATGGGTGCTTTTAACGAATGGACTAAAAATTCTTATTTAAGAGAAGCAAAAAACAGAAAAGTGGCCGATGTAGCGACCCACTTGTTGGAAGCTGCTGCATATTTACATAGGATCAATACCATAAAAAATCAAGGCGTAGATTTGCCGCTTGACCTATTGCATCTGGGTATTGAAGATAAATATTTTGCAATGGTTTAGTTGGTGTGCTGATTAATTGAAAACAGAATCTGTTGTCACAACAGATTCTGTCTATAAAAAAATGAAAAAGTAAATTTAGTTTCTCAATTTAGTTGTGGGCTATATCTGGACGAGGGTATCATTTCTTGCACAGTTGAATTTTCGTTTGTAAAAAAAGTAGATCAGCTTTTTTATTTATTCAGTTCTATAGTTCCTGGTTGCTTATTTAAAAAAATAATTATTCTATTCCACGAATCTATGGAAGCTAATGCGTTTCCTTGAAAATTTCCGCCTGATTTCCAAGTGCTGATATTGGAGAAATCTATTTGTATATAAATGCTAGTAGTTTATCCCCCAATAAGTTCGGAGTGATATTTTAAATTTCAAATAATACCCTTGAGATATGAATTACAAGAAATGGAGTTTAGAGCTAAAACTTCCATGTCTGTTTTATATGTCAATATCTTTCTGGGTCTGTCATCAAGCTGCTTAAATGTATGGCTATTAAAATCCGTTCTTTTTCAATTTAGCATTGTCCAAGCTTTGTCTTTCAGGTCGAGAAAAAAGCGCTGGCAGACAGACAAACTCTTTTGCGATTTTCGGTTTTAGAATTGGTTTGTGAGAATTGCGAATGTGCTTGGTAGTGTATACTAGCTTTCATCCTGTAATTTTTCGCATGATATACTCCAGGGGGTCTTTTTTAAATTTCATGCACCAAATATGTGAAAAAAATACAATTACAACGCTAAAAACAATCGCATAAAGTATGGTAAATTCAATAGAAAATGCAAACTCTAATTTCCTGAAAAATAATTTTATAGCCAGCATTCCTATGATAACGTGAAAGAAGTAATTACTTAATGATAGCGGTCCTGTGCTTACCATCTGCTTTATGAAAAGGGTATGTGATAATTTAGTACTAATGTATATGGATATTGAGATAATGAAAACGGCTAAACTAGAAGCTGTCATCATGTAAAAAAACGATGGTAGCATTGGTGTTGTTCCTAAAAGATAGGCAAGGCCTAGCGCCTCTGCTGGCGATAATTGACTTATATTATCAATTAAAAATAGTGAAATAGTTTTAAAAACAACAAATATGGCTAGAGAAAATAGGCTTACTCGATGTCTTATCTTCACATCATTAAAATTTAATCCTCCAATCCAAATCCCCTTAGAAGAAAAGCAATCCAAGGGAAAACCGGATGAAAGCCATTCAGAAAAAAATTGCGAAAAAATCCATTTACGGTATAGAAAACTGTCGTGCTGATTTTAAATTGTAAATATTTGTAAGGCTAAATAAGTTTTTAATAAGGGTTCCTTGAATACTAAATAATTTCATTTGCTCACATTGTTAGGTTTAAAACAATGCAAAGCTGCGATGCAAAAAAGTGCTAAAAAATTTAAAGGGCTTAAGGCTAAACTAAAGGGATAAGAAAGTAATCTTTGGGCTATTTAGATGTTCGCCCCATCAGTTGGGCTGAAAGGCCACTTATACCATTAATTGATATACAGACAGTTACGGTTTTGTGGTAAATTTATTAAATTCAGAAATGCAGCTTTTTGATATAGGAATTGTTAGTTCCAACACCTGATTCAGTTTTAAATTATAGCCTGATGATGTCTTTTTTGCAAGTTCGATATTGTTGGCATCTACAATGAATGACCAATGACAATGAATAATAGGAGTATTCATAAAAGTAGGTTCCAATTTTTTTATAGAGTTTCTTAATAAATACTTTGACAGTACACCATTTTCTAAAAAATTAACTTCTACATAATTATTGGCAGATTGTATAAAAAGTAGATTTTCTGTTTTTAAAACTAGTTTCACAATCTCATTTTCGTCTTTAAGGGTAATGTCTGGTAAGATTTTTTCTACCGATTTATGTGTGCTATTTTCATTTTCTAAATTCTTGATTATATCTTTAATGTGAATGTAACTCACACATAAAAAATAAGGGGGGAGCATAATTAACACATACCCCAAAAGGTTGTCAAACCAAACAGTTATAAGATTTCCTGTAAAATCCTTATCTAAAACTTCAAAGACAAACCAAACTGACGCCACAAAGACTGCTTCTAAAAGAAACCAAAAAAACAAGGAAACAACAGTAAACCTATTTATATTAAATAAAACTCTGATAACAAATTGAGATAATAGCAAGACAACAAAAGCTAAAGTCATCGCTATAAATAATTCAATAAAGACGTCTTCCTTTATACTCGATTCTTCGTACTATAAACCAAACGGTTCAAAAAAGTTGAGAAATACAAAAGCTATAGAACAGAAAATGCAACAAGATAAAACTTTCTATTTGTAGAATTTAGGTCAATATCAGATTATATGTATTTTCTAATTCGTTTCAAGTCAAGTTTTATGAATTACTTTTTAATATCGTAAATGTATAGTACTATTATTATTTCTTGAGGTAGAGAATTTATACTCTTTTATAAATCAAGTAAGAAACTGCCACTTAATAACCCAAGGGAGTGTAATTTGCGTAGGCTTCTTTTTTTGTCCTAAAAGAGCAAAAATGGAATGGCAAAAACAAAATCTTTCCAGTCAATCAATTTACTAAATATATGTTTTAATTCACGCCACAATATTTATAATCTATATACTATTGTTTATACTTATGGTCTAATACCCATTTAGTTTATAAATGTTGCATTGAAATTTTGAATTATACTACGATGTAGCTCAGCTCAGGTTTTTATTTAGTTGAGTAAAAAAATACAGGCATAGCACTAGTTACTGTAATTATTTTTGATAAAAAGCAGGAGAAAAAAGCCTGTGCTGAATTCATATCGGTAAAACGATTTATTGTGACATTATAGGTTTAAATTGGTATAAACCTATTTCGAAATTTTCTTATGCTACGGTCTATTGGAAAAATCATGGCCATCTGCGGGAGTTTTCATTCCTAAAAATTCATGGGATCTACTATGATTATATTCTTTTACAAACTGATTTAAGCTACGGTGTTGAACTTTCAAATCGAATGCTGAGGGTTTGCAAAAGTTGTCTTTAAATTGCGGTGCATACGCCCGTATCGTCCGTTATGGTCTGGACGTGCTGGATTAGAATACACTGGATCTATTTCCAATTTTATAAACCAATAGGATAGCATGGTATAACGTTGAATAGCAGTTAAAGATGAAATGGGACTTCTATTTTCGGTACGTATACTTTCTAAAAACCTTTGTAAACTCTTGTTTAACAGACAGAAAGTTTTCTTTATAATGTTCTTATGCCGAAAACAAAAACCTACTCTTAGAATCAACAATAGTAAGAGTGTCGGGAAACTTTGTGAGTGTATAGTGTACAAAGGTAAAAGTAAAAAACTGACCTTAATTGCTGTATCTAATAAACTACTTAAGCTCTTGTTTTGCTATTGCAAAATCAGGTAAGCTATATGATTAAAGTTAGGTTTCTGTGTTGCCTAGACAGGTAAAATAAACCTCAAAATCACAAATGTGGTTCTCTAAGTTTTGAATAATAATGTCTCAAAATTAATAGAGAAAAGAGTTGCTTTTTACTTCAGTTCTTTGCTCGTAGCATTATTTCAAGTTTACTTTTTCAAGTACTTGTTGTACTTTATCTTTATTTAGTGGTTTTTCTATATAATCTACCACACAGTTAAATTGGC
>NZ_PJBS01000336.1 GCF_002836055.1 Psychroflexus sp. MES1-P1E
TGATTATAAATGCTGGTAGAATTATACTTGATAATAAAAGTCAAGAAGTTTTTGCCGCAGGTATTGTAGATTCCACTGGAGCATACACTCAAATGCCCAGCTTCAAACAAGGTGACAACCTGATAGAACCTGATAGTTTAATCTTTAACTTCAAAACGCAAAAGGCTTTAGTCTTCAATTCTAGAACAGAGCAAGGAGGTTTTAAAGTAAAAGGTGAAATTTCAAAAAGACAGAATGATTCCATTTATTATCTGGCCAATGCTAAATTTACAACTGCAGAAGATGTTGACGATGCGGATTATTATTTCTTCGCCAGAAAAATAAAATTTGTCCCTAATAGCAAAATCGTTACTGGATTTGTAAACATGTATATCGCCGATGTTCCAACTCCTCTAGGGCTTCCTTTTGGGTATTTTCCCTTAACAGATAAACAGTCATCTGGATTCATTATACCCTCGTATGGAGAAAACAATAATCGAGGATTCTTCCTTCAAAACGGAGGTTATTATTTTGCGATAAGTGATAATGCAGATTTAGCTGTACAAGGAGACTACTTTACCAATGGGAGTTACGGTTTGCGGCTAGAAAACAATTATAATGTCCGTTATCAATTCAGTGGAAATGTGGCCCTCAGATATGAAAAATTACTTTCAGAAGAACGCGGTTTTCCGAATTTTAGCGAAACCACTGTTTTCAATATAAGGTGGAGCCACAGCCAAGATCAAAAATCAAATCCATCTTCTAGATTTTCTGCTTCTGTAAATTTAGGCTCGAGTGATTTCTTTCAACAATCTGTAAATCAAAGTAATACTGGTAACTTTTTGAATAACACATTGAATTCTTCAGTATCTTATTCAAAATCATTTGAGGGAGAACTTGGTATGAATTTAAATATTTCAGCAACTCATAACCAAAATACCAATACTGAGGTCATCAACTTGACTTTACCTACCCTCCAATTTAGTGTTGGTAGAATTTTTCCTTTTGAACCTAATGACGGAACCAAAAAGGGAGCTATTCAAAATATAAATCTTCAGTATAACGTAAGAGCAGAAAATAGAATAACCACTACAGACTCCCTTTTCTTTAAGCCAGAGATGTTTGAAGGAGCAGATGTCGGGGCAAGGCATACTATTCCTATTTCTACTAACTTTAAAATATTTGATCATTTTAGTGTTAGTACAAGTGCAAATTACAATGAGGTGTGGACCCTCAAAACTTTTGAACAGCGCTATGACGAGCAGCTTCGCCAAGTAGATAGGGATACAATCAACGGATTTGATTCCTATAGAACTTATGACTTTTCAACATCTGTAGGAACAACAGTTTATGGAATGTTTGATTTTGGGGATGATAAAAAATTTAAAGCTATAAGGCATGTGATTAGACCTTCTATTTCCTATAATATAAGCCCAGCTTTCGATCAATATTATGATGAGTATGTCAGAACAGGAATTGCTGGCCTAGAAGATGAAGTAGTCGAATATTCCAGATTTGAAGGTACCCTAAACGGAGCTCCAGGAAATCGTTTTTCCAGTAGTATGTCTTTTAATATTACCAATGATTTAGAAGCGAAAGTCCGCAAAAAAGACTCTACTCTTGTCGGTGACGAACAGTTTAAAAAAGTGATGCTCCTGAGCAATTTCGGAATAAGTACCAACTATAATTTTGCTGCGGACTCTCTCAATTTAAGTCCACTTTCTTTAAGAGGAACCTTACCGATTGTCCAAGATAAACTGGCTATCAACTTTTTAGGCACCTTAGATATGTATGCTATAAATAGCAACAATAGAAGGATAAATAAACTCAATATTAATAACGGAGGAAGTTTATTCAGATTGACCAGAGGTAATGCCAGTTTTAGCTATTCTTTATCGAACAAAGATTTTCAGAAAAAAGAAGACGAAGAGAAAGAAGACGAAGATTTTGACTCTGAAAGCTATCTTAATGGAGGGAGACCCGATAATCTTTTTGGAACTAGTGAAATGATGAATCGCCCCAATCCTGACAAAGAACCTGTGAGTGATGAAAATGAATTCTATAACTATTCTATACCTTGGAATTTAAATTTATCCTATACCATGACCTATTCCAATGTGGCGAGGGAGAATGAAATAAGCTCCCACTCTATTATGTTTTCTGGTGATGTAGAATTGTCCCCTACTTGGAATGTTGGTGTGTCCTCTGGTTATGATTTAAAAAATAAGGGATTCTCTTTTACTCAATTAAGATTTGCAAAGGATTTAAAAAGCTGGCAAATGAGTTTTAATTGGACTCCATTTGGTATCCGTAGATCCTGGTTTTTCTTTATAGGTATTAAATCAAATATTTTACAAGATGTGAAATATGATAGAAACAGAGAACGAGATAGAACTTTACAATAATCAATTATGAAAGAAATTATTAAAACAAAACATGCAGCAGCTCCAATAGGACCTTATAATCAAGCTGTTCTCATCAACGGATTCTTATATACATCTGGACAGATTGCAATTGATCCAGAGACAGGAGAAACCCAATTTGATTCTATTGACATAGAAACCCACCGTGTTATGAAAAGTCTCGAAGCTATTTTGAAAGCAGCAAAAATGGATTTCAACCATGTTATAAAAGCTTCCATTTTTATATCCAATATGGATGATTTTTCAAAAATTAATCACATATACGGCAGCTATTTCAATGAAGAGACAGCTCCAGCAAGAGAAACCATTCAAGTTGCCAAATTACCTAAAAATGCTAATGTGGAGATAAGTTTTATCGCGTATAACAAATAAAACTATGCTACTAAGCTTTGTAGACTGGAGTATTATTATTGCTTTTTTTGTGATAAGCTTAGGAATCGGTGTCTATGTTTCCAAAAAAAGTGGGAAAAGTGCTAAAAACTTTTTCCTTTCTGGTAGAAATATGCCGTGGTGGTTGTTAGGTATTTCAATGGTGGCTACAACATTTGCAGCAGACACTCCTGGGTTAGTCGCTGGTATTGTTAGAAACGACGGAGTTTATGGCAATTGGGTGTGGTGGAGTTTTCTATTAACAGGCATGTTAACCGTGTTTTTTTACTCAAAACTTTGGCGAAAAAGTGAAATCACTACCGACCTAGAGTTTTATGAACTTAGATATAGTGGAAAAAGTGCTGCATTCTTAAGAGGGTTCAGGGCTATCTATCTAGGCGTCTTCTTCAACATTGTCATCATGGCTACTGTCTGTTTAGCAGCGATAAAAATTGGACATGTTATGTTCGACTTTTCTGCTGTTGAATCCTTGGTGGTGTCTTGTTCAATAACTGTCCTATACTCGATGCTTGGTGGTCTCAAAGGGGTTATTCTTACAGATTTTGTACAATTTGCGATAGCTATTACCGGAAGTATATGGGCTACCCTATATATTGTTCAAATGCCAGAAATTGGCGGAATTGACCAATTACTTTCAATTCCTGAAGTTCAAAGCAAAACCTCTTTGTTTCCAGATTTTTCTAACCCAAAAGTTTATATCCCAATCCTTATTGTTCCTCTCGCAGTACAATGGTGGAGTGTTTGGTACCCCGGCGCAGAACCCGGTGGCGGTGGTTATATCGTGCAAAGGATGTTGGCGGCCAAGAATACAAAGCATGCCACTTTGGCGACTTTACTCTTTACCGTAGTTCACTACGCAGTAAGACCTTGGCCATGGATTATAATTGGCCTTGCTTCTCTTGTCATTTTTCCAGATCTTTCAAGTCTGGCCGCTGCGTTTCCGAATCTCGATGAAAATTACATCAAAAATGATTTGGCTTATGCAGCAATGTTATCGTATCTGCCGTCCGGTCTCTTGGGACTTGTAGTCACCTCATTAATTGCTGCATTCATGAGTACGATTTCAACTCACCTAAACTGGGGAAGTAGCTATGTAGTAAACGACTTCTACGTAAGATTCTTAAAACCCGAAGCTTCAGAATTTAATAAAGTCTTGGTAGGGCGACTCTCTACATTGGTCATGATGATTTGCTCTGCACTATTAGCACTTATTTTGGAAGAAGCAAAACAGGCTTTTGACCTGTTACTCCAAATTGGAGCTGGCACTGGTTTACTTTTTATTTTAAGATGGTTTTGGAACAGAATAAACCCGTATAGTGAAATTGCAGCAATGCTGTCTTCGTTTATAATTGCCGCTGTTTTCTTTATTGGTAGATCTTATGCTCTATGGGACATAGAATCTTACGTTGAGCTTATATTTGGAGTAGTAGTGACTACTATTGTTTGGGTCTTGGTAAGTCTTCTTACAAAACCAACTGACGAGAGTACAATAAAAGCTTTTGAAAAAAGGGTTTTTGATGGTTCTAATAAATATAAAAACTTCAAATATAAATTTATTGGATTTGCGTGCGGGGTTTGTGGAGTTTATGCAGCTCTTTTCGCAACAGGGTACTTTATCTACAGCGATTTTTTACTATTTACCATCGCCTCAAGTATATGCTTGTTGTCTATGGGGATATTGATTGCAAACTGGAAACGAATAATCAATTAGAAGGTCTATTTGAAGGGAATTTAATATAAGAAGGCAATTCGATAGCTTGACTATCCTTATTAGTGATTTTACTTTTTTCCCTTTTCTCGTAGTCTTCGTCCAAAATTTTATTGATCAATTCCTTAAAACTATCGAAATCTACAGTATAACTAAGCTCAATACCTTGAGTATACCCTAGCTCCTCCCCTATAAACTGAATATCACTTTCTCTATTAAAAACGTTGGCACGTAAACTACCTGTTTCATTCAACAAAAAGTTGATTTCAGCATCTCCAAAAACTACAGATTCTGAAACTCCCCCCACAGGAACACCAAATCGACCACTGATTAAAACTCTATCCGTGATTTTAGTTCTCAAGGAAAGGCCTACTCTATCTGCCAAATTATTTTGGGTAAGACTTCCATCGTTTTGTTGGTAATTAAGCCCCAATTTAAATTTGTTGTCTTCTTCTGAGATGATATCATCCACAATTCCTGAAGCTCGCTCAATAAGGTTCCCTGTAATAGCATTTTGCCCAAGTCCTGCCTGACTGTAAAAAGTACCTTGGGTAACTAAAGACAAAGCTTGTAATTCAGTATTTTCTCTGCCTTGTACTCGATATTCCAACTCACTTTTTACAACAGAAGATAAATTGGGATAATTTAAGCTAAACTCAATATTTGGTTGAACAATTTGACCTCCAAGATTGATAATAACCTCCACAGGGATTTCACGATTCACTGTTGGGTTTTCAAGTAAAATTGCTGGATTTGCTTCCGTCACATATTTAGCCTGAACATCTAAATTGGCACGAACAGGATCTCCATTCCAAGTTAAGTTTGAACCTGGAACAACTTCAAAGCGTTTTTGAACCAACCCTGAGTATTTAAAATTATATTCTCCCTCGTAAGCCACAAAATCACCATACATCTTGAACTTCCCGTTAGTATTAATCTCAATGAGCAAAGTTCCTGCTCCTCTTCCTTTTAAACTGCTCCCATTAGCAGGGTCGACTACGATTTCAACTTCAGCATCTCTGGTTATATCCAAATCAAAATTAAGACTTAAACCCTTAACCTCTTTCAATTGTATTTCCCGGCCAGCTTCTTTGGAGAGTTTGTCTTCCAAGCTCAAAAAATAAATAAAGGAATTATCTCCTAAAGATTCTGAATCATCTAGCGGTATTTTAAACACCGTATTTTTTTGTGTTTTTGCCTGTACATTTATCTCTATTTCGTCCAAAGGCCCGCTAATAGTAGCGTTACCATCTATAAATGCAGTTCCGTAGTATAAATCACCTCTTTTGATATCGGTATCAAGAACAACCAAATTATCAGAGGAAATATTTAGATCAAGATTCCAATCTTTAAATTCACGATTGGTAATTTTACCACTTAAGACACCCTTAGTTTTGTACTTTACATCTGTAAGCCGAATGTCATCGAAGATAAACTCTTTATTATCAAATATGATTTTAGAATTATCATCAAAGTCAAAGTCTACATTTAAATATGGAACTTTCATCCCAGCTTTATTTAATCTTAACTCTCCATTGAAAAAAGGATTCTGAATTTTACCACTTACCTCTACTTCTCCTAGTGCAAGACCTCTAATGTTTGAAATCACTTCTTCTCCAAAAACATCAAACGATTGCAGATCTAGGTTATTGAAATTTAAGTCTACATCGAAATATTGATTATTTTCTACTGTAAAAATTGAACCTTCAGCTTTGAACAAAGACTCATCTTGCAATTGGAGTTCAGAAACGATATCAAAAGAACTCAAATCTTTATTTCCATTAGCCTTCAACAAGAATTGTCCATAAGGAATGGCGTTAAATTTGAATTTATCAATAGTCAGATCTAGATTTGGACTATAAATATTATCTTTTTGATAGATGTCTAAAATCCCATCTACAGTTCCCTCAAAAGTTATACTGTCTTGTTTTGGAATAATATCCACTAATTCAACATCTTCAAATTTAAAGTTCAGGTCCTTGAAGGTAGAGTCTTTTAAAATCCCATTTAAAAGCATCACCTGTTTTCCACTCGATACTGAAATAGAATCGATATTGAAGTTTTTAAATCCCCTTTCAATTTCAACTTTATTTTTTTTATTAGATTCCTTATTAATAAACCAAAGGTTATCATTAAAAACTATACTAGATCGCTTAAAACCAAAGGTTGATTTATCATCGCTATCTAAAGTTTGGTAGATACTGAGATTATAGTTGTCCTTTTGAAATTGGCCTCCTTTAAATTCTGTTCTTACAAATAATGTATCTTTTAAATTTACATTAATCATGTTAAAATCATTGATATCATAATAAGAAGTCAATATATTTTCAATCTCAACATAGGAATTATACAAAGGATTATTAGTGTCTATTTGGATGTTTATGTTTTCAAAACTAGTGTCATAAACCCCCATTAAGGGAGACCTGAAATTTAAAGAAAAGTCGTTTTCACTAGCGTCAATTGACCCATTTATAAAGGTATTTGCAGACACTTTAATATCAGGAAAAAAGACTTCGACAATTTTATTGTAAATTTCAATATCAAAATCGACATATTGATAATTTTTAGATGGATCGTCTTTACTTTTGAAATACAGATTCTCAATAGCCTCAGAAAAGAGCTCTGGCAACTTTGTTAATTTAAAATCACCAACTAATTTTCCACTGATAACATCTGGACTACCTATGGTTATTGTTTGTTTATTTTTTTGAAATGAGGATGCAACTGTAAGTTCTTCGAATTGAAAACTATCTAAATGATTTTTATATTCAAAAGATTTAAATCTGAGTTCACCTTTAAGTTCATCTATGGAATTACCTTTTAGGTTTACATTGAGGCTACCTTTAAAATCTGCAACTGTATCTCTTTTTACAATGTTTAAAGCATAAAGATCTGCATAGTTAATATCTGCATTAAAATCAAATATATTTTCTTCACCTGAAGCATCTAACAGACCTTCAAACGCGAATTGAAAATTTGGATCTAGACTTTCTAGGTTACCATTAAAATAAGGTGCTTTTAAGTTGCCGTTCAGCTTTATGTTCTTATAATTATAATTATTAACAACTATAGAATTAATTTTTCCTGAAGCGGTTGTATTAAGGGACTCTTTTGTAAATCCAGATCCATTAACATTTAGATTAAAAGAGGTTCTACCTAAAGAGTTTGTATCAAAAAAAGAGGCTAAATTAAAATCTAATATATCAACGAAACCTGCATATTTTACTCTAATTGGATCTTTATAGTCATCAAAGTTTAAATTTATTGAGGCCTTTCCTATCTCTGTATTTACTTTTAGGACAGTGCTTAGTTTATTTTTTGATAAATCTATTTCACCTAACAAGTGGGTTTTACCTAGTTTCTCAAAATAGTCTGGCAATTTTGATTTTAAATCCTCAGGCAGTAATTCTATCAAATCCAAATAAGTCGTTGTCAAATCAATAGAAGAAGAATGTAATGCAAAAGGAGCATCACCAAAAGAGTTCATTAACTTAAGACTGCCAAAAAAACTTGTCTGTGTTAACCCCCTTAATCTTAGAGATTCTAGATTGAGATTATTGAGTTGTCCGTTGGCTTTTCCTTTAAAAGAGATTTGATGTCCGTAGCCAAATCCATCATAAAACCGTCTTAGATCTGTACTTGATAGAGTAGAATTATTAAAAGCTGCTTGTAAGTTTACTTCATCAAAAAAATATTTTAAATCCCCTCTCTTATATTCAAATTGAAGCTTTCCTTCTATATGTGAATATGGGGTATCTAAGCTTAGATTTTGAAAATCCATTTGACTAGGAGTATATTCAAAAACAGTACTAAAATCTTCAACAACAATCCCTTGTTTTAAAATACCCGACATTCGCCTCAAGTTGAGATTGAATTTAGGTCCATAGAGTCTAAAATTGGAGAGATTAAAATCTAATTTTTGAATAGAAAAAGTAGGACTGCTACTTATATTTTCATTTTCGACGACAAATTCTCCGTTGTAAGCGAGAACTCTATTAATTTTAAGTTGAAAAGGTTGATCTGAAGAAGACGTACTATCGTTTAGTTTTTCTAAAAATTTAGAAAATTCATGATCATCTTCATTTTTATATTGTTTTATTTTAAATTTAAGATGATCAAATTCAGTGTTTGAAAAATGAATATTGCTGTCAGAAAATCCAGATATATTTATCAATGATGTGGATAAAGTCTTAGCATAAATAATAGTATCGTCATAGTCGTCCCTCAACAATAGATCGTTTAAAACGAGGTTACCCTTGTAATTAATTTTTAAAGACTTTATGGAAAGGTCGGTGTTGTAAGACTCGTTAAAAGAAGTGGTTAATTTTGTAGCGTAATAAGATTGTATTTGTGGAATTAAAAAAATTAGAACTAAAAGTAATAGCAAAAGAATAATTGCTGTAAATAATTTTTTTATAAAATTCCAAATCGTTTTAAACACTCTTAAATCTATATTTTTCATCAAATATATATCAAATACTAATCCTAAATGCTCTTTAGAAAGCCACAAATTTATTTAGATTTGCTAGACTAATTTGAAAATAGGAACTAAATCATGCCAGATTCAAAAAAAACATATGTATTAGGCATAGAATCTTCTTGCGACGATACATCAGCGGCTGTTTTTTGTAACGATAAAGTCCTTAGCAATATTGTAGCTACACAAGATGTTCATAAAAAATATGGAGGTGTAGTCCCAGAGCTAGCTTCTCGTGCACACCAGCAACATATTGTTCCAGTAGTAGACCAGGCTTTAAAGGCTGCAGGAGTAACGAAAGATATGCTCTCTGCAATTGCTTTTACAAGGGGCCCTGGTTTAATGGGGTCACTATTGGTAGGAAGCTCTTTTGCAAAATCTTTAAGTCTTGGACTGGATATTCCTTTGATAGAGGTAAACCACATGCAAGCACATTTGCTTGTTCATTTTATTGCAGAGACACATCCAATACCTCCTAAATTTCCGTTTTTAGGAGTTACCATTAGTGGTGGACACACACAAATTGTAAGGGTGAAAAGCTATTTTGATATGGAGGTTCTTGGTGAGACACTAGACGATGCGATTGGGGAGGCTTTTGATAAATGTGGTAAAATGTTCAAACTCCCCTACCCTGCTGGATCAGAAATTGATAGAATTTCAAAACATGGAGATCCAAATACATTCAAATTTGCTAAACCGAGGGTAAAGGGCTTAGATTTTAGTTTTAGTGGTTTAAAGACCTCCGTGCTCTATTTTTTGCAAAAACAAGTAAAAGAAGACCCTGCTTTTATAGAAAACAATATTGAAGATCTTTGTGCTTCTTTTCAATTCAGAGTTGTGGATATTTTAATATCGAAACTCGAGAAAGCTGTTAAAGAAACGGGGATACATCAAGTTGCTATTGGAGGAGGAGTCTCTGCTAATTCAGGAATACGTGAAGCTCTAGTCAAAAAACAAACGACAGATAACTGGTCTGTTTTTATCCCAAAATTTGAGTTTTGCACAGATAATGCAGCAATGATAGGAATAGTAGGATACTTAAAGTATCAGAATAATGAATTCGCTAATTTATCGTCGGCCTCCAAAGCAAGGTATACCATTTAAAAATTAAGTTTTATGAAAGTACTAGTTCTGTTTTTAATTATGGTCACATTTCAATTAAATGCACAAAACAATTTATTCCAACATAACCATACTGTTTTTGACGACTTTGGATTATCAGAGAAAGAAATCGCAGACTATAAATCAGAAGGAAATCTATCTATATTTAATAAAGAAAAGCATAACTCTAGGTTAGCCAGCAAGCTATTTAATTTAAGAGTTGGACAATCCGTTAAGCTTAATAAAGCTAATAAAAAGAAACTCAAAGTTCTTAAAAAGGTAGATGTGGAGCATTATAGGCTTAATTATATCTTCTTTGATGGGAGTCAACTAGAATATAAAGATATTGAGAAACAAAGAGATAAAATACTTCAAATGAACAAAACATATAGCTTCCCAACTTTAGCGCAAATGTATTCTATGGACATGAGTAAAAATGTAGGAGGTGATTCTGGATGGTTTAAAAAAAGAAGCACTCCCCAGGACTTTCAAGATGCAGCCTTGTCAAGTAGGCGAGTAGCTAATGAAACTTTTAAAGTCGATCTAATATCTGAAAATTGGTACTACCTCATATTAAAAAGTTATTCACCCATACTCATAGAAGAAATTCTAGTCTTGGAAACACCTCTGTAAATGCAACTTTTCTACGAACCAAATTTTGATTCCTCAGCTGCCAGTATTTCTATAAATGAAATGGAAAGCCGACATATTTCAAAAGTTTTAAGAAAGTCAATTGGAGAGACTATATATTTAACTAATGGTTTAGGAATTTGCGCTGAAGGAATTTTGATAAGCAATCACCCTAAAAAATGTAAAGTAGAGGTAAAAACCATTATTGAGGAAAAAAAACCTAATTTTCGACTTCATATAGCTATCGCACCTACTAAAGCCAATGACAGATTTGAATGGTTTTTAGAAAAGGCCACTGAAATTGGAATTGATGAAATATCACCCTTGCTATGTGATCATAGCGAAAGACGAAAAATTAAAGCAGATCGTTATGAAAAAGTCCTTCAAACAGCCATGAAACAGTCTTTAAAATATAGGTTGCCACTATTAAACCCAATGATTTCTTTTAACGATTTAATGAAATCAGATATTGACTCTAAGAAAATGATTGCACATTGTGAAGATGACACAAAAGAAAAATTATCTGGAACAGTAAATAGAGATAACTTAATTTTGATAGGTCCAGAGGGAGATTTTTCTATAGATGAAATAAAAAAAGCAATTAAACATGAATTTCTTCCCATTTCTTTGTCTGAAGCAAGACTAAGAACTGAAACAGCTGGCATTGTAGCCTGCCATACCGTAAATCTAATGAGATCGTTATGAAGTTGATAACCTATCTCCTTTTTATATTTTTTTCTACAACTATTTATCCTCAGGATATAGCTTTATTGAAATATGATGGTGGAGGCGATTGGTATAGCAACCCTACATCTTTGCCAAACCTGGTTAAGTTCGTAAATTCAAATACTGATACTAACATTAACGAAAACATCAAAGAGGTAAAACCAGAGGACCCAGAATTATTTAATTATCCTTTTGTACATTTAACAGGGCATGGAAATATCTTTTTTACAGATAAAGCCGCTCAAAATTTAAGACTTTATTTATTAAGTGGTGGTTTTCTCCATGCCGATGATAATTATGGGTTATCCCCTTATTTCAGAAAAGCGATAAAAAAAGTATTTCCAAATAGAGAACTAAAGGAATTACCTTCCAATCATCCTATTTTTTCAACTAGATTTATTTTTGAAAATGGATTACCTAAAATTCATGAACACGATGGAAACCCTCCACAGGCTTTTGGGATTGAAGATGATAATGAAAGATTGATGGTTTTATTTACCTATGAAAGTGATTTAGGTAATGGCTGGGAAGATTCGTCAGTTCACAATGATCCTGAAAATATTCGCTTAAATGCGTTAAAAATGGGAGCTAATATTATTAAATATGCTTTTCTATATTAAATATGCTTGATAGACAATTAACACATAGTGAAACGAATTTCAATGCTAAAGAAAGGGGTTGTAATGAGATCAATGTATTATTAGAGAGATTAGACAGTCCAGCTAATCTTGGGAGTATTTTCAGAAATTCTGAAGCTTTTGGTATTGTGAATATATGGATACATGAAGCCAATAGAGGCTATCTTAAAAGTAACCGTTTGAAAAGAACCTCAAGATCTACGGAATACAATTTAAATATTCATTTTTATGAAGATAAAGCAAGTATACTAGATACTTTTGAAGGGACAACAATTGGAATTGAAATTACAAAAAATAGTGAAAATCTTTCGTCATTTAAAAAAGGCTTGAAAAGCAAAATTCTCCTTGTACTGGGAAATGAAAAATTAGGTATAAATAGCGAAACTCTTAATAGATTGGATAGAAATTATCATATCAAAATGTTTGGTACAAACTCGAGCCTAAATGTTGCTCAAACCCTAGGAATAGCTCTTTATGAAATCAGAAGAGAACAGATTTGAAAAACTTACTAGACCTGAGGTCAACAAGTTCATAGAAAAAAATATCAATAAATCAATTCCTGATTTGATACTTAAAGGAAGTCCATTTAAAGATGTTGATATTAAAGATATTATAAATCAAATAATTGGAAAAGAAAAAGCGAAAAAAAAACTTCCTCATTGGTATAAAAATGAGAAGATTGTTTATCCTCCAAAGCTTAATTTAGAGCAAACATCTTCAGAAATTACCGCTTTACATAAATCCAAACTTATCTCTTGCAAAACTCTACTCGACATGACTGGTGGTTTTGGCATAGATTCATATTATTTTGCAAAAAAAGTCATTTCCTTACTATATACAGAACTTAATGCTGAGTTATGTCGAATTGTCAAACATAATACTAAAGCTTTTGGAATCGACAATTTTGACATAAAGAATGAAGACTCAATCGAGTTTTTACAGAAAAACAGTCAAATTTTTAATTGGATTTATATAGATCCATCCAGAAGAAATGAAAAGACAAAAGTGTTTAAATTAAAGGACTCACTTCCTAACATTATTGAACATTTAAAAATAATAGAAGAGAAATCAGAAAGATTTATGCTTAAAACATCTCCTATGTATGATATACAAATGGGATATAGGGAATTAAAAGGAGTCAAAGAAATACATATTATTTCAGTAAAAAATGAGGTTAAAGAATTACTGTGGATTATAGATTGGAGGAAACAAAATTCGAGACTATAAAAATTTATAACTATCAAACAAAAAAAAGATATTCATATACTTCTATAGATGAAAATGAAGAACAGTTAGTAAGAATAAAATTATCCAACTGTTGTCAATACTTATACGAGCTTGATTCAGGGATTATGAAATCAGGTTTAAACGATTTAATTGGAATTAGATATGACTTGAAGAAATTAGAGCAGCACACAAATCTATATACGTCAGATAAAAAGATTTTAGGTATTCCTGGCAAGATTTATAAGGTAAAGTCAGTTGAGTCGATTAATTACAAAAAAATAAGGAAGGCCATCAAAGGTCACCAAATCAATTTGATAAGTAAAAACTTCCAGTTAAACACAGATGAACTGCAAAAGAAATTTAAGTGTACTATTGGAGGTAAAAGTGACTATTTAATTTTTGCTAAGACAATTGAGGGAAATAGAGTTATAGAAGCAATTAGAATAGTATCATAATTTTTTGGGTTCAAACATAAATTTTAATAAACAAAAAAAACCCTTCATTACGTTAAGTAATGAAGGGTTTAGTATAG
>NZ_PJBS01000337.1 GCF_002836055.1 Psychroflexus sp. MES1-P1E
CCGGTTGCAGAGCGCAGGCCGTTGCTTATGTCCCTCAGGGATTGACTTTTGGCAAACTGGCAGAATAGCACTTGGGAAACAAGGGTGATGAATAATTTTGAAGAGATCTCCATTAATTTTTTTATCTATTTTTAAAAGATATAGACTTAAATCTCTTTTACAAAGGTGCGGAATTTTGTAAAAAATTTACATGACTTAGATCATGTAAAAGGCATGATCTAGGTCAATATATTTGTGAAGTTCCCACCATTACTTTGTGCCATAATTAAAAGTTTACTTAAAAACTAACATTATGGATATTCCTATCTGGCAGTATATAATCTCTATGATTGCTTACACTGCTTTTCTACTCTTCTTTATAGAGTTTAACCGTAAACATCCAAAATTTGCAGCTATTTTCTGGATATCGTCATTATTCACCTTCCCGCTTTGGAAGGGGAATCTTTTTGGATGGTTTAGATGGGCCAAAACCGTTAGTGTATTAATTCCTACCGCCTTAATTGTTGGATTAGCAAGAATTGCTCACCTCTATAAAAAAGAAGGATGGTGGAAATTCTTTCGCAAAGACTGGGTGCTTTGGGCACTTTATATGGTATTATTTCTTAATATTTTTGAAGCCACTTTAAAGGATTTTGGAACAGGTAATTATTTTAATGGCATTGCTGGTGTGATACTTTGTATAACCATTCCTTGGCCGCATTATAAGGGCATTAAACAAAGGTTTTGGGGATTCTCCAAAAAAGCGCCTGGCGACTTATTGGTCTATACCACCTTTGCTTGGAACTTTTTATACACGACATGGAATCTCGCCTTTGTATTCGGCGAGAACGCTGGCTTCTTTGCGAGTTCTATTTGTATTTTAATGGCGGCCGAGCTCTACCCAATTATTAAAGGAAGACCGGAGCTTTATGTAACAGCTAGGATATATACTTTGGCATTTCACATATTGCTTCGTTCCACCTACGACATCTTCACGCCTTTGATGGATTCTACATCATGGGCCAATGACAACGTCTTATATATATGGGGAGTTATCAATATGGCGCTGCATGTTCCTTACGGAATCTGGTGGATCACAAAATATTATAAATCTAAAAAAGAAGGGATTCCATTACCCTTAAAAAGTATGGAAAGTCAAACGTCATAAACTATAATTTAAATATCTTAAAAATGAAAAATAATTTCAAAAATATAGTAACCTTATTTTCTATTGTAGGTGCACTATCCGCGGCGATGGATGCTACATCCCAAGGAACAGTGGATACCAAAACAGTAGAGTCTTCGAATTTTTTGCAAGAAGTAAATTACGGCTATGCTGATTCTGACGGCGTTAAAATCCATTATGCAGAAGTTGGTAAAGGGCCTTTGATTATCATGATTCACGGTTTCCCTGATTACTGGTATACCTGGCGTCACCAAATGAAAGTATTATCGAAAGACTATCATGTTGTTGCGATAGACCAACGAGGGTATAACAAGAGTGATAAGCCTAAGGGGGTGGAAAATTATTCCCTTAAAAAATTAGTTGGTGATGTTGCCGCTGTAATCCACCATTTCGGCAAAGAAAAAGCAATTATTGTAGGCCATGATTGGGGCGGGGCAGTAGCTTGGCAATTTGCCATACATCTACCTCAGATGACCGACAAATTGGTTATTCTTAATGTGACTCATCCCAATGGTATGCGACGAGAACTGGCCACGAATCCTGTCCAACAAAAGAGCAGTAGTTACGCCAGAAAGTTTATAGACGGCACACCAGATGACCCTACAATTTTGTTTGGAAAACCAATGACTGCAGAAAATCTTGCCTACTGGGTAAAAGATCCAGAAGTACGTATTCATTATATAGAGGCTTATCAAAAATCGGACTTTACCGCCATGCTAAATTATTATAAGGCCAATTATGCACGTCTACCTTATCAAAAAGCACGGGAAGATGCTCAAAAAACCCCTTTACCAAAACTTAAGATGCCTGTATTGATATTTCATGGCCTTGACGATTGGGCAATCAATGCTCATGGCCTCAATAATACTTGGGAGTGGTTGGAGAAAGATATGACTTTGGTAACTGTGCCAGGAGCTAGCCACTTTGTGCAGCAAGATGCTTCAAAATTGGTTTCGACAACACTGCAATGGTGGCTTGCTTCACGTGCAAACCAAGCTGAACAAAAAAATTAATAAGACCATAAAATTAAAATAACATGAAAAAATTTATAATCACAGCAGTACTGACCTCTTTAATTATAGGACATGTCACAGCACAAGTAGAGGGTAAAGCAGATGTGGATCTTGCAAAAATGAGTACTGAGTTTTTAAACCCCCTCTCCGATATCTGGAGTTTACAAATTCAAAACGATTTTGTGTTTTTGGAAGGTGATGCCATTTCAGGAAACCGCAAGGCTAATTTTACAAACTTTCAACCTATCATGCCTATTCCTATAGGCGAAAAGTGGAATTTGGTAAACCGACCCTTAATCCCTTATGTTGTTCTTGAAACACCACAACTGGATGGGAGTTATCAAACCGAGAGAGGTTTGGGTGATATAGAATTGATTCAAGTGTTTACTCCAACAAAAGGCCTAGGCTACTTTAATCTGTTTGGGTTTGGGGCCACATGGATCTTTCCAACGGCTACCAATTCAATAATTGGAGCTGAGCAATGGTCGGTCGGTCCTACATTTGGTATTGGAAGAGTTGATGACCAGTATTTTTTTGGATTTATAGCCCAACAAAACTGGTCTTTAGGAGGGCAACAAAATAGCACGGATATTAATAGATTCAAGCTACAGTATTTTCTAAGATATCGTGTTAGCCCAACTTTCAATATAGGAATGAGCCCAATAATTGAAGCTAATTGGGATAAAACGTCTGGCAATGTATGGTCCATACCAATAGGCCTTGGTTTCAGTAGTACTTTTAAAATGGGTAGACTTCCCATAAATCTAAGTTATGAAACCCAGTATTATGCCGAATCTCCAAATATGGTAGGCCCTGAATGGAATTTTAGATTTACCCTAACGACAGGAATGATGAATCCTTTGAAGAAATAACAACAGAACCTTGTTTGCGGTTTATATCCCTCAACCTCTTATAAACTGCGAATAGGATTAATGGAACTTTACTATTTAAATATATTCCTCATGAGTTACCTATATGAAGTACCGGGACTAAATGCATGGGCGATTATGCTATTTGTGATCCTTACGCTTATCGCTTTTAATGAATTTGGTAGAACCACTAAATGGGGAGGGATACTACTTTTCCTTATTGTTCCTATAATTCTAACGATTTTCGTTTGGCCAAAAACGGCAGCTCCGGATAATGAATATGGAACAGGAACTTGGTTTAACTGGGTGAAAACCTATTCTGCACTTGCTGGTTGTCTTGGTTTTATGGCCATTCGGTTTATTCCAGCATTGGCAAAAAGGAAATGGGTGCTAGTATTCCCTGCTGCCATACTTGCCATAAATATCCTTGAGGCTTGTTTTCGCGATTTTCAAGTGTATAGTTTTGGCCTTTGGGAAGGCGGTTATGTCGATAACCTATGGGTGATGTCTGGGTCTTGGAATATCATGAACGGTATTGCAGGACTTTTAAATATTGTCACTATTTGCGGTTGGACGGGTATCGTTATTTCAGAGGATAAATCTAAAGATATGATTTGGCCTGATATGATTTGGGTTTGGATTATTGCCTACGATTTGTGGAACTTTGCCTATACCTATAACTGTATTTCCGATCACTCCTTTTATGCGGGTTTTGCCTTATTGATTTCCTGTACAATTCCAGCATTTTTTATTAAAAAAGGAGCGTGGCTTCAGCATCGGGCCTCCACGCTTGCTTTATGGATCATGTTTGTGATGACCATTCCGCAGTTTGCTGACAAGATTGCACCGGTTCCTACCACACACAATCCTCAAGCTTTCTTTAGTGTTAGCCTCATTGCACTTATTGCAAATCTAGCCCTCTTTGTTTATCAAGGTTTACGGATAGTGAGGCTTAAAAAACACCCATTGAAAGATGAAATATATAAGGACACAAAAACATATCAAAACGTACTAGCAGAAAATGTATAAGCATTGAAAATATTTTAAACACTCACGAAAGCTTGCACAATTATCTGTATAACATAACAAAAACAATTATGAAAAATGTAATTCCAAAATGGATACTACTTTTATTCACTTTTGCTCTGACATCAGCAAATTTGTTCGCTGCCGAGTACAGCGAGTATATAGATGCGGATTATTCATCTGAAATCAATACAACCACAAATGATATGCAGAAGGCTAAGCCTGAAGATATAGGGAAGCTTCAAGGCAATATGGAAGGGAATACAGGTGAAGGAGATAGTTACTTCTCTCTTGATTTTAGAAATGATGGTACTGTTACAATTAAAAAACAATTTTCGGGAAATAATCTGACGGAAGAAAAAACATGGAATACTAAAGGAACATCTCTAGAAATAATAAGTGATAAAGGAAGTGAAATCCATGATTTTGATGGGAAACAATTGAAATATGTAAAGAGCGAAACCTATTCAGTTGAAATGGGTACTAAAACATTAATGCTTATAGAAAACCATAAGGGTCTTTCTTTTATGCATCTTATAGGAGTTCTTCTTGGATTGATGTTTCTAAACGAATTGTTTCGTAGATATAAATGGGCTGCATATTTATTTTTTGGTTTGATACCGCTCATAATGATTCCAATATGGATGGACAATGGCATCGTATATTGGTTTAGATGGGTAAAATTGTATTCTGTGGTCATGGCTTGTGTATGGTTCGTGGCTATTCGGTATACCAAATTGGGGACTTTTAAATTTGTGGTATTTATTGCGGCTGCATTTCTTGCTGTCAACATTTTTGAAGCAGTTACACAAGACTTTTCTCTGGGATTCTTACCTAACACGCTTAATGCCATAGCTGGAATCTTAAGTATTATTACTCTGTCTAAATGGAAAAACATAGGGCCAGACAAATCAAAACATAAAGATATGGTATGGCCTGCTATGACCATGTTCTGGATTATTGCTTATGATATATGGAATTTCACTTTTGTATACCTCAATTTTCCGGGACATGCCGCCTTCCATTTTATGGTATTACTGTCTTGTACCTTACCCATTCTTCCAAAACAAGGCGCTTGGCTTCAGGCACGAGCTTTTACCCTTGGGATATGGATGATGTATCTCTTTACTTTCGGGTCTTTTGTTGACAGCGTGATCGTAGAATTGCCTCGTAATTATAACCTTATGATGTTTTTTGCGATATTCAGTATTGTTGCAAATTTAGCATATGCACTATATCATTTCAGGTATGTGCTAACAGGCAAGGCCCCTAAAAATTTCCGTGTGGGACAAGACGAAACGGAAGAAGTAAACAAGACAGAGCAGGTCGTATAGATTTTTATAATCCAACAAAGTGGAGGCCAGAACCCATTAGAAAAACGGCACGGAACCGAAAAGTGATATGAGTAGGACAAAAACATTAAAATAAAACATCATGAAAAAAATAACAAAAAAATTCGATAAAGTGTTAGACGCATCTCCATTTCCAGGACATGTAGAACACGCTCCAGATGCGAACAAGGAAATAGTGCACAATTCTAAAGATCAACCCATGCCTTTTGCTGATCTCACAGGAAACTACCAACGTAATAGAGGTATTCCTTCTAAATCTTTTAAAGACAGTAAAGTCTATATTGTAGGAAGCGGTATAGCGGGCCTATCTGCAGCTTATTACTTTATACGAGATGGTCACATCCCCGGTGAAAATATTCTTTTTCTCGACAAATTGGCTGTAAAAGGTGGCTCTCTTGATGGTGCTGGAAATGCTAAAGACGGTTACCTTGTTAGAGGTGGTAGAGAAATGGAAATGACCTATGAAAACCTTTGGGATATACTTCAGGATATTCCTGCTATAGAGATGCCTGCTCCCTATAGTGTTTTAGATGAATTTCGTTTGCTAAATGATAATGACCCTAATTATTCAAAAGCTAGGTTAATTCATAATCATGGAGAAATACAAGATTTTAGCAAATTTGGCTTAGACAAATTAGATCAATTGGCTATTGTAAGGCTTTTACTAAAAAAGAAAGAAGACCTAGATGATATGACTGTTGAAGATTATTTTAGTAGCTCATTTTTAAAAAGTACCTTTTGGACTTTATTTCGTACTATGTTTGCTTTTGAAAACTGGCATAGTTTACTAGAATGCAAATTATATCTACACCGCTTTTTACATCTTACCGATGGATTTAAAGATTTATCGTGCTTGGTATTTCCAAAATACAATCAGTACGATTCATTCGTAAAACCTTTAACAGATCATTTAAAATCCAAAGGCGTTAAAATACAGTTTGATACCTTGGTTAAAGATTTAGATATACAGATCAACACAGAAGGTAAAGTGGTTAGAGGTATAATTACCCAACAAAAAGATAAGGAAGTAAAGATTCCAGTAACTGAAAATGATTTTGTTATTGTGACTACAGCTTCCATGACAGAAGACACCTCTTATGGTGATAATACAAATGCTACTATTAAAGCTATTAATAATGAAGAAAGTGGTGAGAGTTCAGGATGGCAACTATGGAAAAACTTAGCAACAAAATCAGCTGAATTTGGTAAACCTGAAAAATTCTGTAGTTCTATTGAAAAATCATCTTGGCAATCTGCTACATTAACGTGTCACCCTTCAGCCTTAACTGAAAAAATCAAGGAATACTGTGTAAACGACCCTTATTCTGGAAAAGCAGCTACAGGAGGCATAGTGTCCATCACCGATTCTAACTGGCTAATGAGTTTTACCATTAATCGTCAACCACACTTCCCAGAGCAACCCGATGATGTTTTGGTTGTATGGGTTTATGCTTTATTCATGAATAAAGACGGCAATCATAATAAAAAAACGATGCCACAAAGTTCAGGAAATGAAATTTTATCTGAATTATGTTTTCATATTGGATTAGAAGATCAACTGGATACTATTATTGAAAATACAATTATCAAAACAAGCTTCATGCCCTACATAACCTCTATGTTTATGCCTAGAGCAGTAGGAGATAGGCCGCATATAGTGCCAAATGGCTCAAAGAACTTAGGACTTGTAGGACAGTTTGTAGAGACGAACAACGATGTTGTATTTACTGTAGAAACTTCGGTAAGAACGGCTAGAATAGCTGTTTATAAATTACTAAACCTTAACAAACAGGTGCCAGATATTGCTGCTAGCCAATACGATATTCGTCAGCTATTAAAAGCGACTAAAGCCTTAAACGATTACAAACCATTTCTAGGAGAAAGTGTTTTAAAGCGAATACTAAAGAACACCTATTTTGAACATATCTTACCTGAAGGAGAAAAGAATGAAAAGGATGAAGAACACCACGACTCTTTCTTTAGTGAGCAGTTGGATAAACTTAAGGACTGGGCAAATGGGCTTAAGCATTAACTTTTTAGAGGGTTTGGTGCTTAAAACTAAATCCCCTAAATTAATAATTAAAAAATATGAAATTTAAAAATATTACAGTAGCGGGAAGTGGCGTTTTAGGATATCAGATTGCTTTTCAAGCAGCCTTTCATAATTTTAATGTAATTGTTTACGATATAAATGATGATGTTCTTGAAAAAGCAAAAGCCAAATTCACCACAATGAGTGAGGCTTTTAAAAAAGATTTAAATGCCTCAAAAGAACAACTAGATAGTGCTTATAGCAATTTGAGTTATATCTCAAATTTATCTGAAGCCGTAAAAGATGCCGATTTATTAATTGAAGCCGTACCCGAAAACCCAGATGTTAAAAAAGAATTCTATAAGAAATTGGCAAAAGTAGCCATTGAGAAAACAGTATTTGTAACCAACTCGTCTACCTTATTACCAAGTCAGTTTGCAGAGGTTACTGGGAGACCTTCCAAATTCTTAGCTCTGCATTTTGCAAATGATATATGGAGGAATAATACAGCTGAAATTATGGGCCATCTACAAACAAACCCAGAAACATTTAAGGATGTGGTTAACTTTGCCAAGGCCATCGGGATGCTAGCACTACCGCTACATAAAGAACAGCCTGGTTATATTTTAAACTCATTGCTTATGCCATTGTTAAGTGCAGCTACAAATCTTTTAGTAAAAGAAGTTGCAGATTTTCAAACTATAGATAAAACATGGATGAAAGCAACAGGTGCTCCAATAGGACCGTTTGCTATTATTGATATCGTAGGTATTAATACGGTATATAATATCTATAAAATGGCTTCAGGAAAATCCCAGGATCCTTTGAAAATTAAAACAACTGAGTATTTAAAGGAAAAATTTATTGATACAAATAAATTAGGGGTTTCCAACGGAGAAGGTTTTTATATATATCCAGAACCGGCTTATAAAAGCAAAGATTTTTTAAATTAAAAAAAATCACTTTAATCACCTATTTTAGGAAAATACTTTAAGCGTGGTATATTTAAATACGCACATCAAAAACGTATTGACTATAACTGAATTTTGTCAATATTATGATATTCGTGATTCATCTATGAGGTCGTCAAGAGAGTCTGAGTTACTAGAATCTTCTGGCGACATGGTTTCATCTTGTATGTACTTTATCAAAAATTTTGTTAGATGACAGGAATGTTAGGTATGAATTTAAACAAAGAGCTGATCGCCTATAAAACTCTTACTTATACCAAAATAAACCTACAATATCATATTAGACCCAGTTTTTGCATTGGAAATTAAAAAGGTTTCATTTTCATTATAAATATCCTGAATCAGCAACACGCGTTAACTGCATTTTATCTAGGATCGTTATATTTCTTTTCTCCATTAGTATCAATCGGTCATCTTTAAGTTGTGAGAGTGTTCTGCATAATGTTTCTTTTGCGATCCCTATCAATCCCGCAAGATCTTCCCTTGTGACATTGACACCTTTGAGTGCATCGTTGTTGAGGTTTGTTTTACTGCTCAATTCTATCAATTTTTTAGCTATTCTCTGCCGTACCGAGCAGTAAGCTAAGCGCATAAGCTGATCTTCACGTTCCACTAAGTTATCAGACAATAACTTTATGAATGCATTGGATACCATCTTATTGCTAAAAATTAACTTGGTGAAATCATCTTTTGAAATAGCACAAATCTCTGCGTCTTCATTGACTATGGCTGATTCGCCGTAAACTCCTGATTCTCCTAAAAGCGACATAGCTCCCAAGAAATCTCCCGAACCGAACATTCCTGTGATAAATTCTTTCCCTGAATCTGCCATTTTACAGGTCTTGACTTTACCACTTTGAATGAAATAGAGTTTATACGCCAAATCCCCCTCCATATAGATATCTGTTTTTTTTCGATACTTAATTAATTTACGGCCTTTGGAAAGGTTCTTTAATTCTTCGAAACTAGACGCATCGGAAAAAAAGGTCTTGATTCCTTTCAAATTCGTTGTAAATTCTTTTTTTAAAAGGTCATTTTTCTTAAGCCGGCTCCCAACGGCATTCAATAGTTCCATCTCCTCGAAAGGTTTTGTGATATAGTCGTCAGCTCCCATATTCATTCCCTTTCGCATATCATCTTTTTCTGATTTAGCTGTTAGAAAGATAAAAGGAATACCAGAGGTTTTTGTGTTTTTACTCAAAAGAAAGAGTACGCCATAGCCATCTAATTTGGGCATTATGATATCGCAGATGATAATATCTGGCTCAAATTGTCTTGCTATCTTAACACCTATTATACCATTTTTGGCAGTGGCCACATCATAATTGGCCAATTTTAAAAGATCTGCTGTATTTTCTCGAATATCTTGGTTGTCTTCAATTAATAATATTTTTTTCATGGTTTTTATAGGCTTAGCATTTCTATTGTGTAGTAAACACTTGTTAATAATACCAAAATTAAGCGTAAGCCTTATTCGTTAAAATGAGAAATATCAGTTTTTTGAATTTTTAAAATCTGCTATTTTTTTTACATCAGCAGTAGCTAAAAATCCAATTGCCATTCTTTCCAATCTTTTCTCTGTGGTATTTAATTGAATTCCAAAAGTATCAAAGGATATAAAACGTTGTATTTATCAGTTGCTGAACTTGGATTGATTTTTCTCTAAAAGTTTGTGATTTATAAAGACTGATTTATTGCTTCATTCTCAAATAGTTTTAATTGTTCTTTGTTGAAGCGAGTTATACTTGTCAGTATTTAAAATTGTATCAATACTTTTCTAAGTGAGTTATCAAGTTTTTTTATGACTTTAAGCTGCTCAAGCCCTATTTTGCTGCTAGGAAATCTGGCTTAGGTTGTGATGAAAAATAGGATCATTAAAAAGAAAAATTTTCTCCATAAACTGATTTGATAATTATATTTAAGCCTAGATCCTCAAGGAGTTGTACTATTTTAGCTATTGTTTTTTAATTCAATACTATGAAAAAAGGAACACACGAAAAATTTATGTTGAAAGCCATTAATTGGGCAAAAAAAGGCAAGGACACTGAGGGTGGAGGAGCCTTTGGCGCTGTTATCGTAAAAGAGGGTCACATCATTGCCGAAGGCCATAACCAGGTGGGATCTAAAACCGATTGTACCCAGCACGCTGAGCTCGCTATGATACAGGAGGCTTGTAAAAAGTTAAAATCTAAATCTCTAAAAGGTTGTGTGTTGTACACGAGTTGTGAACCCTGCCTGATGTGTTTAGGAACGACTAGATGGGCAAAACTTGATCAGGTTTTTTTCGGTGCTTCTGCAGAAGATGCTAAAGAAGCTGGCTATCTCTATAGCGATCTCTTTTACCAGTCAAATACAGAGAATCGTCACCTAGAATTTAAATTAGAACAAATGCTGCGTGGTGAAGCTGTCGCTGTCTGGAAATCTTAGCTATAAGCGAAGAAATACTAGAGAGTGTAAATCAAGATTTGGGGCAAGCTGATGATAGTGAAATTAGTTAAATCAAAAATCACGGAGAAATTCTAAAAGAACAAATTTATGAAGGACAAGAGATTTATCTACTCCTGAAATAGGGGTAAGGCTACATTGACTTATTATCTTAGGTGTTTTATGACCTAAAAATAAGTGAAATCTTATTTCGTTGTAAAGATTAATTGGATTTTTGTAGCTCTTAGCCTTTGCTATATTTTAAAGAGTTTGGTTGAGATAAAACTCATTTTTTGATATTCCATCTACACATTCTGCTATTGCATTTTCGTGACAATGATTTTCATCTGTCAAACTATTATCTATTTTTTTTTGAAAGGTTTGTTGTAACGCTTAATGACTTTGTCATTTTTGTACATAATGTTTGAAATTATGTATCCTTATTTTAGGAAAGTACAGTTTCCGTTTTACCTAGATAGGCAGAATAAAAACACAACAAAAAGACTCAAAGATTCACATTTGTGATTCTTTGAGTCTAAATAATAGCACCACAGAATATACGAGAATAAAGTTGCTTTACTTCAGTTATTTATTGGTAACATTTTTCTTTTCCTTCGCCATATTCCTGTTCCGATGTTTAGAATACTTATTGCGATTAATCCAATAAATAAAATATTGGACATTTTTCCTGTAAGCATAGTGAACAGTAAAGTATCTGATTTGCCTGTTTCTATAAATACCCAGTCACTTGCTATTCTTGTCGCTAAATCTGGATGACCAGTTTCTAAAATAATTAGCCCATCTCCAGTTTTGGGATTTATTCTTATTGCTGTATTAATAGGTGGTGTACTTTGTCCATCATGTCCGAAAATGTCATCATCATTTTCGATATCGATATAAAGCATGGTGCCTAACCCATAAATACTTGCGCCCATCATATCCCAATGTGGTTTTTACATTAATTTTAAAGATTCAGGGCTTATTTGACTCCTGCTAATAGGTTCTCTATTCTTGCCTTTTGAAAAAGTTGAAAAAATAGCTCCAAATCAGACAATGAAGTATATAGAGAAGTAGCTGCTAAAGAAGTTTAATAAAAATGTGGTGCCGCAGTAGTATTGGAATTATAAAATTCATAGAGTCTATCTTCTAATGAATCATTTAAAATGTAGGTACTGCTGGTCATATTCAAGGGTTGAAATATATTAATTTTCATAAACTCATTAAAAGTTTGCCCGCTTGTTTCCTCCACTAATAACTGTAAGAGTGCAAAGCCTCCTCCAGAATATATCCATGCAGAATTAGGTCCAATTCCTACTTTTACTTCACCATTTAACCCAGCATCTGCATCTTTGGCTTTAGTTAATGAGGCTTCTATGGTCTGAATAGAATCACGATTTGTAAAACCACTATAGCCAAGTCCGTCAGTTAAATCTGCGGTATGACTTAATAATCTTCTTACTGTGACTTGTTCATTGTCAAATTCACTTGGTGGGAGTTGCCATCTTTTTAGGTAATTACTTACGGGGGTGTCTAAGTTGATTTTACCCATTTCCACTAATTTCATTATTCCAAATTGTATCAACATGGAAGAACTAAAGGGCTTATTTCGCCGACTATTGTTTTTCCAGCGCATTATAAATAAGTGCATTTTGTAATCCTGCTGCAACTAGTAATACACCAAATAGATATTTGTAATTTTCTGTATCACTGTAGAGATATGAAGCTAATAGAATTACAACAACCCATATTATAGCACTTACAATCAATATATTTTTCATTTTTGAATTTATTTAAGTTAGTATTCAATTACTTACGTTTAGTGTAAAATGCGTTTTAATGCATTTTACACCTTGTAGTGATGTCGTTTTTATTATTTTTCCTTAAATAAGCTTACTCTTTTTCACAAGGATATGCGCCACTTTCAGGAGCTTTGGAATATAAATTTTCGCCATTCAGTATATATTTTTCAACATAATTTTGACCTTCTTTTTTCCCTAACCACTCACAAAACTCTACCGCCTTTTTATTTTTTTTACGAGCGATTGTAAAACAAGGATTCAATAAAATATCTAATGGATCTGAATCTCCCCCCTCACAATAAATGCGTAGTTTAGTCTTGTAATTTGGCTTTGCCCATGTCCAAATACCTCGATCACTTAATGTATAATATCCTTTAGTATTACTTTCCTTAAGCGCCTTATCTGGATAGCTTTTAAATGCTATATACCAGCTATCTTTGCTAACATCTGGAAATCGGCCTAGAACTTTCTTGAAAATATTTCGCTCTAAGATATTGGTTGCTGACTGATCATTTCTAGTCATAAATTTTGATCCATTTTTTCCTTCACTTATTGCTTTAAACATGGCATACACCTCTTCTTTTGATACATGCGGATGCAGATCTCCACTAAAAGGAATATCAGCTGGATTATCCTTAGGACCTACCAAAACGAAATGATCTCTAAATATATATATAGGCTCTGTCCAAATGTCACTATGCTTACTGTAAGCATCACATACCGTTTTCTTACCATATGGCCATCCAACATCTAAGTCCCCATTTATCAGACCATTTATTGTTTCTGTTGTATCTGAAGTTTTCCATTCGAATGCGTATTTCGTTTTATTAGAAATATTGAATTCTTTATACAAATATTGGACGAAACCCGTAATACCTGCCCCTCCATTTCCAATTTTTATTTCTTTCATAATATAATATTTAGATTTTAAATTTCTATTTTATGTAT
>NZ_PJBS01000338.1 GCF_002836055.1 Psychroflexus sp. MES1-P1E
ATTAAAGGTATTTAACCCTTAGGAACGAATAGCCTATATTTAAGGATTGGTATAGGTGTTGTGAAAAATAAATGTAAAATATGTAAGAAAACAATCATTGGGAGATCGGACAAGATCTAATGCTCTACCTATTGTAAAAATTACTATCACAAGCATTTGCGATATGCAACCAAAAAGGCCGCAGTAGAAATTAATGGGTTTTTAAAACGCAATTATGCCATACTACTTGAACTAGTAGGAAAGAATAAAACACAGATAAAAGTGTGTCGCCATCTACTAGCCAACAAAAACTTTCGCTTTAAATACCACACCCACCTTCAAATAAATTCTAAGGGTAAAACCTATCATTATAGTTATGATCTAGCATGGATGCCATTTTCAGATGATGAAATCTTGATCATTAGAAAAAGGAATCCATAACTTTAAAAATGCATAGTGTCTATAATCTACTTATAAAAAGGATGTCCTACACTTTGAACTGCTTTCCTCTTTACGGAAGCCCTTTTATCGTTAAAAAAATACCTTATCTAATTTATAAACAGAAATAGACATTATTTGATATGTCGGTATTCCAGTGTTATAAGTATAACTACAAAAGCTTCTTGTTGATCTCATCAGTTATTAAATCACCTATATTAAAAGACTTTAATTTGGTAGTAGATCGTGATGGGTGGTTGGGTTAAACTCTCCTTAGGGCCTTAAATTTAAAACTCTATTTTTAGGATATTTTAAAGTGTAGCTATAGCTCAGAGTGGTTTTTTCGTTGGGCTGTAGTTGTACTTTCCAGGTTATATATCCAGTTTTAGAATCGTATTCTGCTTTGCTATAGTTTACATCTTCGACCTCTATGGACTCATCCCTAGAAATAGGCACACGTTCTTGAATAAGAATGTCAACCACTGAATTTTTGGTGTTTTTTACTTCAATCTCATAGGCTTTATCGATAATTCTAGTGTTACCAAAGAAAGTCTGAGAAGTCTTTTTTCTAGGAAGTGTGCGTTCCAATACAATTTTTTCATCGGCACCCAAGGAGATGCTTAGGTTATCCTCTAAAAATCCAAGGTTTAAACTCGTAGTGCCAAGATAGCTATTGGCAAAATATAAGTTGGCAGTTCCCTCTATCAAATCAAGGTCTTGCCAGTCTTTTAATTGAGCGATTAAAAATACAGAAGATGACAATTCTGGAGCGGAGTAGTATTCGTAGGTAGTTTCAAGCTCATGTTCATTGAGTTGGAACTGCTTATCATCAAAACTCGAAACTAAACTGATGGGTTGAGGAAGTTGAAACTCAACAGAAGTTTGTTGTTGTATAGCTTGGGCAACCTCTTGGATATCGCCAGCTGACTTTTTCTTTCTTGCGTTTCCATAACCCATGATAACTACTTCGTCTAAACTCGCGGAATCTGTCTCAAGATTAATGTTAATATTACTGTTATAAACAGGAATACTAACGCTTTCAAAACCTAAATAGCTATAAGTGATTGTTTGTGAGTTTCCAACATCAATAGAGTAGTTCCCATCAAAATCTGTTTGAGTGCCCTTATTCCCAATCAGCACATTAACACCTGGCAAAGGGAGGCCTTGTTGGTCAAACACTTTTCCCAGAACACTTTTTACGCTAGGATTATACCTTAAATTTTGATATCTATAAGATTGCCTTTTTTGTTGAACTGGAGAATTATAATCTAAATAATAAGGCTCTAATTCTGGTTTGACAGTGTTGCTGTTTGGTTTTGCAGTGGATAGCTTTAAATTGATGTTTTCCCAATCCTCCCCGCTGCTCTGGTAAACCTTTGCTTTATAAGTAAGAGTGATGTTTTCATCACTATCTTCAGTTTTGAGGTCATAGGCCGCATACCATCCTGCATCAAAAATAAAGTAACTCAAAGAGAGAGTTCGGTTTCCACTATTCTCAACTTCTAGTTCAACCCTTATCTTACCTCTGTTAATTCGGTTTTTACTTTCTAGTTTTTTGATTTCATTAGTGAGTTTTAAAATGTCTTCGTTATGCGCTTTAAGGAGGAGTTGTTGGTCATAAATAGAATTGGAAATAGATTCAATCTGTGAGGAGTAGTAGTCTTTGTAGGCTTTTATTTTTTCGACGTTCAATTCATTTTCGCCACCATCAAGGCTTTGATTATTTTCTAGAAGCGCTATGGACTTTTCTAAGGATTTTATTTTATTGCCCGTGTAAACTTTCTTTTTTTCAAAGTCTTTAAGTTGATTTTTCAATTTATCTAAAGCTATCGAGGACTCCTTTTTATTCAAAAAGTCAGTTTCGAAGGCGATAAAATTCAAATTGATATTTTCAAGACCAGTAACGATGATACTCGATTCATCGATATTTGGTGATAAATTATCGAAGACTAGCGTATGAAGACCTTGATTTAAGCTGATTTTTTTTTCTGAAGTCACCTGAGCGCCAGAATTATAGACTATCGCGGAAACCACCTTAGAATCTACAGTTTGGGTTTGTGAGTAAAGTTGAAAATTTAGAACGAAAACTAGGAGAATTAAAATAGACCTCATATAAATTGGTTTTATATAGGAAAAATACTTAAAATTGTTTTAACTCAGCATAACTTTTATAAATTTCAAATAAAATTGACAACGATAAATCTAAATTGTGACTTAGGCGAAGGAGGAAATTACGATGTGCTATTAATGCCGTTTATATCTTCTTGTAATATTGCTTGTGGCGGACATTATGGAACTGTAGAGACTGTAAGAACAGCTGTTGAGCTTGCAAAACAGTATCATGTACAAGTTGGAGCACATCCTTCTTATCCAGACCTAGATAATTTTGGTCGCCAATCTATAACACTTCCCTCTAAAGATCTTAAGAAAAGTATTCACCATCAAATCGATTTGGTGGAAGACGCTTGTCAGTTCTATGAGGTCAACTTACATCACATAAAACCTCATGGGGCTTTGTATAATGATATGCGGAAAAGTCCAGAACTGGCAAATTTAGTGTTAGAAGTTATTCAGGAAAGAAACAAGGACTTGGTCTTGTTCAGCCCACCTAGAGTAAATTTTCAAAACGATAGTCCATATTCGATCCATATTTGGATTGAAGGTTTTGCAGATCGAGCCTATCAAAACGATTTAAGTTTGGTTCCAAGAACTCAAAAAAATGCTGTTCTACACGATCCAAATCTCATTTCTAAAACTGTTTTAAAAATGATAAAACATCAAAAAGTGAAATCAATTTTGGGTGAAGAAATCGATCAGAAATTCGATACTATTTGCGTGCATAGCGATACTCCAAATGCCTATGAGATTTTGAAGATATTGACCTCCCAATTATCTAAGAATGCAATCAAAATAGATAGAGTATCATGAGTGAATCTACGCGTATTTTTCAGCTTAGTGAGCGTTCAATTTTGATAGAATTTAACCGGGATATCACTAAGAATCTTCTATATTTTTTATTGAATTTAAAAGAAGATATCTTTTTAAATAAAAGTGAACACATACTTCAAGTTACAAACACGTATAATTCATTGTTGGTTGTTTATAAATTCACTATAAACAATTTCAATAGTGAAAAAAACAATTATTTTGAACTTATTTCCAACGTATCTACAACGGATATGCCCAAGTCTTCAACCAGAAAAATACCAGTGTGCTACGAGTTGGATTTTGGTTTAGATTTAGAAGAAGTTTCTAAAAAAACTGGTCTATCGATTTCAGAAATTATCAAGCGTCACACGCATCCAATTTACACGGTATATTTTATTGGGTTTTTACCTGGCTTTCCTTATCTGGGAGGTATGGATTCTTCCTTGTTTTGCAGGCGAAAACCCAATCCTAGGTCTAAGATAAATTCAGGTTCAGTGGGGATTGCTGGATCTCAAACTGGAATTTACCCTTCAAGCTCCCCAGGAGGTTGGCAAATTATAGGAAGAACACCCCTGTCTTTATTTGATAGTCATAAAACAGACACCCCCTGTGTTTTAAGTCCAGGAGATTCTCTCCAATTTGAATCCATTACCAAGGAAGAATTTGACAACCTTCACTCTCATCCTTCTGATATAAAACTATAACAATGAGCATTTATATTCATAAAGCAGGATTGTATTCTTCTCTTCAAGATAAGGGAAGGTTTGTGGGGATGACTTATGGGGTTCCAATTTCTGGAGCGATGGATCAAAATCTTTATCATTTTACAAACACTATGTTGGAGAATCCCGCTAATTCTTCATCTATGGAGTTTTATCAACAAGGCTTAGAACTTGAGTTCACTTCGCCAACATTTATGTGTATAGGCGCTTTGGGAGGCGATTTTAAACTCAATGATAAACCGGTAGACCCTTTCGAAATCATAAAGATCAAAAAAGGAGACTTCCTTAAGATCAAACAACTAACTAGCGGGAATTGGGGATATATTGCTGTGAAAGGTGGCTTTGAGTCTGAAAGGCCGTTTAACAGTCAAAGCTTTTATAAACCCATAACGAAGCGGCAATTTGAAAATGATGATGTTTTAATTTACAAGGCTTTCGATGGAGAAAGTGGTGGGGAGTCACCTGTATTTGACATGAGTTATTATAGAGCGAGTGAATTAGAGGTGTTTGAAGGTCCTGAATTTTATAAGCTAAGTCAAACCTTAGACTACCAATTAAAACATGCTGAGTTTTCTTTGTCTACATCTTTAAACCGCATGGCTTATCAAATCCAAGAGCGTTTGGTAAATGACTTGGAGGAAATCATTACGGGTCCTGTGCTGCCAGGAACTGTTCAGTTTACGCCTGCTGGGAAAATGATAGTATTGATGAGAGATGCACAAGTGACTGGGGGTTACCCACGAATCCTTCAATTTTCTGAAAAGTCCATAAATCAGTTGTCGCAAATGCGAGTTAAATCAAAATTCACTTTTAAGTTTAGCGGAATAAATTCAGAAAAGATTTGAAAGAATCCAGTCGTTTATAAGGGGGATATTTTAAAGGGATATCCAGCCAATTTTTACGATGAACAATAGGTTTTTGGCGTGTAAAAGTATCAAAAGATGCTCTGCCATGGTAATTGCCAACTCCACTAGCCCCTACACCTCCAAATGGAAGTTTATCGTTTAAAAAATGAACAATGGTATCATTGATGACTCCACCTCCAAAATCGAAGCTTTGGTTAACTTGATTGGTGAAAGAACTGTTTTCGCTAAACACGTAAAGAGACAAAGGCTTTTCGAAGCTATTGATAGTGTCCTCCAAATCCTTAAAATTGGTAAAGCTATACAGTGGCAAAATTGGACCAAAAATTTCCTCTTTCATCAGTGGTGAATCAAAATCTGGAGAATCCACTAGCGTAGGAGAAATGTAATTGGTTTCTGCATTAGAAATTCCACCATAGATTACTTTTTGATCGTTTAGAAATCCATCTAATCTTTCAAAGTGAGTAGCATGAATAATTCTGGCATAGTCTGAAGAGGCTTTAGAAGGATCTCCATAAAAGTCTTTAAGGGTTTCCACTAACTTCTCCTGAAATTTTTCTCTGATGTCTGAATGAATAAGCAGATAATCTGGAGCGATACAAGTTTGGCCAGCATTCAAAAACTTTCCCCAGCAGATTCGTTTGGCAGCAATATCTAGATTTGCAGACACATCTACGATACAGGGATTTTTCCCTCCTAATTCCAGAGTGTGAGGCGTCATATGTTTTGCGATCTGTTGCGAAACAATTTTTCCTACAGGGACACTTCCTGTAAAAAAGACATAATCCCATTTTTGATTTAATAAAATTTGAGTTGTCTCTACGGCGCCTTGGATAACTATAGCTTGGGAGTCTTCAAATACTTCATCGATTATTTTTTCTAAGATATCTGCGGTATATGGGGCGTGTTCAGAAGGTTTTAAAACAACTGTATTTCCGCAAGCAATGGCTCCAATAACTGGTGTAATAGCTAACTGAAATGGGTAATTCCAAGGGGCTATTACTAGTGCTTTTCCCCAAGGAACGCAATAGATTTTATCACTAGAAGGGAAATTTAGCCAAGCAGAGAAAATTGATTTTGGTTTGGACCATTTTTTAATTTTTTTGATAAAGAGGTTTAATTCTTTGTAAGCCACATAAAGCTCGGTAGTCAAAACTTCAAACTCTGGCTTTTGAAAATCTTTATAAAGAGCATCTACAATATCCTGTTCATGAAATTTAATACTAGCTTTTAGTCTTTCTAGAGTTTCTATTCTCTGAGATATAGATTTCGATTTTTCAGTCTTTAAAAATTTATCCTGATCGTTCATCAAACTTTTGACTTGATCGTCCTTCATAATTGCGTTTTTTTAAATTTAGGCTTTAGTATGAAATAAAATTCAACCTTAAAGAGTTATTTATGTTTTAAAGATGACGTTATTTACACAAGTAAACAAATAAATAAAATGAACTTGACGATCAAGCTAAACCTAATTTTTTTAGTTGTTTTTTTAATTAGTATTAAAGCAATTGCTCAAAGAGATACGATTAATACCGATAAGTTGATTATCGTAAAGCAGTACTCTCCTACGGTTAATGATGCCTTTAAAATCAAACAAAAGCCAAGCGAAAAGGATTCTATAAAACAGGTGCGTAGAGAGCTGTCTTATTCATTTATCGACGTTCCAGTGGCTTCTACGTTTACACCTGCCAAAGGAACAGCCTCGGGAGTACGAATGTCTCCTCCAGACAAGCTCTTTGAAAACTATTCAAGATTTGGAGTAGGAAATTTTTCAACTATTCTAGCCGATTTTTATAGTAATTTCGATATCAATCGAGACCGTAATTTAGATATTGCCTTTAATCATATATCCTCCCAAGGAGGAATCGATGGTGTTGTACTGGACGATGATTTTTCAAATACCAATGTGAGATTAGATCTCACATCACAAGATCGATATTTCGATTGGAATTCAGGCTTTGATATAAACCGAAGGGAAGTTAATTATTACGGATTGGGATCAAAGCAAGTAGATGCTCTAATTCAAGACCAACTTAAGGCTATAGATTCCAAACAAACCTATACCAAATTAGAAGCTTTTGGAGGAATTCGTTTTACAGATCTTGTTTTAAAAGAAGCAGAGTTAACCGTCTATAATTTTACAGATAATTTTAGCAGTTCAGAACAATTGTTAACTATTCAACCTGTATTAGATATTCTCTTGAGGACTCAGAAGTTATCAATTAAAGGTGATTTTAAGTTTTTGAATGGCTCTTTTGAAGAGGGTTTGATAGGGGGGGAGAGCTTGGATTATCAACAATTCCAAGCAGGAATTAATCCTTTTATGAAGTTCAATATTCAGAATGTAAATTTGAAGTTAGGCGCTAAAGCTGTTTATTTTAATGATTTGGAAAATAGTGAAAATAAAGTTTTCTTTTATCCAGATATAAAAGCTGAGTTTAGTCTCAACCAAGAAGGTATAAACGTATTTTTAGGAGCGAACGGTGGTCTAGAGCAAAATACTTTCGAAAATTTATCACAACAAAACCCATTTTTATCTCCTACACAACTCATAAGACCTAGTAATAATCAATACAATGCCTTTGTAGGGTTTACCACTAAAATATTGGAAAACCTGTCTTTATCTTCTCAGGTGAATTATTCGAGTACAAACAACTTTGCTTTTTTTATAGCAAATCCAGAAATTGATTACGCCAATGGACACTCTAAAAGAGGCTTTGATTATCAAAATTCTTTTGGTGTAGTTTACACTGATTTAAAGACCTTTGGAGTTTCTGCTGATTTAGCGTATCAAATTGATAGTGATTTTAATGTAGGCCTCTTTGGGAAGTATTCAGATTTCTCTACAGATAATGGACAACCAGCCTGGAACCTGCCAGAAATTGAGTTAAGGGCTTATGCAGATTTTGATTTTACTAAAAATTGGAACTTCTCAGCAGCATTATTCTATATTGGAGAACGAACCGATGCCCAAGGAACTATTTTTATAGATTCCAATTCAATTCCAATTTCAGGTGGCCAGATTAATACTACAGAAGTAGAGGGTTATTTAGACCTTAATGCATCCTTGGAGTATAAGATAAATCCTAGACTTGCAGTGTTTGTTAATGGAAATAACCTATTGAATAATTCTTATAACCGTTGGCAGAATTTTGAAGTCCAAGGTATTCAAGTCCTAGGGGGACTAACCTATCAATTCAACTGGTAACGCCTTAACTTAATTTTCTTAACAAAAAGTAAACATTAGAATGCTTTATTTAAGTAGATTTGCGAAAATTGATTTTAAAACAAATCCTAGCTGATGGCAAAGAAGTTTAAACGTTATGATCGCGATAGACCTTATTTAAATATTCTTGATTTTCTTTCTGAAGAAAAGACGTTTTTAATTATAATTGTAGTCGGTATTATCATTGCTGCAACGTCGACGACCAACGCTAATTTTGCAATGTGGATTGGTTTCTTTTTTGCCGCCTATGCTGCAGTGGCTAACGATAGTATCCAGTCTCTAGGAACCTTTATAGAAAGTAATAAAGCTAATAAATGGTGGATTCTTTGGCTATTTATAGGGGGTATTTTTCTACTAACAGTCACTTACAGTTTTATCGTTTATGATGGAGATGTGACGTATCAAAGATTGACCAACCTTGATGGTACTTCCGACTATCCACATCCCGAAAAATTCACTTTTTTCCAAGTTATAGCCCCTTTAGTCTTGTTGATTTTGACGAGACTAAAAATGCCAGTATCTACAACATTTCTATTATTGAGTGTCTTCAGTGCTGATACTTCAGGCATTACATCGGTCATTTTTAAAAGCTGGTCCGGCTATATCTTAGCATTTATAATTTCATTTTTGGTATGGTATTTATCTTATAACACCATTAGGAAATATTTTAAGAGTAGGAAACATAGCCAATATTGGATGGTGGTTCAATGGCTTGTGAGTGGAACCTTGTGGGCGACTTGGGTGATGCAGGATGGGGCTAATATTGCCGTATTCCTACCAAGATCACAAACTGTAGGTCAGTTTTCAATTTTTGCCCTAACCATATTCTTTGGTTTAGGTTTACTATTCTACTTGCGAGGTGATAAGATTCAAGGGGTAGTGAGCGAAAAAACTAGAGTTTCTGATATACGTGCAGCTACCTTAATCGATTTATCTTACGTTATCCTTCTTGTATACAAGCTCTTTATTTCTACTGTACCTATGAGTACAACTTGGGTTTTTCTCGGTATTATCGGTGGTAGAGAAATTGCCATTAGCCTTTCTCGCAAGAAAAAAGGAAATAAGCATAAAAAGAAAGCGGTCTATATGATAGGTAAAGACTTTAGTTATGCCATGATAGGACTCTTTGTTTCCATAATTCTTGCTGCCAGTGGAAATTCTGCTATACGTGATGAAATTTATTCTTCAATTCAAAACTTCTTTTAATGAAAATATTTACTTTTATTCTTTCAATAGCCTCTTTGTTATTGTCTTCTTGTCAGTCTAAAGAAGAAGTGGATCTTTTAGTCATCAATGCTAAAGCGTATACAGTAGATGCAGATTTTACTACTGCTGAAGCTTTTGCTGTAACGGATGGGAAAATAGTAGACCTAGGATCAACTTCAGATTTAAGTTCGAAATATACGGCTAAGGAAACTCTAGATGCTGAACAAAAAACGATCCTGCCAGGTCTTATAGATGCCCACGCCCATTTGTATAATTTAGGTTTAAAATTAAGTCGTGTTGATTTAGATGGAACTGTAAGTTATAAAGATGTGGTTTCAAGAGTTCAGGAGTTTAAAAAGAAATTCCCTGAAACAGAGTATATCATTGGTAGAGGATGGGATCAAAATGATTGGGCCATAAATGAATTTCCAACAAAAGATACTTTAGACTTACTATTCCCAAATACTCCAGTGGCACTTACCAGAATAGACGGACATGCGATGATTGTAAATCAAAAGGCCTTTGATAAAGCTAATATTAACGAATCTACACCGGTTTTTGGAGGAGAAATAGTTCAAAATAATGGAAAGCTAACAGGAATCCTAATCGATAATCCAATGGCTAAAATTAGAATTACATTTCCAGAATTGGATAAAGCGGCTAAAATTACCGCCTTAAAATCGGCTGAAGATATTGCTATTTCCTTAGGGCTTACGAGTCTAGTAGATGCGGGTTTAAATTCTGATGTGATTCATCTAATAGATGACTTGCAAAATGCTGGTGATTTAAAAATGAGGATTTATGCGATGATAAGGAACAATGAAGAAAATATAAGTGAATTTTTAGAGTCGGGTATTTTAAAAACAGACCGTTTAAATGTGAGGTCTGTAAAAGTATATGCAGATGGTGCTTTAGGCTCAAGAGGAGCCGCTTTAAAAGAGCCGTATTCGGATAAAGAAGATCATTTTGGAAGTATGATTATTGACCTAAACGACTTTAAAACTTTAGCGGCTAGATTATATAATTCTGAATTTCAAATGAATACTCACGCTATTGGTGATTCTGCAAATTCTGTAGTGCTAAAAACCTATGATAGTTTACTTCAGAATGATGAGAACAGAAGGTGGAGAGTAGAACACGCTCAAGTGATGGACGATAGGGATTTTAAATATTTTGATGGCGAGAACATTATTCCATCTGTTCAACCTACTCATGCTACAAGTGATATGTACTGGGCAGAAGATCGTCTTGGCGAACAAAGAACTGGATTTGCCTATGCTTATAAAACTCTTTTGGATAATGCTGGTAAAGTTGCTTTAGGAACAGATTTCCCCATCGAAAATGTAAACCCTTTCCTCACCTTTTATGCTGCTGTAGCTAGACAAGATTTAGAAAACTATCCTGAAGGAGGTTTTAATCCTGATGAAAAACTGTCTAGAGAAGAAACGTTGAAGGGGATGACCATATGGGCTGCTTATGCCAATTTTGAAGACCAAGAAAAAGGAAGTTTAGAGCTAGGAAAATTTGCTGATTTTATCCTTGTAGATCAAGATCCAATGAAAGTGGAATTAAATAAAATTCCAGTGACTAAAGTACTTTCCACATATATAGGAGGCGAAAAGGTCTATAGCCTTAATTAAGTTTTAGCTTGGCTAGGAAGGCGTAGTGATCATCGGAATAAATTAATTCACAGCTGAATCCTTCTTTTTCTGATAGGTCTTTCAGAAGCTCGAAGTCGAGATACAACCAAGGAAATAGTTGAGAGGTTTGCTTTTTATAACTCGTGGAATATTTTATTTCCCCATAATATTTATTATCATCCATGATTTCATTCTCGTGGAGAAAAATCAAGTCTGAAGAGTCTAGCAATACTTGGCCATTAGGTTTTAGAAGAGTTTTGATTTGACTAAAGAAAACAGGTAGGTTTTTAATTGTTTGAGCAATGCCTATGCCATTCATCAATAGGAGTATGGTGTCAAAGGTCTTATCTTTTAAAGTAAAGAAATCGATGTGTACAGCTTCAGGCAAACCTCTCTCTTTACAAATCCCAATGCATTTTTTAGAAATATCTATCGGTAATACCTCTAGACCTCTTTTTTTCAATTCTAAACTATGACTTCCTGCACAGCAGCCAACATCCAGAGTTGTGCCTGTTGAGAGTTGGATTGCTTTCTGCTCAATTTCTGGCATTTCTTCATAAGTTCGAAATAGATATTCTACTGGAATTTTATCATCATAAAAGTTTTCAGAATGAACAATAATAGGAGTTAGATCTTGTCTTTTGTAGTGATTTTCTACAGCCAAGCCGAATATATCTTTAGGGTTAGAATCCAAGTGTGTGATTTTATATTTGTATTGTGGATGAGTTTTTTTAAACAAGTGCCAGAAGGGTCAAATATAAGCATAAAGCCCATAAATATTTTTTCAAAAGACTGAAAAAGAAACCCACAAAGCAACATGATTAAGCTATGCAACAACTCAATTAGGAAACTTTTGAAAAAGTATATTGCCTTCCGTGCTAGCTGTTGTAAAACCACTGTCCCTTTATCCTTAAATAAAGATATCGAAAGCATCCAAAGACTTTAGAATGAAAATTTTAGTATTTATCGACACATATTTAAGAGTTAATGAACCTGATAATTATGTCTTACAAAAAGTTCTATGTTCGTTTTTGGGTGAAAATTACTTGTGTCCTATTTATGATATTAGGCCTAAAACATGTTGGGAATTCTTTCATAGGTAGTGAAAAAAATTTCAACATATTTTAAATCTGACTTTGAAAAATGTTGAAATTTGTCCCGCTGCCTTCAAGAGTGTTGATTAAATGGCAAAGCAGATTAAAGTGTCACTAGATCTTCGTGTTTTTCAGCAACATAAGTTTCCATTACTTTGAAGAAATTCAAAATATCTTTGTCTCTATTATTGCTGTTTATGGTGACAAGTCTTACAAAAGTTTCACCATCAAACTCACCATAACCCACCATTAATTTTCCATCTTGATATAATGAATTGCATAAATCTTTCGGGTCTATGTTTTTATAATTGAAGCATACAGAAATGGAGTCTTCGTAAGAATATAATTTATAGTCGGAGTGGTTTTCAATATAAATTCTAGCCGTTTCTGCCAAGTCAAATTGTTGGTTTACCATTTGTTCTAAGCCTTTGGTTCCTAGTGATTTCCATAGAGTCCAAAATTTTAAAGCATCATTTCTTCGGCCACATTGTAAGGAGGTTTTTCCTAAATTATATTCATCTCCATCCGTTTGATAAAGGTAATCAGCATCACAGGCAAAGGAGTGCTTAAGGTTGTGTTTTTCTTTAGTAATCAAGATTGAACAACTCAAAGGAATGTTCAACATCTTATGAGCATTAAAACTAAAGGAGTCTGCGTGCTCAACTCCATCGACTAGGTGTTTATACTTTTCACTAAAAATAACCGAGCCACAATAAGCCCCATCCACATGCAGCCATAGGTTTTTATAATTTTTTGTGATATGATGTATAGCTTCAATATCATCAAAAGCTCCCAAAACGGTTGTCCCTGCAGTAGCATTTACGAAAAATGGCTGAAATCCGTGCTTTAGGTCTTCTTCAATTTGATTTTGAAGTGCTAAAGGCTTCATTTTTCCAAACTTATCAGTTTCGATTTTTCTTATTTGTGAGATCCCGATGCCTCCGAACATGGCGTTTTTGGTAATGGAGTAGTGCGAAGTATCTGAGGTGTAAATGATCATTTTTTCAGAAACACCTTCAAGCTTTATAGCTCTGTTATAAGCATCTCTACCCATAAGCATGGCCATAAAATTACTCATAGACCCACCAGGAGGAAATGTACCATCTGCATTTTCTCCAAAATTTAACATTTTGCAAACCTTATCTATAATGGCTTTCTCAATACCGACTTGTGGTCCCGCAACTTTGTAAGTGTACATGCTGTTGTTGAGCATTACAGCTAAGAGTTCTCCTAGAGTGCCTTTATGATTTCGACCACCAAATAATTGGTTAAAAAATAATTTTGTAGATGTTCTAGGAGTGCTTAAAACGACATCTTCTAGTAAAGATTCAAACTTCTCTCCATCAAGTCCTTCTTCATCTAAATCAAGATCCAAAGTCTCAAAAAGTTGTTTGGCTTCAATTGGTTTTACAACTCCTTCTTTTTGCTCGTAATCTATAAGTTTTTGTGAAATTTTTTGAAATACTTTAAGGTCT
>NZ_PJBS01000339.1 GCF_002836055.1 Psychroflexus sp. MES1-P1E
AAGAAGAGTTTATCTTTAGCTATATGTCCAGAAATTTTTACTGTTTTTGAAAATTCTTCAACCATTTCAAATACTGTATTAAAAGCTTTAATCTTAATGGTTTTGCATAAAATTAGGAATGCATATTCGAGTAATGTAATGTATAAATCAGTTACAATTTTTGGATAATTAAATTGATATCCATGTTTTTTTAATTCATCAAGGCTTTCGATTAAAGTTGTTACATCAAAGTCAAAATCAAATAATTTAGTGAGTTCTTCATGATTTTTAAATTTCTTGTTGCCATTAATAAGATTTTTGATACTGTCCCTTTCAGTAATACTAATATTAGCAAAAAAATAGTAAGGAAAGATTACAAGAAGTTCTCTGAATAGTTTGATATCGGAATCATGGGATATAGATTGAGAAATAAAAAAGTTGAAATCAACAATTTTTGGCGATTCTGACTTTAACTCCGTAAAGCTCTTTAAATCATAAATACGCAATAATTTATAGAAGTCAATTAAAGTGAAATCGTGATTGGTATTTGAATCATTTTTGTATTTTAAGTTCATAAATATGTGGTCAAAAATGTGGACAAACGAATATAAATAAAAAACTCTAAACCTTTACATAATAAGGGTTTAGAGTTTTTAAGAGTGACCACGGCAGGATTCAAACCTGCAGCCTTCTGAGCCGTAATCAGATGCGCTATTCAGTTGCGCCACGTGGCCTGTTTTGAGTTTGCAAATATATTTATTTTTATACTTTTACCAAACATTATAAAGTAAATATCATGGAACTTAAAAATTATATTAGAACTATAGAAGATTTTCCTAAGGAAGGCATCTCTTATAAAGACATCACACCCCTACTCCTTGACCCCACTGCGTGCTCTTTTGCCGTTTCAGAAATCATAAAAGGCCTTGAAGGTCAACCTATCGATAAAGTCGTAGGCATTGAATCTCGAGGTTTCCTCTTGGGGATGCTTATTGCCAAAGCGCTAGACGTAGGATTTGTGCCTATTCGTAAACCTGGGAAACTCCCTGCGAAAACCATTTCTCAGTCCTATGACTTAGAATATGGCAGCGACACGATCGAGATTCATCAGGATGCCATTCAAAAAGGAGAGCAGATTTTACTCCACGACGATTTATTAGCTACAGGAGGAACAGCAGCAGCTGCTTGTCGACTTATTGAAACTCTTGGAGGAGAAATCGCGCAAGTCAATTTCATCATTGAACTCGACTTTCTAAAAGGTCGACAATTGCTTCCAAAAGACAAAGTGGAGTCTTTAATTCATTTTTAATCTAAATCAAATTCAGAAAAACTACAAAAGCTTAGTTAATTTATAGCCGAAAACTCCGATAAATAAGTCCTATGGGATAAGAAATTTGGCAAAAAACCTATCTTTGCAAATTCTAATTATACAAGACAGATGAGTGATCACAATAAAGAAGATCTAACTGAAGAACTAGGAGATAATCACATAGCCACCTCATACGAAAATCCTATAAGAGAGGATGCTTTTGACATGAGTGATGATGAAAAGATTGAAAAAATAAAAGGCCATGTTCACGAAATCATGGAAACTTTAGGTATGGATATGACCGATGACAGTTTACAGGGGACTCCAAACCGAGTCGCTAAAATGTATGTGAACGAAACCTTTGGCGGTTTGCGTCCCCATAAAAAGCCTAAAGTGTCTACGTTTGAAAATAACTATAAGTATGGTCAGATGTTGGTTGAGAAAAACATTACCGTATATTCTACTTGTGAGCATCATTTGCTCCCTATCATTGGTAGGGCTCATGTCGCTTATATTTCCAGCGGAAGGGTAATTGGTCTTTCAAAAATGAATAGGATTGTGAATTATTACGCTAAACGCCCACAAGTTCAAGAACGATTGACCATGCAAGTGGTAAAAGAGTTGCAAAAAGCTCTTGAGACAGAAGATGTAGCCTGCGTTATAGATGCTAAGCACCTTTGTGTGAATAGTCGAGGCATCAATGACATTGAAAGTAGCACAGTGACTAGTGAATATGGAGGGAAATTTAAAGATGAAGATGTGAGAAAAGAACTTCTCAGCTATATCAAATTAGATACTAAATTTTAATACATGGCTTTATACGAGCACCAATCCCTGAAGATTTATAATTCTATTACAGGACAAAAAGAGGAATTTCAACCTATCACTGAAGGCTATGTGGGCATGTACGTTTGCGGACCAACGGTATACAGCAATGTTCACTTAGGGAATTGTAGAACCTTTATTTCTTTTGATTTGGTATTTCGATACTTAAAGCATCTAGGTTATAAAATACGTTACGTCCGTAATATCACCGATGCAGGCCACCTAGAAAACGATGGTGAAGAGGGAGAGGACCGCATTGCTAAAAAAGCTAAGGTGATGGAGTTAGAACCAATGGAAGTGGTTCAAAAATACAGTATTGATTTTCATCAAATTCTTGAAAAATTCAACAATCTACCTCCTAGTATTGAACCTACAGCTACTGGTCATATTATTGAACAGATTGAAACTATCAAAACAATTATAGACAAAGGACTTGCTTACGAAGTCAATGGTAACGTGTATTTTGATGTCCTGAAATATAACGAAAAACATCACTACGGAAAATTAAGCGGACGAAAAATTGAAGATCTTATTTCTAATACCAGAGAACTTGCGGGACAATCTGACAAAAAAAATCCTCAAGACTTTGCCTTATGGAAAAAAGCAGAATCTCAACACATCATGCGCTGGCCCTCTCCATGGGGTGTTGGTTTTCCTGGATGGCATCTAGAATGTACCGTGATGAGTTCTAAATACCTAGGCGATGAATTTGATATTCATGGAGGAGGCATGGACCTCAAGTTCCCACATCACGAATGTGAGATTGCTCAGGGTCAGGCAGCGACTGGTAAAGATCCCGTAAACTACTGGATGCATGCTAATATGCTAACTCTCAACGGCAAAAAGATGTCTAAGAGTACGGGGAATAATATTTTACCCCGAGAGTTATTTACTGGCGACAATGAAACACTTTCCAAATCGTATACTGCACCAGTGATAAGGTTTTTTATGCTTCAGGCCAATTACAGAAGTATTCTTGATTTTTCTGATGAAGCTTTATCTGCATCAGAAAAAGGCTTTCAAAAATTAATGGAGAGTCTATCCACTCTTAAAGTCTTAAAAGCATCAAAAACTTCAGATTTCAATGTGAATGCCTGGAAGGACAAGTGCTATGAAGCGATGAATGATGACTTTAATAGTCCCATTCTTATTGCCCATTTATTTGAGGCCGTCAAACAAATTAATCTTGCAAAGTCTGAAGATAAAAGTCTAAGTCGAGAAAGTCTTGATTTATTGTCGAAAACCATGAATGACTTCATTTTTGAGGTGATGGGACTCGAAGATTTGGAAGACACCTCTAAAAGTGAAGCAAATACAGATGATTTCGAAGAACTTATTGAATTTATGATTCAGATGAGAAACCATGCTAGGCTTAATAAGGACTTCGAGACAAGTGATAAAATAAGGGATAAATTATTGAAAATGGATGTGGAGTTAAAAGACCAGAAGGAAGGGACTAGCTTTACGATCAAATCCTAAAGATGATGTTGCGAAAAGTATTAATTTTTCCATTTTTGGCGCTTATAAAAGCTTATCAATGGATACTTTCTCCACTCTTAGGGGCTAACTGTAGATTTCAACCAACTTGCTCTTATTATGCCTTCCAAGCTTTAAAAACACATGGTGTCATGAAAGGCTTATACTTGAGTATCATACGCGTTTCAAAATGCCATCCTTGGGGAGATTCTGGATATGATCCAGTTCCAGAGCCCAAAAAACAGCAAGATTAGCCTCTCAGGTTTCAATTATAATTATATTAGCTTTTTTTAAATAACAGAATTATGCTTTATGCTATCCAGTGGGACCCGTCTTTAGGTCTAGATATAGGTTTTTTTATGATTCGATATTACAGCCTTATGTTCCTCATCGCGTTTGGGGCTGGGTTTTATATCATGAAAAAGATATTCTCCAAAGAAGGGGTTTCTTTAGAAAAACTAGATAAGCTGCTCATTTACACCATACTTTCCACCTTAATTGGGGCTCGATTGGGCCATGTTATTTTTTATCAACCCGAATTGTTTCTAGAAGACCCTTTATCTGTCTTTCTACCCGTGAGCTTTGTTCCCGAGATTGAATTTACTGGCTTTAGAGGATTAGCAAGCCACGGAGCTGCTATAGGAATTGCTATTGGTATGTATTTCTTCAGCAAAAAGGTAATGCAAAAACCTGTTTTTTGGATTTTGGACCGGATTGTAGTCCCCGTATCCTTGGGAGCAGGTTTTGTAAGAGTTGGTAATTTTTTGAATTCAGAAATAGTAGGTAAAGCCACTACTTCCGATTTTGGTGTTGTGTTTGTGCAGCTTGGTGAAAGTTTTCCAAGACATCCAGCTCAGCTGTATGAGTCCATTTGTTATTTTATTTTATTTACCGTCTTATCCTTTCTCTTTTGGAAAACTAACTTGAAACAAATAAAAGGAGTTCTTTTTGGAGTCTTTTTTGCCAGTTTATGGACCATCCGTTTTATTGTAGAATACGTCAAAGAACCTCAGGTTGCAGATCGTGCCGATTGGATATTCAACACTGGACAACTCCTGAGTTTACCTATGATTTTAATTGGCTTAGGGATTATTTATTTTTCTTCAAGGTCTAATGCAAAAGCTTAAAATTTTAGTTGTCTTGAATGTTATAAGTGTTTTGTTCTCATGCCAGACAGATAAAAATAGGGAAACTGACCTTACTCAAGCATTTTCTTTCAGAAAAGATACATTGCTCAAATTCGTAAAGGATATGGATACTCTCCCTTTCACTTTTGAAATTGAATTAGCTCAAAGCGTTTACCAAAAGGAAACTGGCTTAATGCATAGAAAGCAAATGAAGGCTAATCGAGGAATGCTTTTTATATATGAGAATCAAAGAGAGCGACAAACATTCTATATGAAAAATACATTTATCCCTTTAGATTTGATTTATCTCAATTCAGAATTGGAGATTGTTGATTTTAATTTGGATACTAAACCACTTTCAGAAGACTATATTTCATCGGAAATTCCTTCAATGTTTGTTTTGGAATTAAATGCTGGCCAAGTCAACCAACTCACTATAAAAAAAGGGGACCAAGTTGTTTTAAAGTAATAAAAGATGATTTTTTAAATCATCTTTTATCAAACAAGCTTATCAGAGACTAATCCAAATAATAATACTTAACTATATAACGCAAAAAAATAACGTTTGTTACAGTTATTAACATACTTTAACAAAATAGTAATCAAAAGCTGATAGTTTTAAACAATATTTTGATTAAAATAACTTGTAAAACGCTAGTGATTGAAGCTTCAAAAAAAAGTAGCAAATATACTAATAGAGCGATATTCGCCTTGTTGCAAAAGGAACATAATTTGACAGCTGTTGGAAAGCGAAAAGGTCGGGTTAGTGTCGTGGAGATTGAAACTAATACCAAATTAAATTTATAATGCCGTGTAGATAAATTATACGACGACGTAGATCAGCACAGGTTTTTTGATGGATTGAAATTAAAAATAATTAGCATAGCCTTATGCTAATTATTTTTGATAAAATGCAGGCGAGAAAAGCCTGTGCCGAATTCGTATCGGTAAAACGACTTATTGCGACATTATAGGTCTAAAATGGTATACACCAAAAAAGGGAACCGATATCCATACAGTAACTTTAGACATCAACCCGAGTTTTTAAAAAAAATACGAAGACTATTTACTTCAGCTTAAACCAGAGCGTGTCATCTTTAATCCCGATACAGAGAATCCAGAATTGAAAATAAATTGAAAACTGCTGATATTGACGCTTTAGAAGCTTGCAACTTGTTTCTTTTGGCGACGAATCAATAGTAAACCTAGAAAGGTTAAAAGCCCATTCAAAATCAGTATGAAAAAGCCAAATTCAAACTTAAGATAAGTGAAACTCAGCTGACTTATAATATAAGATAAAACTGGAGATAGTATAGCAACAACAGGAACCCATCTATCCTTTACGTTCCATCTTGTGAAAAGACCAAAAACATATAATCCCAAAAGAGGTCCATAGGTATACCCCGCAAATTCAAATAACTTATTAATTACACTTTTATCTGCTACAGCATATTTAAAAATCATCATAACCCCAATAAGAACTAAAGAAATGATAATATGAATGTATTTACGGACTTTGATTTGTGAAGCTTCAGAATATCGCTTTTGAATATCTAAAATATCTATGCTAATAGAGGTCGTTAAGGAGGTTAACGCGCTATCTGCACTAGAATATGCCGCTGCGATAAGCCCAAGAATAAAGGTAATAGCAACGCTAATTCCCAAAACACCAGAGGTGGCAATAGCTGGAAACAAATCATCTTTGATTTCATTAATTCCAGCAACATCTGCAAAATCTGTTAAGAGAAGACCTAAAAGAAGAAATAAAAAGTTGACTACAGTCAAGACTAAAGTGAACCAAAAGATATTTTTTTGAGCATCCTTGAGTGTTCTGCAGGTCAAGTTTTTTTGCATCATATCTTGGTCCAGTCCAGTCATTACAATAGCGATGAACATTCCCGAAATAAATTGCTTAAAGAAGAAATCTGAACTTTTATAATCCTCAAAAAAGAAGATTTGAAAATTATCATGAGTCTCTAAATAGCCCCAAAGACTTTTAATTTCCAGAGCATCAGAAATATAATAAATAGAAAACCCTAGCGCTACAAGCATAAATAGGGTTTGCAAGGTATCTGTCCAGACAATAGTTTTGATTCCACTTCTAAACGTATAAAGCCATATCAATAAAATAGTAATACTCACCGTTACGTAATAAGGAATACCGAGAGCATCAAAAACAATCAGTTGCAATACGTTAGCCACTAAAAAGAGCCTAAAACTCGATCCCACAATTCTAGAAAGTATAAAATAAGAGGCGCCTGTTTTGTAAGCATAATTTCCGAATCTAGACTCTAAGTAAGTGTAAATTGAAGTCAGATTCATTCTATAATAGAGAGGCATAAGAACCAAGCTTATAACCGCGTAACCAACAGTATATCCTAATACCACTTGGAAATAACTAAAGCTATTAAACTCTACAGTTCCCGGGATGGAGATAAACGTTACCCCACTCAGGGAAGCTCCAATCATGCCAAAGGCAACCAAATACCAAGGAGATTGTTTATTGGCCTGAAAAAATTCACTGTTATTCCCACTTTTATTGGTCAGAAAAGAGATCAAGATTAAGACGATAAAATAAGCTAAAACGAGGAGTAGGATTTGGTAAGCCTGCATACTTTAATTTTGGAAAGCGAAAGTACAAATGTTTTGATGAGATTTTTATAAAAAGAAAACTCAAAATCGTATTTTAGCCCTTATGGATTTTTCATCTAAGTTTCTTGAGACAGCAATTGAAGAAATTGCTATGCTTCCGGGTATTGGAAAGCGAACTGCACTACGTTTGGCTTTGCACCTTTTAAAACAACCACAGTCTCAAACCACAGATCTTGCAAAAGCCTTGGTGGATTTAAAGACAAAAGTGAAACAATGTAAAAGTTGTCATAATATCTCAGATAAGGAGTTATGTGGAATTTGTGCAAACCAAAGCAGAGAGCATTCTATAATTTGTATAGTTGAAGATATAAGAGATGTCATGGCTATCGAAAATACAGAGCAATATAAAGGGATTTATCATGTATTGGGCGGGAAAATAAGTCCAATGGATGGTGTTGGACCTAATCAATTGAACATTGTGAGTCTGGTTGATAAGATTAAAACCGGAAAAGTTACAGAAGTAATTTTCGCTCTAAGCAGTACCATGGAAGGAGATACGACTAACTTTTATATTTATAAACAAATACAAGCCTCGGAACACTCGCTTAAAACCTCTACAATAGCTAGAGGTATTTCAATTGGAGATGAATTGGAATACGCAGATGAAATTACGCTAGGAAGAAGCATTCTTCAACGTGTCCCTTTTGAAAATTCATTAAAAAACTAAGCCAATTGAAACTTTCAATCGTTATACTCAATTATAAAGTACCGCATTATTTGATGTTGTGCTTAGACAGTGTTACTAAAGCTATAGAGCATCTAGATGCTGAAATTATTGTTGTCGATAATAAATCTGAAGATCAAAGCTGTAAGTTGGTCAAAGCATTTTTTCCAGATGTTATTTTAATTTCAAATACTGAAAATCTAGGATTTTCCAAAGGGAATAATATAGGTGTAGAACAAGCAAAAGGTGAGTATTTATGCATTTTGAATCCTGACACTGTATTACCAGAAGATTGTTTTACAAGGCTAATAGGCTTTCACAAAGAACTCCAAAATCCAGGGGCCATTGGTATCCAATTGATAGATGGATCGGGAGAGTTTTTAAAAGAGAGCAAGCGAAATGTTCCCACGCCAAGAGTAGCTCTTATGAAATTATTAGGTGATTGCAGTCAGTATTATAATTTAAAATTAAATCAAAATGAGAGAGGGGAAACCAATATTTTAGTTGGTGCTTTTATGTTTATGAAGACCTCCTTGTATAGACAAGTTAATGGTTTTGATGAAGATTATTTTATGTACGGAGAAGATATCGACTTAAGTTATAGAATACTAAAAGCAGGTTTTAAGAATTATTACTTTGGTGAAATTCAAGCTGTTCATTTTAAAGGAGAAAGCACTACAAAAGATCAAGTTTACTTAAAGATGTTTTATAATGCCATGTATATTTTTTATAAAAAGCATTTTAGGAATTATAAAACATCTTTTAAACTAGTAAAACAAATTTTGAAGCTTGCCAAAATTATAGAGAAAGTAAGACTGAAAAGCCTAAAATCCATAGATTCGTCTAAAATAAATACACTTGTCATAACTGAAGACTCTTGTCTTACAAAACAAATCAAATCAAAAACAGCTTCTGAGGTAAACTCTGCTGTTAAGATACCTGAAGAGTGTACTAATACTCTTATTGTTTTTGATGCTGAGTCTATTTCTTATAAAGAGTCTATAGAGGCGCTGATTAACACTAAGCATAAAAATAATATATTTCGATATAGACCAAGAAAGCAAAATTTCATCATTGGAAGTGAGAGTAAACATTTTAAGGGTGTGGTTTTAAAACTGAACGAATAAGTTAATGTATTAAAAATATAAGTGGCTTAAATTTAGTAAATTTGCAATCTTAAATATAAAAATACCTTTTAGGTTATATATATGGCAAAAAAAGAATTGAAATTACCCAAAATGGGAGAAAGTGTTGCTGAAGCAACAATTACCGCTTGGTTAAAAGAAGTTGGAGATACCATAGAAGCTGATGAAGCTGTTCTCGAAATTGCTACAGACAAAGTAGATTCTGAAGTTCCAAGTGAATATGATGGTGTTTTAGTTGAAAAATTGTTTGATGTTGATGATGTAGTCAAAGTTGGCGAAGTCGTAGCTATTATAGAAGTAGAGGGTGAAGATTCTGATGAGAATGAAGGTGAAGCTACTTCTACCCATGAACCTGAAGAAGTCTCAGAAAATGAAAAAGAATCTGCCTCTGCTGTTCAAGATAGTGTAAAAAGTGCCATGAACACAACGGCTCCTGCTTTAAACTATTCAGACTCTTCCAAATTTTATTCTCCGCTAGTTAAAAATATTGCTGACAAAGAAAATATTTCGGTAGAGGAGTTAGATAAAATCAAGGGGACTGGCCTAGATGAGCGAGTCACCAAAGACGATATTCTTACATATATAAAGACTAAAAAAGAAGATGGAGCTTCTGCTCAAAAAATTGTTAATGAGAAGTCTCCTGAACCTAAAAAAGCAATAGAAACTGTTGCTAAACCTAGTACTCCTGTGAATATAAATGCAGGTGATGAAATAATGGAGATGAGTAGAATGGGTAAATTGATTTCTAGCCATATGATTGCTAGCATTCAAACTTCTGCACATGTGCAATCCTTTATTGAGGTAGACGTCACAGATATTTGGAATTGGAGAGGAAAACATAAGGGAGCTTTTCAAAAAAGAGAAGGTGAAAAACTCACCTTTACTCCTATTTTCATGGAGGCCGTTGCTAGAACCATAAAAGACTTTCCCAAGATTAATATCGCGGTTGATGGTGATAAAATCATCATGAAAAAACATATCAATTTAGGAATGGCTGCAACTCTACCTGATGGAAATTTAATAGTCCCTGTCATAAGAGATGCCGATCAGCTTAATCTTTTAGGTATGGCCAAGAAAGTAAATGACCTTGCAGGAAGAGCCAGAAATGGAAAGCTGAAACCAGACGAAACTCAAGGTGGAACTTACACTGTAACCAATGTAGGAACTTTTGGAAGTATAATGGGCACACCGATTATCAACCAGCCACAAGTAGGAATATTGGCCATAGGTGCTATTAGGAAAGTTCCTGCTGTAATTGAAACCCCAGAAGGTGATTTTATAGGGATCCGCTATAAAATGTTCTTATCTCACAGTTATGACCATAGAGTCGTTAATGGTGCTTTAGGTGGACAGTTTATTCAAAGAATGAAAGACTACTTAGAGAAATTTGATACCAATCAAACTATCTAATTGGATCTTACTACCGCACAAAAAAAATCCCTTTAAAACTTAAAGGGATTTTTTTTGTATTTAATTTACCATTAATCTGATTAAGCATCTTCTGGAAAAGTAGGATCTAAATAATCTGGAGTGTCGTTTCCATTGGAATCTGGAAGAATAAGATTTCCCTCCGCGTCAATTTCAATTTCATCTTCGGTAAGTGTTCCATCACCATCGTCGTTTACATCCGCAAAATTTGGGATATTATCCCCATCGGTATCATCATTGGTTAATCTTCTATCCTCATTAATATCTTCCATCCAAGACGGGACACCGTCTTGATCATGATCAGCTTCTATAGACCTATACAATTGAATATTGAAAACTATTGGTTCGTAAGCTGCAATACCAGCACCAGAAGGAGGCGCAGAGTAATAGGCTAATCCAGAAGGAATAAATACAGTTCCAATACCAAAGTTGTCATCAAAACTGATTGTACCATCAGGGTTTTCTTGAAAACTTGTTGACCCTCTGAATTCATCCATAACTTCATAAAAACCTCTTATATTGTTAATCAAATCAAACCAGATTGGATTAGGTGAACCATCAAATGTTTGGTTTTTAAATAAAGAGAATCCTCTGTAGGTAACTAGCACTGAATCAGCAAACGTTGGCTTTCTAACGGACTCTGCCCCTTCTCGAAATTTTAAGTAATATAACTTAAACTCTACGTCTTGTTGAAAAACCAGTTTAGATTTTAAAAATTCTGAATTTATAACAGGCTCTTCGTTTGCATTATCACCAGCAATAGTGTCGAACACAATATTTTGAAAATTCGAATTTTGAGGATTATCTTCAAATCTATAAAAATGGGTCTCCAAAAAACCTTCTATTTGAAGCATATTTTCATCCCTCACTTCTTCAGGATCTCTAAGCTCAAGTGGTTCCCCGGTATCGTCATCATTACTACATGAAAAGATAAAACCAAGCATTAAAATAAAAAGCAATCTTTGTAATTTCATTTAACTGTAATTTTGGTTGCAAGATACGATTTTCTTCTATTTTTGTTAGACGATAAAAATTTGATTTTAATGAGAGTTGATAAATATTTATGGTCTGTAAGGTATTTCAAAACAAGAAATATTGCGACAAATGCTTGTAAAAAAGGCCATGTCAAAATAGGTGGGAATTCTATAAAGCCCTCCAGAAATGTCTTTCCTACTGACAAACTAGAAATAAGAAAAAATCAAATCAATTACAAAATAGAGATTCTAGACATTCCAAAGTCGAGAGTTGGAGCTAAGCTTGTTTCTATTTATTGTACTGATATTACTCCAAAAGAAAGTTTAGAAAAATTAGAATTACTCAAATATTCTCAAGACTACTATCGAAAAAAGGGTGCAGGAAGACCTACCAAGAAAGACCGTAGAGAGCTAGACGATTTAAAAGAAGACACTAAAGATGATATTGAATAAAACGAAAATGGAAACAAGCCCAACCTTAATTTTATCTGATGAGGATATCTCCATTAAAATCAAACGAATTTCTCTTCAAATTTTAGAGACCTGCTTGGAGGATAAGGTAATTATTATCGCTGGCATTTATAAAAATGGCGCCTTACTTGCAGAGCGGATTTCAGCACAGCTAAAGCAATTAACAGATACCGAGATAGTATTAGCAACTGTCACTTTAGACAAAAAGAATCCATTACATTCCGTCCAAGTATCTATAGAGCCCTCTTTATATAAGAACAAAAGCGTTATTCTCGTCGATGATGTTCTAAATACGGGCTCAACACTTATTTTTGCTGCAAAACACTTTCTGGATGTGCCTTTAAAACAATTTAAAACTGCTGTATTGGTAGATAGGAACCATAAGAAATACCCGATCAAAGCAGATTTTAAGGGGATTTCGCTATCCACATCTCTCAATGAAAGGGTTGAAGTAGACTTTAGTTCTCCCTCAAAGGCAGAACTGATTTAAGTATTTTGATTCAAAAGGGACGTCAATTCATCCAAACTTACTGATTCAGTCTTTCCTGTCACATTTAAAACATGGTCAGCCATAAAGTAAAACTGCTGGCGTTCGAACAAGTGCTTTCTTAGAAAATCATCAAAATCACTTTTTGAGCTTAAGTGAGCTATCACTGGTCTTGATTCTTTTTGTTGGAAAAGCCTATCTCTTAATTCTTCAAGATTTAATTTTACATAAACTGACGTGACCTCTAAAGCCTCCATAATTCTCTTCATATTATCTGCATATACTGGAGTACCCCCACCCAGAGACAAAATATAATCTTCCTTTTTAGAGAGAATTTCAGTTAATGCTTCCGCCTCGACCTTTCTAAAATAAATCTCTCCTTTGAGTTCAAAAAGCTGTGATATCGATAATTGCTCTTTATTTTCGATGTAATTATCGAGATCTATAAAAGGGAGATTGAATGTTTTGGCAATAAGCTTACCTAGAGTTGACTTTCCAACCCCCATATATCCTAATAAAACTAACTTCATATCTCGTATTTTTGAATAAATTAAAATTCTTTCAAATTTAATTTATTTTTACGTGAAATACCGAAGGAAGATATTATATTTGCACCCGCAAAAAGACGTTAAAAGATCTGATAGCTCAGTTGGTAGAGCATCTCCCTTTTAAGGAGAGGGTCCTGGGTTCGAGCCCCAGTCAGATCACAATAATTAAGTTTTGATTTTGTTAGGCGAGAAGTTTATCCTGTGAGCAAGCCGGGAGGCTAAGTCAAAGGAAGAGATAGTCAGATCACTTTTTAATTTTAAGTTCTTAGTATATTACAAGATCTGATAGCTCAGTTGGTAGAGCATCTCCCTTTTAAGGAGAGGGTCCTGGGTTCGAGCCCCAGTCAGATCACAATAATTAAGTTTTGATTTTGTTGGGTGAGAAGTTTATCCTGAGCAAGCCGATTGGTGAAGTCGAAGGAAGCCCCAGTCAGATCACAATAATTAAGTTTTGATTT
>NZ_PJBS01000340.1 GCF_002836055.1 Psychroflexus sp. MES1-P1E
GTTTAACAATCAAGTTGCATTTATGACTTGAATCCAGCTTCCTTATCATATATCAACCCTGATTTAGCTTTGATAAGAAAAATTAAAATTAAAAAAAAAAGGCTTTAGCTTAGTGCGAGCTCCGATAAATCTCGATTTATCTATTCCCACACTAACCTTAGCCAAACCGTTGTAAGCCATTTGAACAAAACTACAAGAATGAAAAAAACACGAATTGCAATTTCAATTTTTTTTTCAATTCTATCGAGTCGTAAATCGGAAAAAAAAGCGTAGAAAAAAAATGAATATTTGCGTTGGTGATATTTAACAACATAGTATTGCTAACTGACAGTAAAATTTATTATTTCTTTGGAGAAACAATGCTGTAAAAAGAAATCTAACGTGCTCTCCCTATAACAGTAGCTTCGGGAATTTCGATTAACTTTCCACTTTTCACATCAAAAAGATAGCCATAAACTGGAATATGTGTAGGAACTAACGCATGGCGTTTAATTCTTTTTACATCTTCAATAATGCTTTCTGACTGATTGCTAATCGTTAGAAACGAAATGTTTTTTGCTTCTTGGGAACCGCCTTCTTCCGTAATATTTCTCCATCCGTTGGCATCAACTGTAGCTGTAGAAAGGCTTGTAGCTAATAAATCTCTTATGATCTCATCTGTGAAAGTTAACATTCCACAATCAGTGTGGTGAATCACAAACCATTCAGCAGTACCTAATAATTTGTGGGAAATAATTAGTGAACGTATCGCATCATCACTGGCTCTTCCTCCTGCATTCCGAATAACGTGTGCATCACCTTCTGCAAGTCCAGCATACTTTGCTGGGTCTAAGCGGGCATCCATACATGTCAGAATTGCGAATTTCCTTCCTGGAGGCATTGGCAAGTTTGCTTTTTCGCCAAAGCTTTCCGAATAACTTTGATTTGCAACTAGAACTTGCTCGTGAACAACACTGTTCTCTTTTTGCAATAAATTTTGTTTACTCATATAAATTTAATTCATGGATTTCTAATAAAAGAAATCGGACAACAATTTTAGTTTGATTACAAAGTATATTTTCCTAAATACTCTTCAAAACATATGCTAAGATAGTTGTTTATAAATATAACAGACAAGCTCGAGGCTTTTATTTGCCCATAAAAAGCACCTTTGGAAAACACAATATTTTGCGATTTATTATTTGAAAATGCCGTAAATTATTCACACAGCAAACTTTCCTATTCGATTATTGAAAACACAACCTTAAATATTTAAAAAAAGATTAAAAGAGATGTTGATACTTTTTAATCAAAAGTTTTAAATCGGAATCAAAAAAGTTCGAGACTACTCCCTTTTTCTCCACTTCCAACCCTGTTAAACATCTGTTTTGCAGGATATTTAATTATAGTTGACAATTTAGTTGATTATATTTTTATTAATAACTTTTGCCATTTTCAAAATTAATTTTTTTAATTCAAGTAATCTTTAGTTTTCAATCCCAGCTTGTTCTTTAAATTTTTTCAAAGATTGGATTGTCTGCCTTTAAAAAATGCTCAATTACAAAAGTGTTTTTCCTGTTTGTGTCTTATCCATTCCAAATGGATCATTTGCTCAATTATCAGGAAAAATTATCTGATTGAATCAAATATTTTCTTTGCCAGCAGTTGGAATTATCTTTGATTTTAATAATCCCAACTCTTCGTTTTTGAATTCTATATAAATTTTGGAATTAACAGAATTTGAAATGCTTTATACTACATACCATCCATTTTCATTTTTATGGTTCTTTCGAACTATGTTTTTAAATCGACTATTTCCAGCCTATTTTTTTGTAAAACAATCGTTATTCTATCTTGTGATGAAGAAAGATTACTTTTCCTTACAGAAATTGACTTTTATCTGTTGCCGTGGTTTTATACGTTTATTGTATCCGATTTAGTAAAACATCGGCGTTTTATTAAAATAAATTGGCCAAAAATTTGTTTTAATCATTTGGACAACCAGCAATAATTTCTTTGAATTTTTCCATAAATAAATTTTTTGGAAAATCATTTTGTGGGTATCTAAAACAAATAGGAGGAATTTGTTTGTCAGCAGTCGAGATTATGTTCAATGGTACATTTGGTGATGGTGTTTTATTTATTAACATACCAAAGCATTACGCATTGCTTTAATGTTATTGTAATCTTCCTTTTTAAAAGCATGTTGCGCATTAATCATAATTTGTTGTTCTGCTGTAATGTCTTTCATATTGTTTCTTAGCGCATTAATAGTAGGCACCAACCATATTTTCTTTGCCATTAACAGAAATAACTCATTTTTAAAATATTTCAGTTTATGATAAAGATGAAGTCAATTTTGGACTTTTGAATCTCCAAACATATTTACCATTTCCAGTTGACTATAGAACTCTTGAAGAAATTACAAGAATTTTGCAAAATTGATAAATTTTCTTTCGCAAGAAATTTTATCTTGGTAGAAAATTATACGGCTACAAAGTCCGCAACTTCTGCAAACCGACAAACGTTGGCAATAATTTTGCTCACAAAACAGAAGAAAATGAACAAAATACATGTTTTATTATTATTTTTCAAATATGGTAATCATCCTGAAGAAATTTACAGCATTAAATTTATGTGGTAAAAGTTGCCCTATATTCATCTAAATCCTGTTCGTGGAGGAATTGTCGAGAAAGGATCACAGCATATTTATTCCAGTGCCAGTAATTATGTTTATGATCCAGGCTTATTGAAGATAGAAAAAGTAGATGTTTCAATTGTTGATGTTCTGACTTTGAATAATTTTACCCGGTATAATGACTATTGATTTTGATAAAGTTTTAATGGCATATAGAAATGGGTACGACGTCGGGAGACTTCGCACAGCTGGGGAATTTCTAGTGTCATTTTGACAATTGTTTTGAAAAAATCGATGACTCCGCAAAGCTTTAAGTAAAATATTATCCCCTTAAGCTATTAGACAATAACCATAGTGTTGCTATAGTTCGTAACTAATAAGATAGAATTCGACACACCTGCTATTCTCAACAATTAGAAATTATGGGCTCTAAAGGAGTCATTTATTTTAAAATATAGGTCTCGATTATTATTCAAAAGGGTTCGTTGCCCAAATAGTTACTTCAGGGATAAATCCTTTGTTACGCATTTCTACAATCGAAATAATAGTATGTGCAATATCTTCTGAACCTAGCTTATTAGATTGTTCTTTACGCTCGTCGCGATTTTTTCGTGATCTGTAAGTAAATGCGGTTGTGACTTCACTTGGATTTACTAGAGCTACTCGAATATTATATTTTCGTAATTCAGCTTGCCAAGATTGAGTCATACCTCTAACTGCAAATTTTGATGCGGCAAAAACTGAACCTTGTGCAAACCCTTTTTGGCTGGCGGTTCCTCCAATATTTATAATATTGCCTGAGCTTTGCTCCTTAAATTGTGGTAAGAACTCTTGAGTTAGCAAGGCCATTCCAAATACGTTAGTATTGTACACACTTAATAAATCGTTTTCTGTAATTTCCCCAAGAGCTGGAAATGCTCCAATACCAGCATTATTTACCAAAGTGTCAATTTTTCCGTCTAATAAAGCTAGTGCCTCTTTGGCCTTTTGTGGTATTGATTTTAAATCACTAATGTCAAATGATAATGGAATTGCGCCTATTTCGTCAGCTACTTTTTTTAGTTTGTTTTCATCTCTCCCTGTAATTACAACTTTAGCACCTTTAGCAATAAATTGTTTCGCTGTCTCTTTTCCGATTCCGGAACTCCCTCCCGTAATTACTACTCTTGAATTATTAACTTCCATTTTATAATTTTAATAATCGAAAAAAAAAACCGATTTATACTATATTATTTGTGAAGAATACTTCCGTTTTTAAGAACATTTTGATCACCATTAGTAAAAGTAATCTTTAAATTTAACGCAGCAACAATTCATTTTTTTTAAAAATAGATACTATTTTTTAATTTTAGTAGCAGTACTCCACCACCGAAGAAAATTGAAAATAAAATCTATAAATAATAACTACAGCCAACAAACGCAACAAGCAATTTGGGAATGAGACTTAATTTGAAATTGGTTTTGTATTTGGAAGATTTAGCAAATCCAAATAATTGCTTTAACTTAGTCACAAAATGCATTTAGCACGGAGACATTAGTGATAATACTCTGAACCTAAAATTCAATACTACATGAAAAATATTTATTTGCTACTAGCTTTAGTTCTAATATTAATTTTTGGACAGAATCCCAGCCAAGCACAGGAGTTAATTTTTGCCAAAAAAATTGGTAGTGATTCTCCAGATAGCTTCTTGGAACAAGGGAATAGTATAGCCTTGGATGAGACTGGGAACATATATGTAACCGGCACAATAGGGTCAGGGTCAACAGGTGCTATTTTTGGAGAAGATGAGATAAATGAAACCATTATCAACATAAATGGATCATTCGTTGCAAAATTTAATAACTCTGGTGAACTACTCTGGGTTCAGCAAATGGGAGCGTCAAACAACGACATTACAAGTTATGCTATCGATGTTGATAACAATGGGAACGTTTACGTATCTGGCACTTTCTTCCAAGAGGCCAAATTTGGGGTAGGACAAACAAATGAAACAACCTTGTCCGGAACCTCTGGTGAGATATTCATCGCAAAATATGATTCTGACGGAAATTTATTATGGGCAAAAAACTCGGGAGGAGATAATGATGACAACCCAGGAGGTAGGGGACTTGTAGTTGATAATGCTGGAAATGTTTATGTTACGGGTTCATTTTGGGGGACAGTAATTTTTGGAGAAGGTGAGACTAATGAAACAACCTTAGTAGGTGAAAACACAGATATATTCGTGGCAAAGTATGACACCAACGGAACTTTACTTTGGATACAAAAAGCAGGAGGATCAAGTTTTGACGGTGGCAAGAATATTGATTTAGATGAGGAGGGGAATATTTTTTTAACAGGGAATTATTTTGATTCGGCAGTATTTGGTGAAGGTCTTTCAAACGAAACCACGCTTAATGATGGTAACGAATCAGCGTTCATAGCAAAATACACTAATGCTGGCAATTTTCTTTGGGCAATCGAGCCTTTCAATTCTGGCACTGGCGACATCAGTGGAGATATTAAAACCGACAAGCATGGATCAATCCTGTTTACTGGTAGTTTTTTCGGCACCATAACTCTTGGAGCTGGAACTGGTAATGAACAACAACTTTCTGGAGTAGGTTTGGATGAACTTATCGTTGCAAAATATAATTCTGAAGGAGAATTTGTTTGGGCTAAAACCGCTGAAAGTACGGGAGATGACCGTGGTGTTAGCTTAGTAATTGACACATTTGCAAATGTATTTATTACAGGGTATTATGGAGGAGACATACATTTTGGAGAAGATGAGATAAATGATACCACGATTTCAAATCTCGGATCTAGTGATCTTTATGTAGCTAAATTCTCATCTGCAGGAGAATTTATTTGGGTTACCTCTGCAGGAGGAAGTGAATGGGAACAGGGAAAGAATATTGCAATTGACGAGTCCGGAAATACTTACGTCACAGGATTTTACAGAAGTAACATAACCTTTGGGAAGGCTGAAACAAACGAAACCAATCTGTCGATTGACGGGTTTAATGATATTTTTATCTCTAAATTTCAAAGGTCCAATGACACGCCACAAATTAATGCATATAATGGAGTAACCTTTATTCAAAAAAATGAAACGATAGAAATTACACTTACTGATCTTAACATAACCGACATTGATAACAGTTTTCCTAATGATTTCACTTTGGTTGTGTTTGAAGGTGAAAACTATACAGTAACTAGCAATTCAGTAACGCCAGCTCTTGATTTTATTGGCACCATTGATGTTTCAATTTTAGTGAATGACGGTGAATTCGATAGTGAGGAATTTATGATTTCATTTGAAGTCAATAATATCTTGGGTTTAGATAATTCATTCATTGAAGAGAATTTTACCATTTACCCTAATCCCGCTTCAAACCTGCTCAATGTAATTTCTTACAAAGAAACTCAGTATCAAATTAGCATTTTCACGATTAAAGGGGAGCTAGTATATTCTTCAAGTGCTAAGAACCCTGAACAATCTATTGATCTGACGAGTTTTAAGGATGGCATATACTTACTTCAAGTCATTTCAGAAGGCAAGCAAGGAGTTATGAAACTGCTGAAAAACTGAGAAAGATACTATCACGCATCGAGTAGACGGCATTAAAACGACCATTTACAAGGTACGTTGTAAGTAATTAAAATCACGAACATGAAACAACGAATCATTGGAATTCTATTATTAGGAATTATTTTTCAAAGCTGTGTAACAAATAAGTATTTGAGTTCTACAATACCAATAAATGAGGTTTAAACATTGAATATTTTGAACCTTATCATATATCCAATTAATAAAAAAAGGAAACAAATCTTAATTAAATGATAGTTTATCTATTCAATCTAAGCAAATACTTGATTCTGTTATTTACTCTAATATGAGATTGTAAAAAATTAAAAATAAAATCACTCTCAAAAATAAAACCATCAACCAAAAAGTTGAAAATGAATTGTCTTTTTTAATTCAATCTGCAATTCAAAAAAGGAAATTAGAAGGAATTAAAATAACCCCTGTTATTGACTCTATTCTTGAATCTAGGGATCAACGATTTGCAATTGGAATTGTTGCGACTCGATTTGGTAGAAGAATAGGAAATTATGGTGGACAAGTTGCTAAAGGAGTTGATGTTGGTGTATTAGCATTAGGCCTTTTTTCTCCAATTCCTATTAAATATAATCTTTCTTTATATTCTATAATAGTTGATTCAGAGAAGAACGAAATTGCATTTTATAAAAAGACTTTACCAATTGAAAAATCACCTACTGATCCAGATATTATAAAAAAACAATTAGATAAAATTTACGAAAATTATTTATTCAAAAAGAAATAACTATTGCCAACAAAGTACTGTGGCTAAAAACAAGAAAAACTCATTAATTTCTCACTAGAGTACTTTTATATTCTTTATCATATATCAACCCTGATTTAGCAATAGCAAAGGCCTGTTTTAAGAATTTATTACACACCGCTATTAATGCTAGTTTTTTGCTCTTCCCTTTGGCCACTATTCTCTCGTAAAGGTCTCTACAAGCCTTAAAACTGCACATAAATAATAAATTACGAAGTTTCTGATTCCCTATTTTACTTATTCGAGGTCGTCCTTTTACACGACTACCACTTTGCCTAATCACTGGTGTTAGACTAGCGTAACTGCATAGTTCTGCTGCACTTGTAAACCGATCAAAACCACCTGTTAAAACCACTAACATAATTGATGTTTTAGGTCCAATACCAAATTATATTTATAATGCCGTATGAATAAATTGAATTATTTTTTGATTGATCGATTGAAATCAAAAATAATTAGCATAGCCTTAGCTACGGTAATTATTTTTGATGAAGAGCAGGCGAAAAAGAAACGATGTATTGCGTCATTATAGGTCTAATTTGGTGTAACAACAGGACTAGTTTTTAAACCGAGAGTAATTGCCATCAGAATCTGTAACATCGAATGCCAAGTGGCTAATGTCAATTCCAAAATATTTAATGTCTTTATTCATAAGAAAATGTTTTTTTGGAAGGACCATCTACGCGAGTTTCAACGACTTAAAATCGAGGTCTAAAGCCTCATACTCCCGGCCGCTATTGGGAGAACGTGATTTTGTAGTAAAAGAGAAGGGGGTTTATCCCGAGGCTTTGGGATTGACGAGATCAAAGTCTCTGCGTATACAATAACCTTATTCCTCTCTTTGGTGCTTTCTGATTTATATGCCTTAATTTAGGGTTTTTATTAAAATGCAAACTTAAGCCGTATATAATTAATTGCTTTGGCAAGTACTTATCTGGAAAATTCCTTCGGAATTTTTTCTGGTTCGTATTTGTTTACTAATTTAGTTGCTTAACCACGCCACTAACCATACTTATAAACGTTATCAAAAATTAGAAACCAACCGATATGAACAAACTAATTCTTACATCAATTAGCATAATTTTCGCTTTCAATTCAATTTTCGGACAAACTAACGAAGAAAAATACGCAGAAGACGTAAAATCAGTAGATGCAATAATTAATGCCTACTATGATGTTGTTTCAGGTTCGAGTAGTGAACCTTGGGAATTTGAAAGAGATAACTATATTCATTCGAAAAATGCTGTTATAACAAGACTGGACGACAATGGAAAAGCGGAATCACATACTCTTGAAGCTGAATATATACCAATCGGATTATCACTGAAAGAGGATTTTTACGAAAAGGAACTTAAAAGAAAAGTTAGCAAATATGGAAATATTGCACAAGTTTGGAGTGCATTTGAAATACGAACTGACACAAAAACGGAATCAAATATTAGAGGACTGAATAGCATTCAACTTCATTACGAAAATGGAAGATGGTGGATAGATAGTTGGACTTGTGAAATGGAATCTGAAAAAAGTTCTGTAGTGAGTGAATTTATGACTAAGGAATAAAAAAACTTTTGCCAACTTAAGCCATGTATAATTAATTGCTTGGTCACTGCCGACTTACAAACATTCCTGCGGAATATTCTATCCGTGTTTTATTTGCTAGATTAGTTGCTTAACCACGCAAAAAACCATATACAGACACGTTATGTGCCATAAAAATCTGTGACAAATCAAAACCAAAAGATGAAAAACAAGACAGGAATGATAATCCTCTTGCTATTTATGGCAGGGAACGTATTTGGTCAAACCAAACTTTCGGAAAACCAGCTTAAAAAACTGGACAGCATTGCCACGCAGGACGTGCCTAAAAATGCACCTGGAATTGCAACCGCTATAATCAACAAAGGAAACTTGATATTTGAAAAATACGCAGGTATTTCGGATTTTAAAGACAGTCTTAAAATCGATAAAAACACTCGATTTAACATTGCTTCAAACGGCAAACAATTTACTGCTTTAGCTATTCTCACTTTAGAGGAAGAAAACAAAATAAAATTATCAGATGATATTCGCCAATATCTTCCTGAACTTTATCCAGAAATTAAAGCAAAAATTACGATTGGCACACTGCTAACTCATACAAGTGGAATAAGAGACGTCTATGATTTATGGTCTTTAAAAGGAACGACTTGGTGGGAACAGTCTTTTGACAATAATGACGTTTTAGAACTTGTTAAAAAGCAAGAAGAGTTGAATTTTGAACCATCAACAAAATACCTATACAGCAATACAAATTATATTTTGCTTGCAACAATTGTAGAAAAAATATCTGGAAAGACTTTTAAAGAATATACAGATGATATTTTCCAAAAACTAAATATGCCAAATACTTCTTTCGAATCAGATTATTCACAAATAGATGGGAAAATAGCAAGAGCCTATTTTAATTTTGACACTTGGACGACCTACGATTGGATTTGGAATGTTGTTGGAGATGGAAATATATTCTCAACCTTAACTGACCAAATTCAATGGGAAAAGACTATTCAAGGTTATGGAAATAGCGAAATTAAAAATAGTATTATCCAGAAAAGCCAAGAATTAGTCAATCAAGATATCAATGATGATTACGGTTTTGGATTAGAGTTTGGAAAATATAAAAGCCTATCATATAAATTTCACGAAGGTGCAACAGGTGCTTGGAAAGCTACGGTTTTGAGGTTTCCAAATGACAGCATTTCAATGCTCACCTTAACGAATACAGGAAAGTCTATTCCATCGATGCAAACAAGACAGATGGCAGATGTAGTTTACGATTTGAAAAATGACGAAGAATACCTTGTTACAAAACCTGTGAAGATTGGAAGTTATGTAAGTGAAGATGAAATAATAGGAACATACATAACGCCAAACAACTTCACATTTGAATTTTTGAAAAAAGATGATGGTAAACTTTATCTCAAACGTATTGGAAGGAATGACGTTGAGTTAGTAAGAGAGGCTGACAATGTCTTTAATCAAAAATTTGATAAAGATTTTAAACAAGAATTTATTAAAAATGAAAGTGGCGAAATGGAAGTTACAGCCTATTATGTTAGCCATTCCCCATACACGCTGACAAGGAAAAAAAGTGATTGGGAAAATTATGATTACCAAGCTCTAAACGGAAAATACAACAATTCAGAAACAGATGTTAATATCGAAATTAGCCATTTATCTAATAAAGACTACAAAGTTTTGATTGGAGATCAAGAAAATTCTGGATTGCTAATTGCGCCTACAAAATTAATGGTAAACAATTATGTTTTCGAGTTTGATAACGAAACGAAAAACATAAAGTCATTATCACTAAATTCTGACAGAATACGAGGTGTTAATTTCGAGCGATTGAATTAAATTAGCGAATAAGTACGGCACATAACAACCTATATATCTCATAGCTAGTTGATTAATTTAAAGTTAAGGCATATTTGCAAGTCCACCAAATTTTTTAATTTGGCTTATTGAAAAGAAATGGTAATAAGAAAATTAAAAAATTCGGCTCGTGTTTAACCGAAAAACTATCGCTAATTAGCACGCTACGAGCTATATACAAGTCCGTTTGTACGCAAGCTGAAAAAAACCCACTCATACAAAAACAGAATTCAAATGAAGAAAATACTTTTAATAATTCCTTTACTTATCGGCTGTTCATCAACGAAAGAAAAATCTGAATATGAAACTCTTTTCGATTACGAAGGGAAATACGAATATGTTGATAATACGACATTAGAACTTAAAGCTTCGGCGACGGACACGACGCTTTATGCTGTAATAGATAATGCAAAATACCCTTTAAAATTTATTGCTCTAGACAGTTTTACAGATATGCAAGGAAGCTCTGTAATTTTTGAAAGGGACAACTCAAAGAAAGTCATAAGCTATAAAACTGACGGTCAACAATTCGAGTTACTAACAAAAGATATTACTAAATCGAATATGTTTCCCAGAAAAGAACTTTTCGATAATCCAGAAAATTACCAATATAAGCAGCCAGCAAAAACTGACGATGGACTTGCAACGGGCAATTTGGAAGATGAATTTAAAAATTCCAATCTTATAGTCGATATGGTCAAAAAAACCATTAGAGGTAATTTCCCTGATGTCCATAGCATCTTGATTTATAAAAACAACAAATTAGTGCTTGAGGAATATTTTTATGGTTACGACGAAAATACACCACATCAATTGAGGTCTGCCACAAAACCGTTCATTGGCGGAATTCTTGGAATAGCGGTTGACCAAGGATTTATAAAAAGTGAAAAAGATAGACTATTGTCCTATTTTAATTCGAGATACCCCGAAATCGCCAATTTGGACAAAAGAAAAAAAGAAATTACAATCGAAAATTTCTTAATGTATCGACACGGAATGGATTGTGAAAACAATAATCCTGAAAGTAAAGGATATGAATTAAAAATGATGCAAAGTAAAGATTGGGTAAAATACACGCTCGAATTACCAATGATTGGAGAACCTGGTGTATCATCATCTTATTGTACAGGTTGTGCTCTGACTTTAGGAAGTTTAGTTGAAATAGCAACAGACAAGAAAATTGAGGATTTTGCAAAAGAAAATCTTTTTGAACCTTTAAATATTTCAAATTATAAATGGACTTTTGAACCAAATCAAACGAGTAGTGATGATTTTAGTCAAACGTATTTTACACCAAGAGACTTGATTAAATTAGCAAAATTATTTAAAGATGGCGGTAAACGGAAAGGCAATCAAATAATATCAAAAAGTTGGATTGATAAAACATTTAATATGAACAAAGGAGATTACGGTTATCTTTGGGAACATAAATATTTCGTAGTTGACGGACAAACATATAACTCGTATTTAGCTTCGGGAAATGGCGGACAAAAAATCAACATTTGGCCTGAACTCGATATGATTACAGTATTTACTGGTGGCAACTATAATTCCTATCAATTGTATGGAAAAAGTACACCACCAAACGAAATGATACCAAACTATATATTAAAGTCCTTAGAATAAAGCCTGCACATAAAACCGTATACACTTTATTGCTGGCTTTAGCCTATTTACGAGTCCCGATAGCTCCTATGTTTGTATTACTATGAAAAATTAGCTTTGTAAATATAAGTGAAAGGGAATAAGAGTCAACCGATGGCTAGGTAATCTTCAAGATATATCGACCGATAGAAATGACCTTATTCCCTCATATTTCTTGGAGTCTGAACAGAATGTAAGGAGCCACTGAGTAATTTGGTATCCAGAATATCCAACTAGGAGAAAAGACGTGAAGAGATATTTCACTTTATTATTTAATTTAACTAACTTAAAATGAGACAATTGGAAAAGGTTTTAAAAGAAGTCGCGGGTATTGATGTCGCCCAAAAGGAATTAGTGGTGTCATTAGGTAGGCTTTTGGAGAGCTTAAGTATTGAAATCTTTGCATACAAAGTATTTGTAAATAGTGACAAAGGTATCCAATCTATGATCGAATGGGTATCCTCCTGTTGTGAGAATGCCGCTCAGATGCGATATGTAATGGAAGCGACCGGCGTGTACCACGAGAGATTAGCATACGCATTGGAAAGCATGAATATTGATGTCAGCGTTATACTACCCAATAAGATCAGCAACTATGCAAGGTCTCTTGATATTAAAACTATAACAGATAAGACAGCTTCTCAAGCTATTGCGCAGTTTGGTTTAGAGCGTAAACTGGATAATTGGATACGACCCAAGGATATCTATAGAGAATTAAAACAATTGACCAGAGAGCGTGATCAGATCGTTGAAGAGAGGTCAATGGTAAAAAACCAGAGACATGCAGAAAAGACAGAAGCTATGCCTAACCAAAAGAGCCTTCTTTGAATTGAAAATAGAATAAAATTTTTAAATATTCAGGAAAAAGAAATCAAATTGGACATAGCAACATTACTTAAAAGTCACCCAGAGGTAAAGACAAGAGTAGATAATATTTGTACTATACCTAGGGTAGGAGAACTGACTGCTGTAACGGTACTGGCAGAGACTAATGGGTTTGAACTCATTAGAAACAAGAAGCAATTGACCAGTTACGCCGGTTTTGATGTCAAGGAAAAACAATCGGGAACATCCGTAAAAGGTAAACCTAGAATATCAAAGAGAGGCAACAGACCT
>NZ_PJBS01000341.1 GCF_002836055.1 Psychroflexus sp. MES1-P1E
GCAAATAATAGTGCTGTAATTGACAAGTAAATTTTTTTCATAATACTCAATTATTAAGATTTAATTACAAACATACCAATTTATATGTTGTACGTATTGCAAAATGGGAATAATATTGACAATAAGTGCGAGTGATGCTGATGCAAAAAGAATTCCACAACTATTCCTTTAAAATTCTAAAGGCGTTGAGTTGAATATTTCGTAATTTTACAGTACAAATTTTCATAATAATTCAATACCATAATGGAGCAACAAAAACCATATACACCCCAAAATCAAATTAGAATTGTTACCGCTGCCTCTTTGTTTGATGGCCACGATGCCGCTATCAACGTGATGCGTCGTATCATTCAGTCCACTGGAGTTGAAGTTATTCACCTTGGACATGATAGGAGCGTAGAAGAAGTAGTCAACACGGCGATTCAAGAGGACGTTAACGCTATAGCTATGACTTCTTACCAAGGAGGACATAATGAATACTTCAAATATATGTACGATTTGCTTCAAGAAAAGGGAGCTAATCATATTAAGATTTTTGGTGGTGGAGGTGGAGTCATCCTTACCGAAGAAATTGAGGAATTAATGAAACACGGCATCACTAGGATTTATTCTCCCGATGATGGACGTGAAATGGGATTGCAAGGAATGATCAACGATTTGGTCAAAAAATCTGATTTCCCAACTCCAAAATTGAATGCACCAGAGAAAACTGCAGAGCTTCTAAAACAAAAAGAGGCCAACACTATTGCTAGATTAATTTCTCTAGCAGAGAACCGGCATGATGAATTTAAAAATATATTCTTACCGATTCAGAATGCTCATAAAAATAAAGTTCCTGTTTTAGGAATCACGGGAACAGGAGGCTCCGGTAAATCCTCATTGGTAGACGAATTGATCAGGCGGTTCTTGGTCGATTTTGAAGACAAGCAAATAGGAGTTATCTCTGTAGATCCTTCCAAACGAAAGACAGGAGGAGCCTTGCTGGGAGACAGAATTCGTATGAATTCTATTAACTCACCAAGAGTGTATATGCGTTCTTTAGCCACACGTCGATCTAATTTAGCTTTATCAAAATATGTTCAAGAAGCGGTTGAGGTCTTAAAAGCAGCTAACTACGATTTAATCATTTTAGAAACCTCAGGGATCGGTCAAAGTGATACTGAAATTCTGGACCATTCCGATATTTCTCTTTATGTGATGACGCCAGAATTTGGGGCAGCCACACAATTAGAGAAAATAGATATGTTGGATTTCGCAGATCTTGTGGCGATCAATAAATTCGATAAGCGTGGCGCAAAAGATGCGCTTCGCGATGTCAAAAAACAATACCAACGCAATCATAATTTATGGGATGCTAAACCAGAAACCCTTCCCGTTTACGGAACGATAGCCTCTCAATTTAATGATCCTGGAATGAATATTCTTTACAAAAGAATTATGGATCAGCTTTCAGAAAAGACGTCTACTAGTCTAAAAAGTGATTACCATATCACGGATGAGATGTCAGAGAAAATTTTCGTAATTCCACCGGCACGGACGCGTTACCTTTCAGAAATTTCAGAAAGCAATAGATCTTATGATGATAAAGCCAACTCTCAGGTAGAGGTTGCTCAAAAACTCTATGGTATATTTAAAACCATAGAAAGTGTGACAGAAAGCAAACTTCAGCTTGATAAAAATGGGTTAGATGAAGCGCAATTAAAAGAAACAATTACTGAGGATAACAAAACTTTAGTCGAATTGCTTAAAAAAGAATTTGATAGAGTAAAAATGGATCTTGATCCCTATAATTGGGGGAAGATTCTAGATTGGGGACATGTCGTTCAGAACTATACAAATGAGGTCTACACGTTTAAAGTTAGAGATAAAGAGATAAAAATCGATACGTATACCGAGTCACTTTCTCATCTTAAAATACCCAAAGTTGCTTTACCAAAATACAAAGCTTGGGGTGATTTACTAAAATGGTTATTACAAGAAAATGTCCCAGGGGAATTTCCCTATACAGCTGGATTATATCCTTTTAAAAGAACGGGAGAAGATCCAACCAGAATGTTTGCTGGAGAAGGCGGACCAGAAAGAACCAATCGACGGTTCCATTATGTAAGTGCTGGATTACCTGCAAAACGACTCTCTACAGCTTTTGATTCGGTGACACTTTATGGAAATAATCCTGACTACAGACCAGATATTTACGGTAAAATTGGTAATGCGGGGGTATCAATTTGCTGCTTGGATGATGCTAAAAAATTATACTCAGGATTTGACTTAGCAGATGCTATGACTTCTGTGAGTATGACCATCAACGGACCTGCTCCTATGTTGCTTGGCTTTTTTATGAATGCCGCAATCGACCAGCAGTGTGAAAAATACATTCAAGAACAAGGTCTAGAGAAGGACGTAAAAGCCAAGATAAAGGCCATCTATAAAAAAAATGGAAGTGAGATTCCCACCTATCAAGGTGAGCTTCCTGAGGGAAACAGCGGACTTGGACTGATGTTGCTTGGTGTTACTGGAGATATGGTTTTGCCTACTGATGTTTATGAAAAGATCAAGCGGGAGACTATTGCTGTAGTGCGAGGAACCGTACAGGCCGATATTCTTAAGGAAGATCAAGCTCAGAACACCTGCATTTTCTCAACAGAGTTTGCCATACGACTCATGGGAGATGTTCAGGAGTATTTTATTGAAAATAAAGTGAGAAACTTCTACTCTGTCTCTATTTCTGGATATCATATTGCTGAAGCAGGTGCCAACCCAATTACGCAATTAGCTTTAACGCTTTCTAATGGATTCACGTATGTGGAATACTACTTAAGCCGTGGAATGGACATCAATAAGTTTGGGCCTAATTTAAGTTTCTTTTTCTCCAACGGAGTAGACCCAGAATATGCGGTTATTGGTAGGGTCGCGAGACGAATCTGGTCCAAAGCTATGCGCGACAAATATGGAGCAAATTCACGGGCGCAAATGTTGAAGTATCATATCCAGACGTCTGGTCGTTCGCTTCATGCCCAAGAAATAGATTTTAATGACATTAGAACTACTCTGCAGGCCTTATATGCTATTTATGACAACTGTAATTCTCTACATACCAATGCGTATGATGAAGCGATTACAACACCCACAGAAGAATCTGTTCGTCGAGCAATGGCTATCCAGTTAATCATCAACAAAGAATTAGGTTTGGCGAAGAACGAAAATCCGATCCAAGGCTCTTTTATTATTGAAGAATTGACAGATCTTGTCGAAGAAGCAGTCTTGTTAGAATTCGATCGTCTTACGGAGCGTGGCGGAGTTTTGGGAGCGATGGAGACGATGTATCAGCGAAGTAAAATTCAAGAAGAGAGTCTGCATTACGAAATGCTTAAACACACAGGCGAATTCCCAATTATTGGGGTGAATACGTTTTTGAGTTCCAAGGGATCGCCAACGGTAAAACCAAGGGAAGTGATCCGAGCGACAGAGAAGGAGAAGGAGTTCCAAATCAATACGCTCAACAAACTGCATATGGTTCATGAAGGTAAAGCACAAGACAACCTAAAACGCATACAAGAAGCGGCTATCAAAAATGAAAATATCTTCGAAGAATTGATGCAAGCGACCAAGTATTGTTCTTTGGGTCAAATCACGGAAGCTCTTTTTGAAGTCGGCGGGCAGTATAGACGAAATATGTAATTTTTTTAAAACGTAGATGGGCGTGTCCCCTTCCCGATAAAGATTGGGAAGGGGTCGGGCTTTTTGCTATTACGCCTCCACAAAAGCAGTAGTCTTACCTGAGTAAGACTACTGCTTTTTTAGTTCGGGGTAACCGCTACAATCCCTCACGCGTGTCTTTTCATTCATTTGTTTTCGGAAGCATGAACTATGTTTATCGCGAGAATTGATGGGGATAAAGGTTTAGTTTAAAACCCTAGGGAAAACCAGTGATAATATATGTAAAAGTGTTAATTTAATTGATAGTAAAAATAAAGATTCTACATAGAGTTATACTCTATAGTGGAGAGTTGAATAGGGTTTATAGCGGGCTTATAAAAAATTCATTTACATAGTATCGATAATTTTTGCAACCATGGCAAACGGGCAAAGTACAGATGTCTTAATTTGGAAGTCCGACACGTTGAACCTTTACCCAAACCCACTGGAACTAAAGGCTGATTGGGAGCAATTAACCCCAGTCATTACAAGTCAAATTGAAATCAATAGAATTGAAAAATCAAAGGATTCTGTTATTTTAATTAATTTTTGGAGAAACTATAAAACAGAATGGTTTATTGAAAATGACAGCCTTTATTTGACGGATTTAAGTTCATTATACAATAGTGAAAAAAACATCGGATTAAACAAAGTTTTCTCTACTATAGAAAAGCGAATTTTTGCCGACTGGGTAAATTCTTCTTTAACTACTTTCAGAGGAACCTGTACTGTTTGCATGGGAATCCATCACAAAAACACTTCAATTTATCCAAATGAAAAACTTCTTGAATTCAAAAATGGAGTTTTGATCAAAACCACGGATTATAAAAATTCAGTCTTAAGAGAATCTGAATTTTTATCTTATGACCCAAACATCTATTACAGCTTTATTTACAGAAATGTTGAATGGAGTAAGCTACCCGATTTGAGTAACAAACATCTTCAAGTTTGGGTAAGCGTTGAACCTAGAAAAAATGGAAAACTAAGAAATATTGACTGGAAAAACACTTACCTAATTGACGAAAGCAATCTTATTGACGATCCAGAAAATACTTATATAAAAGAGGCGGTTAGAATTGCAAAAAAGATTCCTGAATGGAATGTTGTAATCCGACATGATAAAATTTTAAACCAAAACTTAAGTATTGTTTTTAACGAACAAATAAAGAAAAAATATGGCCTTTAGTAACTTAGCATTAGCATAGTTGATAACCTAAATGATTGTTTTTTTTTGACTTAACCGCTTGTTTGTCTATAATCTTTGGGGATGAGGTTTCTCAGAATAAGAAGAGTATTCCTTTTAATTGGGTTGTTCATTACCAATTTAAGTGCAAACATGTAAAGTCATCATGGCGTCTATGTATGTTCTGGTTAGCCCTTTCATTACCATAGCAAAAAAAGAAGCCCCCGATTTTTTTATTCGTAACAAAACCATTGAAAAGTCACTTTAATAAAACATACAAAAGTGCTAGTCTAGTTTTAAAAAATACCATTACTTAAATATTATAACATTGGTATCCCTAAAATTATTAAACCGTTACTTGTGGGTAAATATAATCGACAACTTCAAGGTGTTTTTCCGTTAGAAAAAGATAAGAAGTATTATCAAAATAAAGATAGCAATGACCACAAGATAAGGTCACCCAACAAAAATGCATTCACAGGTAACATCTATTTATTAATAAGTGCAGCAGTCGCGTCTGCTGGTAGCTTATTCGCTTCAATGGTTGCAGGAAACTAAAACACAATCGGTGGATATTACGGGCACAATGGACATACACCCATGGAATATAAATTACCTAAATCAAAAAGCGTAACACAGTTTTTGATAGTAAATTTAGAACAAGACGTATCGCAAAGACCAAATCAACCTTATAATAGAAGCCTATTATCAGATTTAGAAGTGACACAATCATTTGAAGATTTTATAAAAAATGTAGATACACAAATGAACTATACCCTAGAATTGCTTAATGTGGAATAAAATGCTGTGTACAATTCCACTCTTTTTGGAAAAACAAATAATCACTTTAGGTAAAGGTTCGATTAGCAGAGAAAAGACAAAAAATCTGAAAACAAAAAGTGAAAACAATTTATTTTCATAACATCATAAAAAAGTTACTCAGAATCAAACATTTAAAGGCGATTTTATTGGATTTTGATTATTAAAAAGTAATTTTAAATAATGAAAAACTACGGTTAAGTGTGAGCTCAATTTTTAACTGGAGTAAAGGATTTATTTAACTCGTGCAGAATTCTGAGCCGGATGTATTGCGAAAAGTAAAATGATAAAGCGAAAGCTAACACGAAGACACCAATTTTAAATTATATAACATGCATACTTCTTTTGACTTTTTTTATCATGGTGAATAAGCCTACACTTCCAGTATGGAAAGGTTATGTATGCACCCAACCTAAATATGAATACTAATATCAACGGAAATCGATGTTATCGCCTTAGACAATAAAAACTAACAACATCTAAATGTATAAATTATTAATATTTGGAACACTATCCCTTCTTTCATTATCCCTTTTTGGACAAATAAGCGCGAAAGATTCAACCGTTCAAGTCATTGGATATTGGTCAAATCAAGAAACACAGTCATATAATGTTGCTTATGAGAAATTTAAAATAAAAAGAAAAGACACAATTTCAAGAGAATTAATGAAATATGAGGTAGATATTAAAATAATTGATTCAACAGAAAATAGCTATACAATTGACTGGTTTTATAAAAACTACTCAATAGATACCGAAAATGAATTGGTTAGAAAACTAGCATCAATTGCTAACGATATTTCTGTTAAAATAAAAACAGATGAATATGGTGCATTTATAGAAATTGTCAATTGGAAAGAAGTTAGAGATTATCTAGTAAAGGGGACTGAGAAGCTTAAAGTTGAATTGAAAGAGGTTCCAAATTATAAAGAAATAATTGCTAATGTGATGAGTATATATTCAACAAAGGAATCTATTGAGGCAAATGCTGTTAAAGACGCCTTACAGTTTTATAAATTTCACGGCGTAAAATACAATCTTGGAGAGGAATTAGAAGGGGTATTAGAAACGTCGAATAATTTTGGAGGTGAACCTTTTGAAACAGACGTCCGATTCAGTTTAGACGAGATAAACGAGATTGATGGAAATTCAATACTCAGATCAAATGAACTTATAAATTCAAAGCAATTAACCGATGCAACCTATAAACATTTAAAAATGCTAGGAACATTTGGTGATAAAATCCCACCAAGAAATGAGTTTCCTTCATTGACCAACGAGACAAACACAGCCTCAAGAATTCATGGAGAAAGCGGATGGATAATATATAGTATCGAGACCAAAGAAATAACAGCTGAGGAGACAACTCATATTGAGGAAAGAGTGATTGAAATAAAATAACAGGGCCAAATCAAACCTCTTTAAAGCCATTAACAGTGTTAAGCTAATTTTAAAAGATTATGCTGAAATTTGAAGAGGTTCCAGATGAAGATTTGAATTGGATTTATATGTATATTGGTAGTAAGCTGTAAACAATTTTTTATGCCAACGTCAATAAAAGGTTTGCAAAAGGAACTTAGTCTTCTGGAAATTAAGAAAATAAAATAAAAAAATCAGGATAGAATACATGGAATATAAGACCGAAATTATCATCAACAAACCTAGGCAAGAAATCATCGATGCGTTTGAAAATCCAAGTTTACTTCCGCTTTGGCAGAGAGGGCTCAAACGGAGTCGGCCTCTAAGTGGTAAAAATGGTGAAGTAGGGAGTAAACGAAAACTATACATCACCATAGAAGGTCAGTCTATAAAAATGACAGAAACAATCATAAAAAAGAATCTACCCGAAGAATGGCATGGGGAATATTCTTCTAAAGGTATTGAGAGCGTTCAAAAAAATTATTTTGAGGATATCAACGAGAATCAAACTAAATGGACCTCTTATAGCGAATTTAAATTTTCAGGCTTTATGAAAGTGATTAGCAAGTTACTGCCTGAAATCTTTAAAAAACGATCTGTTTTAGTCCAAAAAGATTTTAAAGCTTTTATCGAAGACGGTAAGAGTGTGAAAACAAATTGACTATGGTTTGATTTATAATAATAAATAACTTTATTTGTAAAAAATTAAATACCGATGAAACAGATTATTTACATTGCTTTATTGACTTTAAGCTTAAGTGCTTTTTCACAAACTAAAGTAGGCACCATTAATAATGAATACATTTTATCTCAGATGCCCGAGATAAAAGATGTTGAAGAACGATTAAAAGTCTACAGCGCCAAATTGGATAGCACCATTCAACAAAAATACTTAGAATACCAAGAAGTGGTAGCCAACTATAAAGAAGGGGAAAAAGATATGAGCGACCTGATGAAGAAAATGAAGCAGGGAGAAGTTGTCGACTTAGAAGAGAATTTACAAAAACTACAAGAAAATTCCTCTAAAATGCTTCAAATACAACAGGATGAATATCTGAGACCACTTTATAATAAAATAGGAAAAACAGTAGAAGCTATTGTCATAGAAGATGGGTTTACTCAGATCTTTGATGAAAACAACAGTATCATTTATATCGATCCTAAATTTGACATCACTCTTAAAACCTTGGAGAAAATGGGAATTGAGGTCAAAGACAATCCAGACGTAACCCCTGAATAAGTTTGAGGTTAAAGAATAAAATAAAAAAGCTCGAAATACTATTTCGAGCTTTTTTATTTTATGAACCTTAATTATCTACTATAATTAGGAGCTTCTTTTGTAATGATGACGCCATGCGGATGACTTTCTGTGATACCAGAACTTGTAATTTGAACAAACTGAGCATTTTCTTTTAAAGCTGAAATATCTTTTGCTCCACAATAGCCCATACCTGCTCTTAATCCGCCGATAAATTGCACCATACTCTCTACCAATTCTCCTTTGTAAGGAACACGGCCTACAATGCCCTCTGGGACTAGCTTTTTGATATCATCTTCAACATCTTGAAAGTACCTATCTTTAGAGCCCTTATGCATAGCCTCTACAGATCCCATTCCTCTATAAGATTTAAATTTTCGACCCTCATAAATGATGGTTTCTCCAGGAGATTCTTTGGTTCCAGCCAGCAATGATCCAAGCATCACGCAATCTGCGCCTCCAGCAATAGCCTTGGGAATATCACCTGTATATCGAATTCCTCCATCGGCAATTACAGGAACACCAGATCCTTTTATAGCTTCAGAAACTTCCATAACCGCAGATAATTGGGGAGAACCTACTCCAGCAACAATTCGTGTGGTACAAATAGATCCTGGGCCAATTCCGACTTTCACTGCATCTGCGCCAGCCTCTACCAAATATTTTGCAGCCTCGGCTGTAGCTATATTTCCAACCACAACATCGAGGTTTGGAAATTCTTTTTTAATGAGTTTCAAAACATCTACCACCCCTTTTGTATGGCCGTGTGCCGTATCAATAACAACGGCATCTACGCCAGCTTTTACTAAGGCTGTTGCTCTTTCTACAATATCATTGGTCACTCCCAAGGCAGCAGCAACCCTCAACCTCCCGTACTGATCCTTATTGGCGAACGGCTTTTGAGTTAATTTTGTTATATCTCTGAAGGTAATAAGACCTACGAGTTCGTTATTTTTATTGGTAACTGGAAGTTTTTCAATTTTATGTTTTTGCAAAATGACTTCAGCTTCTTTAAGGGAAGTCCCTTCACTCACTGTGACTAAATTTTTGGTGGTCATGACCTCCTTAATAGGTCTGTCGTTTTTTTGTTCAAAACGCAAATCGCGATTGGTAACAATACCTATTAATTTTTTAAAATCGTCTACAATAGGAATTCCTCCAATACTGTGTTCTCGCATGCTATCGTTAGCATCTTTCACAGTAGCGGTTATGGGAAGTGTAACAGGATCTATGATCATTCCACTTTCAGCACGCTTCACTCTTCTAACTTTAAGGGCTTGTTGCTCTATGGTCATATTTTTATGAAGAACGCCAATTCCACCTTCTCTTGCAATGGCAATAGCCATTCTAGATTCTGTTACCGTATCCATGGCGGCAGAGACTATTGGAACATTAAGTGATATATTTCTTGTGAATTTGCTTTCGATACTTACAGTCCTAGGAAGGACGTCTGAGTAAGCAGGAACTAAAAGAACGTCGTCGTAGGTAAAGCCTAATCCTTTTACTTTTGAATGTGTCATTGCAATTAAATTTAATTGCGTGCAAATATAGTTTTTTTGAAATTAAATTACTGAGACTTTAAGGTTTAGTTTGGAGTGTCATATCTAATATCCTTTTTATGTCATAAATTCAGAATTAAATTATAGGGCTTTAAAGGCTGAAATTAAAACATAACCTCTCTATAAGTTAGGCTTACGTGAATAATTATAGTTTTGGAAGTATGAGATTTCCTATTCACTTTGAAATCTACTTGAACATGGTTTAATCTATAACTAACCCGTAAACTTATTTATCGCCAATTTTTTTAATCTAAAATAGAATCGGTTAAAATAATTTCATAACTGGTTAAACCAAATCATAATCCACTAATTCTTGACTTATAATCGTCCATTCTTCATTATCAACTGGTGAAAAAGTTAAGAGTGGATCGGATAAGTTAGAAGCCTCATAAACTTTAATCCCTTCGAAGGAATCTTCAGGTACTGGATTTTGCCCAAATAAAAAATCTTCTAAGATTAGTAAAGAAATAGTAGAAGGTATAACCGTTGTGGTGTCAATTTCAGAACCTAATTCTTCAGTTTTTTGGAAAATTACTACTAGGTCTTTAGTTGTTTTGTTATTGATAAAATAATATGCTGAACCACCATAATCGACAACTATTTGATCATCATTATCACTACAACTTACAGATAATACGAGTATTAGAATCAATACTAATTTCAAGATTTTGTTTTTCATAATTATAGATTTATAACCTCTTAAAGTTATGAAAAATTAGATATAGTTGCGTCAATTTACAATGTTTAAATTTAATAGCAGAGTATAAAAAAGATACTAGCTTTTCAGTTTATAAAAAAAAACAGAAGAGAGGAATATGATACTTATATTTTTCCCAAGTTAAAACTTTGGATAATTATTTTTGAAGTTTAGTTTGGAGAAAGACTTATGATTACTTTTCCTTCTGCCCTTCCTGACGCTAAGTATTCGTAGGCATCTATTCCATTTTCAAGAGAATAAATAAAATCTACTATGGGTTTTATAGCTCTATCTTCAACCATAGTCGCAATTTCCTTCAGTTGTTTTGCATTAGGTTGCATCCAAGTTAGCTTGTAAGCGGCGGACTTCTCATCAATTAACTTTGATAATTTTTTGGGCAATGTATAATCGGTCATACCCATCTGCTTTGCTGTTTCTTCGTCTGGTGGACCTACTATTGTCGTTACTTTTCCACCTTTTTTAATGATCTTAAAAGCATCAAAAGTATAATCATCTCCTAAAGTGTCGAAAACGATATCCAAATTAGTAGCAACTTCTTTATAATCTTCTGTTTTATAATCGATCACACGGTCGGCGCCCAAAGCTTTAACCCAATCTACATTTTTAGTACTGGTAGTCGTATACACAATGGCTCCTTTTGCCTTTGCATACTGAATGGCAAAACTACCTACACCACCAGAGCCGGCATGAATTAGGATTCTATCATTTTCCTTAAGACCAACACGCTCTAAAGCTTGGATTGCAGTGAGTCCAACTAATGGTAAACCAGCAGCTTTTTCAAAAGAGACATTATCTGGTTTTTTAGCAACCAAGTCACTATTAACGGCTACAAATTCTGCTACTGTGCCCATTTGTTCTTGTGGGACTCTAGAATAGACTTCATCTCCAATTTTAAAATTAGTTACATCTGCACCTTTTTCAACAACTACACCACTCACGTCAAAACCGATTGTACAAGGTAAGTTTAAAGAAATCATACCTTTCAGTTGACCTTCCACTATTTTGTAATCTATAGGGTTTAATCCTGCAGCTTTAACTTCAATTAAAATATCATTCGCCTTTAGGGCTGGTTTTTTGATTTTATTGATGGATAATCCATCTTTTATTTCATCATATTTTACTATTTGCAAGGCTTTCATATCTAGTGCTTTTTATTTTGACTATTTATTATTAATAACCAATCCTGTCCTAAATAAATTTAAGGCATGTTAAATCTAACCATTTTACTGGTTTACTTCAATGTTTTAATTGATTTTCAAAAAAGAACCCCTTGTATGTGTTTATTGGGAGGTGGTTGTTCCTTTGCAAATGGATTATCAAGCCATTTGTGCAAATCTACCTTGACAAAAAGATTAAGTCTAATAAGGCCACCAAATTTGATAAATACCAAGGATGCTTTGCTTGTGTTTTTAATGCTTTTAGGTTGAGTATGGTTATCCATGCAGTCCAGATTTGTATCATCACCGCATTCTCACTGGTTCCGATGAAAGACTTTATGTGTAATTGCTGTTTTATGTCCCTGAAAAATATTTCTACCTCCCATCTGGCCTTGTAGAGTTCCGTTATGGTGTTTGCTGTCCAAGATATTTGATTGGTAATGACCTCAATGACCTGCTGGTTTTCTTGATCCCATAATGCAACCCTGCGGAGTTTTTTAGGATATCTCTTTTTTGATTTGACTCCCGTCAATTCAATGATCTCGTCTTTTAAGAAGTGCTAGTGTCTGTCCTGTGGAAGTTCGAGCTCTTTGATCGTCCTGAACTTTATGTTGTCTTTATGCCTGACCACAAAATTAACCCCGTTGCTGTAAAAAATATTTAGCAGTGCAAAATCATTATAGAATCTATCGGCAACAAAGACACTACCCTTCAGTAGCGGGATATCGTAAGCTCCTTTATTGTCCGCTGTTTTACTGTCCGTGATATTTACATAAGCAGGCAAATGTCCATCGTAGTCCAGCAGGTATGCATTTTTATGGCTCCCTTTTTTGTCTTGTACCTTGCCCAGTCAAAAAGACTCAAACAAAGACTTATGGTGGTAGCATCCAACAGGAATATTTTTGACTTGATCCTGAATTTGGTCCGCTTCATATGGGCCTGCTGTCCCAGACTTTCCAACAGGATGTAATAATAATCCCTGAAAAGCTCCCAGCTTCTATTTTTGTTCTGATAACCGACCGTGGATTTTGAGGGGGCTTTAAGCATCCCTAAATGGTTGAGATTA
>NZ_PJBS01000342.1 GCF_002836055.1 Psychroflexus sp. MES1-P1E
TTTTCAGCTTCTAGAAAAATATGGAAAAGAAACTTACAATAAGCTAAAAAAAGGGCTCTATTGGAAAGGTATGACTAAGAAAATGGCACTAATATCTCTAGGTAGTCCAAATGATATAAATAAGACTGTTGGTTCATGGGGCGTACATGAGCAATGGGTTTATAAAAATCTATATTTATACTTTGAGAGCAACAAACTGACTTCATATCAGAAATAAAGATTCAATAATCTGATGAATTTGACTTTCTTAATTCTTCAATTATCTTTTTTTGATTTGAAATTACCTCATCGATTCTTAGCATCCAAGCGCCAAGAAATCTCATAATCAAAACGAATAAAGCAGTAATTGCGAGAGCAAAAATGATTGTCATAAATTCTATAATAGATAAATTTTAAGTTTAGTAAACAAATCTAGTTATTTAAAATTAACTCATCATCGCTCGTTCAAACTCTTCATAAGAAACACTTTCAGCATCTTTAATTTGCTTCATCAGTTTCAAATATCTTTTAGTGGATTTGCCTTTGTAATGAGTTGTAAAATATTCTCTTTAAGTTCTATTTCTAGCCTTTGCACTTATTTTTCTTTATATTATTTTCTTAAGTTTTACAGTTAGACACAATTATCCCTAGACTCCGATACAAATTGTAACACATAGCTTCCATAAATAATCAATACTATTGAGTTAAAAAGCCTAAAGCGCATATTTATCATAGGCGGTTGTGAAAATTATTACGGAATTAATATCTTAAGCTTCAAAAATTTCAAACGACAGCCCATCACTCATTTGAATATCTAAAAATATCAAATCTAGATGCTCATAATTCTGAAACCATTCGATGGATTCTTCAGCTGAATGCAACATGGTTTTAACTTCAAAATCTAGATTTTTTAACAAGCGTTGCAATCGTCTCACCGATGGTTTCTAGTCTTCTATTATAATTATATTCATAGCTTTACTTTCTTTCCTTTTTTCCAAAAAGTATTAATATTGCTTATGTTTTTTATATCTTCTGTAGGATCACCATCTATCAAAATTAAATCTGCTGTATAACCCACTTTAATAAATCCCGTATTTTCTAATCCGAAAGCTGAGGTAATATTACTTGTCCCAGCTTTTAAAACTTCAATTATTGGCATACCTGATTCCCCTAAAAGTTCTAATTCTTTGTATAAATCTGTTCCATGATTAATACCCAAATTAGGGGGGTCTGTACCCGCAAGAATGGGTATACCTGCTTCGTACAGTTTTTTGACTTCTTGAAGTAATTCTTCTTTATTCAAATACTTGTCTGCACCAGCTCCTATGACCTCAAAAACCTTAAGAGTAGTTAACAAGGTAGGAATAACAAAAAAAGGTTTCGATTCTAAAAGCCTCTCTAGTTCACTATTTTCTAATATTTTATCCCTCCAAAGGTGAACTAAACCATCTGCATCATTAGAAATAACATCTTTAGCATCTTCTAAACGACTGACATGGACTACTGCTATTTTTTCAGCATTATGTGCTTCATTAATTAATTCTGCTACTGTTTCTGAATCTAAGGTTGCTTCCGAAGGGGTTACAATAATTTTAATATAATCTGCATTGGCTTTAACTCTATCTTCAATAAAGTTTTTAGCATCCTTTGGACCCATTAATGTTGGGACCGGAAATCCATATTGTGTGCCATGACCACCTGGTGCTGTGGCGGCATAACCAGCGACATAGAAACGGGCAAAATTTGTGGAATCTTTTAGCTGTCGCATCATACCTTGATACGGCTCCATGCCATGCATATCCATAACATTTAAAACCCCTGCTTTTGCGGCTTCACTTAATGATTCTGGTAGCCAAGCATGGACATGTGCATTAGATAAGGCTGGCATTAAGGTTTTTTCTTTTCCGTCAATAATTACAGTTTCACCAAAAGCTTTAATGACGTCCGCAATTTCAACAATAACTCCATTTTCAACTTTAACAGACGTCGATTCAAAAATAACTTCACCATCAAAAACTTTGACGTTTTCTATTATAAAACTGTTTTGACCATAGCCCATAAAGGCGATGACTATTAGCCCTAAGGTTAATTTAATTTTAAACATGACTTCCTATGAATTAATGTTAACTGTGTCTGCAACTTTTTTATTCCCAATTCTTGCGTTCCTTATTCATATATTCTTCAAGTTTTCGTTTTTCCCAGTTGTTACCAAAAAAGAAATCTGGTCCAAAAACTCCAATACAATGAAAAGCCAACCCAATACCCCAAAACGTCGCTGTTGAATAAGGTCCAAAACTTACAAATCCTTCACTAGAATTAAAACCAATAAGTAGAATTAAAAACAGGTTGACCACAACATACACCGCGAAATGCCAGTAGAATCCAATAAGCGTATCTACCTTTTTTTTCGCTCTTAAATAAGCCTCTTCTTTTCTAAAGTCTGAAATCTCTTCATCTTTACTATGCGGATCTTTATTAAATTTTTCCATGATTTTAATTTTTATTGTTTTTCGAGAATTCTTTATTCATTAATTCCTCAATTTTGCGCTCTTCCCAGCCATGTCCATAAGTCAGGGATATAAAGTGTATTAATAACACCAACCCCCATATCGTCCAAACACTTAGTACCTCGATACTGAAAAGATCATTTTTAAAGCTCGCCCAACTGTCTAAGTTATTAGACACTTTAAATCCCGTAATAATTGTATTAACTATCATATAAATGGCTAAATGATTGTAAAATCCTTTCAACTTTTCAACTCTATTTTTAGCCTTTATATATTTTAAATTTGATGCTTCTGTTTTCATTTTACTAGTCATTAAAATTATTAATATAAACACAAAATACTATATATTTTATGCTATCAGTCTTTTACTATTTCCCTTAAGAATTCTCATAGCTATTGGGTAGGGTGAAATTATTTCCATCAGTTACTTTTATAGTCTTTTTGCATGTATTCTTCAATTTTACGCTGCTCCCAGTTGATACCAAAAGTCCCTTGATCTACAAAAACACGATAGGCCTTAAAAACCAAACTCAATCCCCAACCTGCCATGGGAAACCAAAACCATTGTATGGTGTTCTGTGAAAATCGATACCAAATACATATTAAAAAGGGCATCACAATACAATAGGACATTAAACTATAATAGAAGCCTTTTAATTCTTCTACACGCTTGCGTGCTTTCACATAATCGTCATTAAGACGCGCTTTTGATTTTTGTGTTGTTCTCATAATTGATACCTGTTTTGTGAGCATAGGAATCGCTACTGCAAAATCCTTGTCTCTTTGATTGATGTGTACTTTTCGTTCTGAAAGCAATTGATAACGCTGTTTAATATTTTCTAAACCAACGCCAACACTCTTCTTTACTATTTGTTTGAGCTGCAGATTATTCATCACCACCAAGTGATCTCCATCTTCGTATATTTTTACATGCAACGGTTTGCTCGATGTCACCATATTGTGCTTTACTGCGTTCTCTAACAACAACTGCAATGCTAATGGCACAACTTTACTTTCGGGATTTGAAGCTTTATCCGGAATTTCGAAAATAATACTATCCTCAAATCGCATTTTTAAAAGTGACATATAGGTTCTCGCAAAATTCAGCTCTTCATCTACAGTTACCAATTCTTTACTTTTCTGTTCTAAAACATAGCGATAAACCTTAGATAGTGATGTCGTAAACTTTTGAGCATTGCTAGGATTTTCTTCAATTAAACTCGTTAATACATTTAAGCTATTGAACAAAAAATGAGGATCTAACTGATTCTTTAAAGCATCAAACTTTGCGCTCGCCGTACCTGCTATGACCTTTTGCTCTTTTACTTTAGTTTTTTGTAATTCTTTATAATAATAAACTGCATGAAAGAATAGTGAAATAACCAATGTAATAAGCAGCGAACTAAAATAAAATTCAAGTTTCTCAGCATTAACAAACTCATACCATGTTTGACCTTCAATTGCAATTCTAATAAAAGCCCTAACAAAGAATATTGAGATTAAAGTTAGGGTCACCGAACCAAAGAAACCAATGGCTATTTGATATTTTCTGTGGCGCTCCCAGACGACTTGATGATTGAGATAACCAAAGAAATATGAGTTGACTAAAGTTAGTGGTATAGAATATATCATGTAATAAGAAAACGAGCGAAAGAAATTCTCATTAAAGGCAATTTTAACACCCGAAAAATAGCCTATAACTTGGTCTACAAGCATTATCACAATACCTACTAGGATTCCTGATATACTATTTTTAAATAATTTCTTCATGTTTTATGTCCTTAAAATTGACCTTCTTACCACTTGAGTTTTAATTACGCTTTACAAGATTCCAAAGCCTGCTCAGCAGGTTTTTGTCTTCAATTTGGGTAAAATTTGGTCTCTGCTTTAAAAGTTTTAAAAAGTTCAATTGATGATTAAATTCTTTATAATGTTGAATTTTAGAACTATAGTGTTATTGTTGTTACTTTGTTTTCTTTAAGCTCAAATTTCGTATCGTTTCACTTTGGTGGCCTCATAAAATCAAAGGCCTCATTAGAGGATTCATAATCTTCTTTTGGAATCCCCTTAAAATTAGAATCCATTTTACCATTATCATTTTCGTCATGGAAAATTGAAACCGCGTAAATGCCTGCTGGTATATTCTCAAAGGTGAGTGAACACGACTTATTTTCTATCTCACTTTTTAAGCCTTTAAATCTTTTTTTAAAAAAATCAGCTGCTGTATTATAAAGTCCTAAAAATATTCCACCAGCATTACTTTTTGCATTCTTAGCGATACCCTTAATGCTATAATTTTCTTGAGTATTTATCTCTGTCATTACCATGCTAATGACTAGGGTCACTATAATTTTAACGATTACATTCATGGATTTGTGTTATTATTTGACACAAATATTGATAACAACTAAGGATTTTTAAAACTAGTCTTACTGAATTGTAAAATTTTAATGATGAATCGTAATTTTAAGGGATTTAGTCGTAAAACACTAAATTCGTGAGGTTAGGTTTAAAGAATACAATGTTCTTTTTGCTATAAAGTGGAATGTTGAAGACTAAAAATAATCTTTTTTTGCTTTTATATTATTTATAGCAGCTTATGGTTGTGATTCAGATAATGAACCCACACCACCTAGTGTATCCGAAGTTGTAGGTGTTGAACCTGCAGTAGATCTTGTTTTTTATGATTTAGGCAATTATGATAGCGGATGGAGATATATCGAAGCTTGCCTAAATGATATGGAAGGATTTGAATGGAGATGTTTTAATTCTCTAATTAGTGATGCTCGTAATATTAACATAGGAACTGAACTTGAAAACACAATCGCTATTGTAACTTTTCATAATGAATTCAATAACTTTTATGATAATCCAGAGCAATGTTCTTCTATTAGTAATGGACCTGTTGTTGCCTAGGCTTGTCTAGAATTAGTAATAGAAGGCTTTAATAATTGGCCTTTACCTTCAGAAGGAGAATTGCTCTTGATGTATGAAAATTTGCATTTGAATGGTCTTGTAAATTTTGACGTAGATTCAACACTTTATTGGAATTCAACTGAACATGATGATAATACCGCTACTGCGACTGATTTTTCAAATAGAGACCAAGGTTGGACTCCTAAACAAGTTAATTCTGGTGTAATGAAAGTAAGAGCCGTTAGATATTTTTAGATAAGTGCATAACGTGGGTTACAGGTAATTGCTTGTTCTAGCTTACTCTGAAAATTCCTTCAAAATTTTCAGCATGGTGAGTACTTAAAAGTTGAATGCTAATCCACGTATTCCAAGGTCAACTCCTAATTAAATAAAGTCATTTTTTAAGTTACAAATTTTTGTAATTCCACTTAAGGTATCCCTCTTTTTACGACTACAAAAGCTCTTGATAAAATCTTATTTCTAAAATTATTTATCGCAAGCATTTTTGGTTTTCCTTCTGCAGCTTTTTTCTTATACTATTGTTTTAAGTCTTGGTCGAATTGTATGGCACTAACACTGGCTTGTGTTAATAGTGTTTTCATTTTTCTATCTTCGATGTGATGATCTCTATTTTTGTTATGTATACTCGTTCCAGAGCTGTGTTCAAAAGGAGCTACACTCCACTAACTTGAAAACTGTTGACAATTGTCAAATCGCTTAAAATTACTAGTGTGATACAACAGTTGACAAGAAAGCACTAATCCAACTTGTTTTAAGGTATTTAAAAGCTGATAATTATTCATCCCCACTCATTAGCTTTTTGATGTGGTTCTTTAATGCTATTATTTGTTTTGTAAGATAATAATGGTTTTTTTAATAATCTTACAGTAATCATGACTCGACGGATTACTAAGCAAAGTTTGCATTTATTTTCACAACATCTCAGCGAGGACATAACTTTAGGCTATCCGTTCTTAAGAGTTAAATGCCTTTAAATGATTAAAAAAGTAGTTTTTAAAAGTCTGTTTTAACTAATTTAGGGACTAAGGCACAATTAATTTAGGACTAAAAACAACTAAAGATCAAGGTATATCGTAAAGCTTTAAAAGCACCAACCCTAAGCCTTGGAGCATCCCATACACTTTATGTTATAATTTTGCCACACCCCCTATGGAAGGGGAAGCAAGCTTAAGACATATCCAGGCTACTTTAGGTCCTAATAGCTCCAAATCGACAGAAATTTATGCTATATTTTAATCAATTAGTAATAATATCATAAAAAACTTTTGGAATTATAAACAAAAGTGTTAAATTTATTGGGAATATAAAACAACATCCTAAATAGATAGATACCCTATACTAAAGATTTGAATGGGGTTTATACGGATGTTACCAATAATTAAAAAATAGAAACTATGAAAAAAACAATTATCCTATCCTTAATCATATTGATTATTGCGTCTTGTACAACAGTTCGATTATCACAAAAACCCTCCCCTAGAGTTTCCAATGAATTACCAGAATCTAAAGAATCTGTGGTATACATTCCTTTTTCAGTTGATTTATCAGAAATAGAAAAAAAAATTGAGGAAGCAGTACCTAAAGGTAGAATTTTTAGAGATAGTGACGGTTGTGAGAGAGATGAATATGAAGTAGAAGTATTTAGAAACAATCCAATGAAAGTGAGTACTTCAAATGGTAAATTAATATTTACAACAACCTTAAAAGTAAAAGCTGACGTTTCTCGTTGTCCTGGAGTATGGCAAGATGATTGGTTCTGTAGCTGTTGTTGTCATGGAGGCCGTGCCACTGGTCATGCCAATTCTGATATTGCATTAAAGATTGAAGTGGATCTAAGAGTTAATCCGGATTATTCAATTACAGCAAACACAAAACTGGATGGAGAAATTATTTCTGGAAAAAACATAGTAATATGGGTTTTAGGTTTTAAAGTAAGTATTCCTGTTGAACAAGTTGCAGGCAAAATTACAGACCAATTAAAACCAATTAAAAAAGAACTTGATAAAGAAATAGCCAAACAACTCAACAATATTAAAATAAAAGATGAATTAGCACTTTCTTGGAAAGAAGCTCATAAAGTATTGCCTGTTGATGACTTCTTCTTACATGTAACTCCTAAAAACATTTACTTCAAGAACATCACATCAAATGGTAATAGCATAAACCTAGGAGCTGGTATAGGTGTGAAAATGACAATAAACAATGATTCGACTAAAACACCTGTTACAAGTTTACCCAGCCTAACTATATCAAATAATCCACATGGATTTTTCTTCATCAACCTACCAATTGATGCATCTTTTGATTATGTATCAAATAAACTTACAGAAACCTATAAAAATGAAAAATATGAATACGGAAATAATTGGGTTAAAATTAAAAACATAAAACTATATGGCGTTGACATTAATGAATCTGCCCGCGGTTTATTAGTTGATGTAGAGATTAATGGTAAAATAAGTTTATTTAAAAGAGTTAAAGGACATATCTATTTTACTGCTAAACCTTCAATTGATACAGAAAAAACAATTGCATATCTAGATGACTTTAAAATGAATTCGAACACGTCATCTGAAATAATTAATAAAGGGGTTGAATTCCTTATTAATAAATTCTATTATGAAGATATTTCAAAATCATCATTATATAATTACTCTTCTGACATTGTATCAATGGAGCAAATGATTAGAAAGGAGCTTAAAGACTTACAAGTTGGTAATTACAAATTAAAACTTGACTTGGATAAAGTAAATATTAATGGTTTATATATTACAAATGAGGTTATAGGAATAGATTCTGAAATAAATGGTAGCATACAAACCATAAAATTAAAATAAAACTATTGGTAACAATGTATAAAAATAATAGCGGTTTTAGTACTAAATTCAAAGTGAGTCATTTTAACAAAAGTCATTGCTTAATTGAATATTAGAGTTTACTATTCCGCTACTTTTCTAATACTAAACGTTATCATACATTTTATTAATAGAATAATTAGTAACCAAAAAAAGAAAACAAATGAAACTAACACAAAACGATTGGAATCTTGGACATTTAAAGGTTCATTTACAAAGGGCCGTCGATCTCGAATTCTGGACGATTCCTTTCTACATGTCTGCAATGTATTCGATTAAAGATAAGTCGTCAGAACCTTATCAATTAATAAGAACCATTGTAAACCAAGAAATGCTGCATTTGCAATGTGCTTCCAATATTGCTAATGCCTATGGTTTATCACCGAGTATTGACGCACCAGTATATGAAGGAACCACCATTCCTCATCTCGATTTCTCGTTAGACAATAAAGAGGTTATTAAACCTTACTTGCCCTATACAGCAGAGATTGGGCCTTTAGATTTAAAGCACATCAATGCGATGTGTTTAATAGAGATCCCAGAGTATGATACGCAGGAAAAAGTGCCACTTTTTAGCAACGTAGAAGAGTATGGCAGTATTGGCGCTTTTTACGAAGCTCTTCGTTTAGGTGCTTCACACTTAAAAAAGGATATCAAAGGAGGTGTAAGACAGGTGGATTTTTTCTCTGCATTTTACAGAAATATGCCCAAAATGAAAATCACAGAACCCAAAGATGCTGGGTTTAACCAAGTAGATTTATTGATAGACTTAATTACAGAACAAGGAGAAGGACAATCCAAAGTAAATCATACGATTCCGGAGACTTTCCAAAACACAGCTGATGATACCGAGCCAGAAGACGATCATTTTGAGAAGTTCAATGAGATTAAGAATTCACAACCTTTTCCTGAGACGTTTCAAGTGAAAAAAGTATCAGACTATACTGTAGAAGACAAAGAGCTAGAAGCTATACTAATAGAGCAATTTACTGAGTTACGTAATACCCTGCAACAATTGTTCAGTGGAGAGAACCCAGAGAATTTCTTTGCAATTATGGCCAGCGTTGGCGGTGCCATTCGTAACTGCTGGGAGCATGGAGTGACTCCAAAATATATTTAAACTACGCGTCTAAAATTTAACAATCAAAATCATGAAAAATAAAACCATATTTAGAGTACATCCGACCATTAATTTTGCACGTTTTGGAACAAGTGATGATTATATATTATCTCCTGAAGATAGTGCTGGAATGCCTCAAGAAGGAACCGACACTACTGGAGGATTGCCTATCAAAAAAGGAACAGAAAAAACAACCATTACCAGTAAAGACCTTCGAGATGAAGACGGGAATTTAAAGAAGCAAGCTGCTAGATTTCGTATTTATGCTTACGATCATAATGGTAAAGCAAGTTATCCAGAAGGTGGCGGAATAGAAGTAACAATAGGAACAAAGTTGCCCGATGGAAGAGTCGTAAAAGACCTTGTCTGGTCAAGTCATCTAGCCAATAAAAAAGCGACTGCCTATAACGTAGTAAACAACAAAGGGATCTTGGCATATGCAGACAATCAAGTACCGCAACTGCGAAACCCTGAAACACATGGAGATATTGATTCAGCGTATCGTTTAAACAGGTTGATGATCGACCCAGGGCCAAGAACCATAAGTGCTTTAAGTAAGGAGAGCGCAAAGTTTGATGATTGTACGATACCAACCTGTTTAAATGACAAAGGTGAAATAGAAAAATTGCCAGCCTATCCAGTTCGGTTTCCTGCAGATTCGAACGAAGAGCTTTTTAAACCTAACGGTCCGCTAGACACCTTGGGAGAAATTCTAACGGATGATAAAGGACGCCTACTGGTCTTGCCAAGTACAGGAAACGCTGTTGGGCAATATGATGAATATGGTGTGCCCATTCAAATGACGGGTGATTTAAATAATGTTGGATGGTTTGATTCTGCAGCAGACGGACCGGTTTCAGTAACCATTCAATTTACAGACGGTTCGAGCGAAGAAGCTTTTGGTGCTTGGGTCGTTTGTGGCGATCCTGCCTACGCTCCTCAAATTCGTAATGTTGTTTCTGTATGGGATGATGTGTATGATACCTTTGTACGTGAATTGGACTTGCAACCCGAGTTATTCCGTCAAACAGGGGAATCCGAAAATGGAGACGATGGTGAAGGTGTTTATCGTTTAGATTATCTACCAAATTTTACGAATGATATCAAGCCTACATTTATTGCATGTACCCTACAACGTTGGACAGCCAATTTACCAGAGATGGCTTTGCGTGCACATACAGCAGTGGATGCCATTAGTGAAAATGATGATCCAAACAGGACCATCATGGCGGCCTTAAATTTCTTGCGAAACCCGAATAATGAAGAGACCAATATTGGAGCACCTTTAATGCCTTTGTCATTAGGAGCTGCTGGGACCTCTTTCATGACAGTAACCAAAACCCAATATTTCTTTCTTGAACAATGGTCTAAGAAAAGGTTTACCAAAGGAAAGGAAACCAAGCTGGGACCTGGAGAGTTATTGGATATGGCATCCTTAGCCAATTGTTTGGGCGGACGTTACGTACCAGGCATCGAAGTAAGTTATACCGTTCGTTGCAAAGACATGTACATTCAAGATTGGAAAACATCTGGTGCAGGACCTTTCCGTATAAAACACTTTCCATTGAAGTATGAAAACCTAGATAAATCCACTCCATTTCTAAAGAGCGGATGGATTCCATTACACGACATGACCGATGGTATTGAACCAGGAGACATCTCAAAATTCATGGCGACTCCTTGGCAAACAGATTATAATTCCTGTTCCATTCACCAAACCGCTATTAATACCGATGGTGTAAACAAAAGTAACGGTGCCGAAACAACCCTATATTGGTCGTGGCCATCACAAAGACCCGATGCAGTATATGTAGCAGAAGAAGTAGTGAACAATGTACTACCAAAACAAAAATGGTCTATTCGTGGCCCAGGAACTTATGCAGTAAATCCTGCACAAGCTGCTACTTTTCAAGACCCTCTGGATGCAGTAAATGAATGGCATAAAATAGGAATAATCATACAGGGAACTAATGTAGATATTGAGGGGAGGGAGTTTTCGCCAGAATTGTATTTAGAGGTACAGGGGAAATTAACCAATCCAGGAGATGCTACAGATCCTGTAGCAGAATGGCCATTTAACGCGAATCCGCCGAAAAAGAAGTCTAAAAAAGACTGTCCTTTTTGAAAACAACAGTCACATATGATGTAGTAATTATAGGAGGTGGGCCTGCTGGATTAAGCGCGGCCATCTCTCTTCTCCAAAAGCAAGAACTTTCAGTACTTGTCATTGAAGGGCAGGCTATTGGTGATGAGCTTATAGGAGAGAACTGTCCGCCCAATACCATCTTGCTTTTAAAACAGCTGAGAGTAGCAAAAGCCTTTTATAAAGGAAATCATGCACCCTGTCCGGGGTACGCTTCCGTATGGGGAAGAGCAGATGTAGGGTACAACGATTTTATAGTGAACCCATTGGGACCATCATGGCGTTTAGATCGTAAAGCATTTGATAGCATGTTGGCAGATGAAGCTCGAAGGCTAAGTGCTCAAATACACTGGTCCACCCAGTTTTTAGATGCAATAAAAGTAGAAAAAGGCTATGCCTTACGCTTAAGGGATAGGATCGCAAATGCAGAATATAAAGTAAATGCACGCTTTGTTGTAGATGCCTCTGGTGCCAACTCGCGATTTGCCAAAGCTATTGGAATTAGTAAAATTATTGAAGATCGCTTATTTGCTTCCATACGTATAGCAAGCATTGCAAAAGGAAAACCCTCGAAACAAATACAGATCGAAGCAGTACCTGAAGGTTGGTGGTATAATGCCGCTTTGCCAGATAATCGTATTATTACCATGATGCTTTCAGAAAAAGAAAACATAGCAGCGCTGCAAGATTCGCAACATGAAGGTTTTGAGGCACAATTAGCCAATACCACTTTTATAGCAGAACGATTAAAGAAACTAAAACTAAAAGAACACCAATACTATACTCGGCCTGTTTATTCAGGAATTTTACCTGTTATAGAAGGAAAGGACTGGGTAGCAATAGGTGACGCAGCGTCTAGTTATGATCCCATAGCTGCTTATGGTATTTATAAAGGAATAAGCGATGGTATAAGAGTAACTTCTAAAATTCTTGCTTTTTTCAATGGGGAAGAAGAACTCAATTCGTTTTCTGCTTTTGTCAATGAACGTTATGTCAACTATAAGAAAAACAGAGACTATGTTTATGCTATAGAGCAGCGTTGGTATGACGCTCCGTTTTGGAATAAAAGAATTATGAATACATTGAAAATCACGTATGCTAACAATGGCTATAAGTAATTGCTTGTTCTCGCCTACTTTGGAAATTCCTGCGGAATTTCCAACTTGGTGTGTACTTGTAATGTTAAGGTCTAATCCACGAAACTACTCATAGG
>NZ_PJBS01000343.1 GCF_002836055.1 Psychroflexus sp. MES1-P1E
CTGGTTCTAAACCATTCAACATCTACCGTTTCATTAGAAGTATGTACAGGCTTATTGGTTAAAAATCGATTATAATTAATCCAAGCCACTCCTTTAAAAGTCGTGTAAATAGTAGCCAGATTAGTTTTGGTGTTTAAAACATAGGCCATATTATAATGTGCACTCCACTTAGGCTTATCTAGACTTTTTATAAGGGCCTGTAAAACCTTGTCTGGGGTAAATTTTATCCCTATCCTTTTCTGATTATTTATCATCAAATGATATAAAGTGATGTTTTTGAGCATAGTCATAAGTCAATATTACTATAGTCTATGATAATTAAAAGTATATTTACCGTATAATATACTTTTAAAAATGATTAATCATAAAACTTGTCCCGTTTGTCAGTCATTAGTTGGGATTTATACGCGTATGGACAACAAAGTTACCTTCGCCATTCTCACCAAAGAAGCCTCTCCTTTATTTGCAAAAATCCACAATAAAAAGAACCGCTAGCCGCTTATTTTGGATGATGAGCATGAGAAGGAATGGTTGGAAAATGACTTGGATCAAGATGACATCCAAAAGCTCTTAAACTACAGCTATGATCAAACTCAACTGGAGTATCATCCAGTCAGTAGTCATCTCTTCCATCCAAAAGTCAATTCAGATGTAGAAAGCACTTTGGATAGGATAAAGTATGAAGGGTTGGAAATTTGAGTAGCCAATTTACAATCAACAGTAAGTCCAACGGCTAAAAAACGGATATTTAAAACGCCGTTGGTGATGCCGTTGCAAAGCCGTTGATATAAACTAGTTGATCTAGTGTGGACGAAAATTTATGCACTTTTAACGAAAATATTTCGTCTGACAAGAAAGCGTTTTATAGCTGGATTCAAGGTTGTAACGCAACAAACGTTGCTTTTTTTTAGTTTATACCAAGCTATCTTTTTTAGTTCAGAACCCATCATTTCTTGAGGGGTTTTAAATCCTATAATTTTCCTTGGTCTATTGTTGAGTTTTTCTTGAATAATTCTGAGTGATCTTTCATCGATTTTATTGAAGTCTGTACCTTTAGGGAGATACCTTCTAATGAATCCATTAGTATTTTCATTAGTACCTCTTTCCCAAGAAGAGTATGGGTGAGCAAAGTAGATTTTCATTCCCGTTTTGTTTGTTATTTCTTTATGTCTGGCCATCTCGACTCCGTTGTCATAAGTCATAGATTTTTTAAGAATAGGGTTTAGTTTATTTAATATTTTTGAGAACATTTTAGCTACTTCTTTTGAGTTTCTAGCTTTTAATTTTACGATTAAAGTGTCCCTAGATTTGCGTTCTACAATTTTTCCAATGGCAGATTTTTGGTTTTTACCAATCATTAAATCACCTTGCCAATGTCCGATTTCCTTTCTAAGGTCAATATGCTTAGGTCTATTGTCAATACTGACTTGATTGATTATTTTACTGCCAGTTCCACGTCTTTTTTTAGGAGGCCTCCTTCGTGTTTTTTTACGAACAAGTAGATTGACGAGTTTTTTGTTTAAACGAGCTTGAGGATGTATATAAATGTATCTGTAAATAGATTCATGTGAGATTGATATGATGGGATCATTAAAATAGTCCTGTTTAATTCTCCCTGCAATTTGTTCTGGTGTCCAATTTAAAAGCAATCCTCTAAAGACATAAATACGGAGTTTTTTACAAGTACTTATTTTATCAAAATTTCTTTTGTTTGAATAGACCTCTTTAGCCGACCAATGTGCTAAATAGGCATCATAATCAATCTTAGGATTAGAGCCAAGCTTATTGACTTCTCTAGAGACTGTAGAGCGAGATCTATTAATAATTTTAGCTATGTAAGCTTTGGTCTTATTTTGTTGAAAAAGAGTCTCTATTTGAACCCTCTCTTTTAAGGTAAGTCGTCTGTGTTTTTATCTTCCATTGCAACAAATCTATAAATTTAGATTTGTTGCGTTAAGTTATTGAATTCAAAATGTTCGTTTTAAATTAGAGACAACGTTAAGTGCATGGTGTCGTAGCATCTCGCAGGGTGCTATGTATATTGTTGTAAAGCGTTTTCAATTTCTTTTTTAAATTGTTCCTTCTTGTCAACGTAAAGTGCTAAATTCTTGTAATTGCTTGTCAGTCCGTATAACCCAAAAAGCACTTCTTCTTCTTTCAGTCTAATTACAACATTGTGGCTTTCAAAATCACGTAATGGAGACAGTTTTTTTGTGGTTTCATCTGATTCAACCGATTTAGTTGACAATTCAATTCCTTCAATATTAGAAATCGAAATGGTTGACTCGCTGAATAATCCATATCGTAATTTTAATTCCCCATTATCAATGGAAATGGGTCTTTTGCTCATAGACCTCATTATTCCAAATACTTGAAGACAAGTGTAAAAACTTAATATAGATAATATCCAAGCGGCAAGAGTACTCCATTTTTGTAATAGAAGATGAACAACTGACGTTTCCATCATTATTAAAAACATAAAAACAATTAGCAAAGCTATGGTGCCGCTATTCTTATGATATGAGAATTCATTAACGCTTAATTTCCGTTTCTTCCAATTGAAAAAACCATAATAGAGAACTGCAATTTCTGTTGCAAAAGCACCGCTTATTTTTTTTGGAAGAATTTGAGCTGATGCACTTTTTAGAGCTGAATAAAAGTCTAATGTTTGTGACTTGCCTTTTTTGAATGCTTTATTTAGTTGGCGGACTTTGTAGATTACTAGGAAAAATATTGTCGTTTCAACAATCGGTAATATCCAATTCTTTACTTGAGTTAGGTGGAATTGAAAGTCCTTTGGTATAATAAAACTTGCAATTACTATTCCTGCGATGAAAAATGGGACTGTTGTAATCTTAGGAATTTCTTTTTTACGTATTAAAAGGAAATAGATAAAGGGAATTACAAATACTAAGTCGAAAGTTATACCAATTGAAAGCTCTTTAGGATGTATTTGAAAAACAGAAGAATTGCCCAACACAATTACTGACAAGATTAGAAGCAATGGAATTCCAAATGTGATTAGATTTCTATACTTATATATATATATGTTCATATTCTGTATTCTTTATGTTTTACAACGTTTAGTATAAGAATAGTAGCGGATTAAATTGAATGAGGTTTTGAATTGCAATATAGTTTATTAAATGCAAAAAAGGCTTGAGTTTACACCCAAGCCGCTATTGCTTTTATACATTGTTGTATGCCGTTTTTTTTAACGTTTATAGATTCATTCCCGATAAAGAAGGCTTTCTTAGCATTGTGCCTGCATAAAAAAGCGTAGTTACCATAATACCCGGTAGTGGAAAATCACCGCCTACTACTTCGGCTACAATTATTCCACCTCCAAAAGAAGCCAATAAGAAAAATCCTATATTAATTGTTTTAGGAATCCAATAAAGTGTCAAAGCTGATAATTCTATTAAGCCTATTAGAAGCATTTTATCACCCCAATTAGTAATCTTACTCATGTTTTCGAGCATTTCTGCATTGCCGATTACTTTCATAATACCTGCCATTAATAGCATTAATGACGGAATAACAGAGAGTGTATAACCTGCTATTTTCCTTGTTTTGCTAATTTGCGTTTCGTGTAATGTGTTCATTTTTTCTATTTAGTTAATTAATAGTTGTAAAATTGGTACTTTCTAATATGTTGTGCATTGATATACATCAAGAAATAAAAAGGTGTTTTATTGCATTATTTTATGTTGAAAGTGAGGCTGCTATTTTCTTGCTGCTCTTTAAAATCTCCTAACTTGTGGTCAAATACTTGATCCATAGAATTCGTAGCAATATCTTCTAAGTTGTTGCTGACTTCAATTCTATATTCTCTTTTTTTCCATTTTTTTTGAGGTTTAAAAACCCATTGCTGTTCGTTTCGTTTCAATGAAAATTTGCCTTCAACTATTTTGCCTTTATAGGTTATCCTAATGAAGGTTTGAGCAGAGATATGGTCTATTTTGTCATTGAAATCAATAATCAATAGTTGTTTACTTTTACTTTTTGGAATAGTATAATGCCATAATTCAACTTTGGGTGGAATGCTATCTTCTTTTACCGCTATAAAAGTTTTTGAAAAAGACGTTGCCAATTTTTGATCATTAAAATCTAATAAAAGGCTATCAACCGTGAGCGTGTATTGTTCTCCTTCATCAAATGCTCTTCCCATTATTTTATTTGCCAACAAACCTGTTTTTACTCTGCCAGGGTCTATAATAAGAGTTACTTTCTTACGGTCTTCATCCCATAATTCATATTGGTTTTCAAAAAAAACACCTGTTATGTTCTCCCCTTTTTTGTTGGTCAGTTTTATATGTTTTAGGATACCCATTTCTTGCATAGGTTTAGAAAACTCTATATAAAACCGAGTAAGATTTACAGGTAGGGAATCCGCAGTAGGATAAATATGTATCACTTCTGGTAAACTATTTTTTTGAGCAAATAATTGACAAGTTATAAGTAAAAAAAGTATTGTTCTCATACTGATTAAAGTAAAAATCTCCTGCAACTCAAAAGATAGAGTTGCAGGAGATTTGTGAAAATTGAAGTGTTATTTTTTGATAAACTCAGTTTTGTCTATGTCCTGAATTATCATATTCTGAAATATTTTACTTTGCATTTGCTGTCCTTCATATATATAAGAAGGTTGGTCATATTCGCTCACAAATTCATCTAATCTGAAATACACATTTTTTAAATAAGAAAGTAATTCCAAACTACCATTGTCAGGGTTTCTTTTAATCGTTGTGATATGATAATCGTCTTGGTCATCTAATTGCAATAAATTGGTAAGTGGTAATGTAGTTCGTGCTGTTCCTGCTTCTCCAATACCTGCGTATCCGATGGATGCTGCTTTATTACTTTCTTTGATATCATTTAGGTCGATAAATTGGGCAGATTTGTTTTTATTAGAAAGAATAATGCCTTCATAAGGCACTTTATCCATACCTGCCGATTTGAATTTTATAATATCTATTGGCGTATTGCCGTAACCCATTTCGGCAATGGTTTTACCTACAATATGTGCCCCGTCTTTTAGGTCTTTTACAGGAATTGATACCAATGGTGTACATGTGTATGCCGCTAAAATATAATCTCCATCTTCTAAGGTAACAAAAGTCAAAGTTTGAATGGGTGCACGAGTTTCCATTTGTCCGTGTACAGCGTGAAAAATTTCTACCGAAGTAGTGCTTACTTTTGAATCTTTAAATGGAAAATCTACCATTCTCAAAGCCGAAGAAAATTCAGCATTTGACATTCCACTTATATAGACTTTCCCTTTGTGTAAATCAATATCCGTGATAGTAAAACTTCGCATTGGTGTTTTATCCCAATATTTGAAGTCAGAAGTAGGAGCATCAGTTAGTTTAACTTCTGTGTGTGTTGTTTTTCTCAAATCAAATTCTCTAATTTCTCCCGATTGGTTAACAATTATAATTTGAGATAAATAGCCCGACTTTGTTTTGGTGTCAAAAGCAATATATGCTTCTTTGTTGGCAGGATTTATTGCCATATCTCTTATCAAAATATCCAAAGGACTTATTTTGGCAAAAGTGGCGATTTTTTGGCTCAAATCGTGGATATTATATCCTTGTTGAGCCGCAGCATTTTCGGAGCTTACTATGGTGTAAGCATACAAAGTTGCAGATTTGCTGTCGCCAACAAATAATGTTTTAGCGTCCCCAAACTTAATAACGTTTACTGCTTGTGGTGTGCTGGAAAAAGCCATAAAGCCTGTCATTACCAATGACAGTGCTGCGATAATTCTAAATTGTATTTTCATTTTTATTCTTTTTTAAATTAAATCATAATTGATAGTGCAAAGATGAAGTGTTTAAAAAAGTTGTGCATTGATGTACATCAAGAAACGAAAATTAGCCTATTTTCTGAGAGAAATCTCTTTTCGAACACGGCTCAACGCTTCTGGAGTAATGCCTAAATAGGAAGCTATCATTCTTTGTGGTACTCTTTGAATAATAGATGGATACGTCGTAATAAAATGTTCATAACGTTCAAGAGCGACTGAACTCATCAACATTACAATACGCTTTTGGAGTACTTTTAATCTTTTGGCTAATTTAAGAGGGGCATTTGACAAAGTATCAAAATCTTTTTCTAGTTGGATGATGATAGAATCCTCCAAACAGTCAATAAACAAATCACAAGGTTCATCAATTGGAGTAGCATCAGCAATTATCCAGTTTTCGGGAGCAAACTGATAGATATGTTCTTTCCCTTTTTTGTCAATGGAATAACTGCGTAACAAACCTGACTCCACTTGAAATATCTTAGAATTCAAGTCGCCTGTCCTTTGTAATAGTTGTCCCTTTTTTACTGTTATTCTTTTCAAGTTAGTTTTGTATTACCTACAAAGTCTCCGTATATGAAACGTAGCGTGTAAAAAGACTCTATCGTTTCGGATTATACACGAGCCGAATTTTTATATTTTGTTTTTACTTTTTCTATTCTAAAAGCCAAATTTAAAAATTTGGCGGTCTTTGTAAATAAGCACAAACCTCTCGATTCAGCACTTACTAGTTATGTTTTATACATAGTGTTGTACACTGGCTTTTACGTTCAGCGATTTTTAATTTCCACTATGTGATTTTCTAATCTCTCCGAAAAACTTTCTTCATTAAACTTCTCTTTCTGCTCTAATTTCTTGATAATTTTCACACTTTGAGTCCCTATTTGTATTAATTCAGATATTTTTGGTTTCAATGCTATTGCATTGTCAGGTCTAAAATGTACTGTTTTATTTCTTAAACTAAACAGATTTGTTATTTCGTTCAGATGTACTTTATTATTATTTAAATCGTCTTTGAATATATAAATTAAGCGTTCCATTATTTTTGAAATCGAAATTCTTGCGTAACTAAATTCATCAATGATTTTTGTTTGACTTAAAAAGAGTAGATGTCTATTGACAAGTGTCTCAATGAAAAATCCAAAGTTGTTCAAATGACCTAATATTTCAATAGAATCTATTCGGTGATTTAATCCGAATTTATGCTTCTCTGATTCCGCTCTGAATTGGGCTTTTTGCCAAGAATTTGACATTAAACTTCTTGTCTTTTCAGTTAGAATATCAGGAATATCTGATTGCAAAAGTCCAACAGCGTCATTCGGAAAATCCGTTTTTTCCATTATCTCTCTATCTTGCTTTGACGGCTCAATTGCGTCTAATTCTTTAGAGAATATGATTGATGAAAATTCGTATTTTAAAGCAGTGTGTAAATAATGAAATGATTCTTGAAGAAAGAATGTTGCCCCAAGTTCTAATTTTGAATAAGTATCTATTTCGTGTTTACTGCTCATTTTTTTTGCTTGTGTACAACGCTAGGCTATGGTTAGTACGGGATTTAAAAGTAGTAAACTTTCGATTAAGCACTTAGCCAAAACTTTTTATTTTGTTTTATCTTTTTTGTTCTAAAGCCAAATCAAAAGATTTGGCGGACTTGGTAAAAGCTCTAAACTTTGGGTTAAGCACTAAAACCAGTATTAACTATTGTCATTGTTAGCAAATGTTTATTTACAGCCGTCCAAATTAATTTTACCATCCTTATAGTCTTGTAATAATTTTGTCATTTCTGTATATCCTGACATCTTAGAAATCCCAATTACAGCTATTCCATTAATTGGGTAGCCATTGAAATTTTCTAAATAATCTGCACCATAAAAAAGTAATTTTTCAGCACTGTAAATATTATTAAAACGAGAAGCAAACATGAGTGGGGTAAATTTATCGCTCCCATTTCTTTGGTCAATTGTTCTTAATAGTGTAGGGTAGCGATTAATTAAAATACAGAGTGAGAGATTCCCATATGCACTAGCAGATTGTAAGGCAGTTTCTGGTAAACTATTTACATTTGTTGAAATTGAATAATCAATATCAAAATAAATTTTTTCATCAAGTCTATCAAGCATAGAATACATTACAAATCCAAATCTTTGTTGAGCTAGAGGGTCTTTTTTAACATCTTTATCTCTTGAGATTGCATAAATAAGATCGGTCTTTTCTCTATTAGGTTGTACTTTAAAATCATAACGTTGATCTTTCATTATAGAAGAAATTGAAGATATACACTCGTCACATTTCCATATAGAATCGTTATTATTTGCAGTAATGAAGGTGTTAATAGCTAGCTGAATAGGAGTTAGTGTTATTCCTCCATAGTTTATTTCAAAAATAGTGTCATTTTCTAATAACTGTTTTATTTGACTGGAGTTACAGCCTTTTGCAAAGATTTCTAACTTTTGAATGGATGTAAATTCTAAACTATTTAAAGTCGCTTCTTGAGCATTAGTTAAAGAAATAAAAGAACTAAAAACTAATAAGATAATAATTTTATTTTTCATCTCTATTAAATATTAATGGGTTTATACATATTGTTGAAAGCAGGCTATTTCTTCATCTCTTTACGTACCAAATTAGAAACTAAATTTCCAATCTTGTAAACAAATGTTTTTTGCCTCCATTTATCTCGACTAAGAAATTTATAGTGTCCAAACCCTAAAATATGCATGTATTCATGAGCATAATGTCCTGCTAAATCCGCTACATTATTTTCTTCCTTCCACTTTTTAAGTCTCTGGGGGCAAATAGCAGTAACACCATCTCCATTTCCATCAATACCAATTGTTCCAGAATTAGAACCAATTTTACATTTATTTTTCCATCTCGATTCATCTGAATTAATCCGTAATGTTCTAACTCGTAAATCAATAACAGTGTCTTTCCCTCCAGGACCTTGTTCTTCATGTGCAAGGATAATTTTATAAAACAATTCTTTGTTGGTTAAGTCATTTGTTTTTATAAAATTACCATATATCATTCCTTGCCTGAATTCGTCAGAATTTATTGCTTTTTCCAATTGAATAATTGCTTGGTTAGCTAAATCTTCATATTGTCCGTAACCTTCTATTGAATGAAGTTTAACTTTAACTTCAATTTTTTCAGTTTGGCCGAAGGAATGAAATATTACTGTAAAGAATAAAAAGATAGATAATATGGCTTTCATAATTATAATGAGATATTAATTGGATTATTTTTAATTTTTGCTAACGTGATGTATCTGATTTGTTGCGTGTTTAAGCACTTAATTTAGCAAATAGAAACCCAATAGAAAATCTGCGGGGATTTTCGTAAGTAAGCGAGGACTAGCAATAAATTATATACTGTGTTATCAGCTTTTTGACTTATTCAGTTCCATATTACCGAGTTGCTTATTTAAAAATATAAATACTCTATTCCACGAATCTATGGAGGCTAATGCGTTTCCTTGAAAATTTCCGCCTGATTTCCAAGTGCTGATATTGGAAAAATCTATTTGTGGGATAAATGGTAGGTCATCGAATTGGTGTCCTGCATTTTCATACGAATAATGCTTGATTTCATATTTGAATTTATACTTCTCTGCTCTAACTTTAATTCGATTACTCATCATCGTCGATGGCCATTGAAGGTCGTCTTCCCCAGAAATTAATAAGATAGGACATTTTATATTTTCGATTTTAATGGAGCTCTTTTCGATTCTTTTAGTTTTTTCAAATGCACTTAACATATAAGGAAGTTGAACTTGAGCTTTGCCCCCCGTACTTTTTAAAAATCTAATGGCTTCAGTAATGCTTCCTCTAGCCTTAGGAACACCTTTCCCATTAGAACTCCAAGATGATTTTATATAGCGTTTAGAGCTCCAAGTAACACTCGAGCCAACTGCGGAAACAACAGCGTTAACGTCATTGTATTTTGATGCATATAACAAGGCATATTCTGCGCCTTTAGATCTGCCCATAAGAGCAATTTTTGATGCATCAACGGTGGCTTGATTTTTTAACCAATTGATTGCAGTATGAAGATATTCTAAAGGGACATTTTCCAAACTTTCTGGTAAGTTTTTTTCTCCAAAATATTTTAAATCCAATACATTATAACCTTTAGAAGCTAAATACCCTGCTTTACGATGTTGAAAATTACCGCCAGACCCTGCTAACAGAACAACTGTTGGTCTTTGGTTATGTGTTTCGTGCAGGTAAAAATTAGCAACCATCTTATTTCGAATCTCTTTTTTTGTAATGTTATGATTTTCAATATTTTCATAGCTTTTTCTGAGAATTGTACGCGTTAACCTGTCTCCATCAGCTGTGTCAAAACTAATTGTAAAATTCAAGTCGGTATCAAAATGGAATGAATTTAATTTTTCCGGTTTTAGAGACCAAAAAAGACCCATTTGATGAGTTCCTTCATATGAACTTCCTTCTAGTGGTTCTTGTTTTTTAGGATTTATTTCTCCAAACTCATTTGCCTGAAAACAAGCAACGGATTCCCATCTTATATCTTTAGAATCTGTTACGGATAGTTTCAAAGACCCAATTTGAAAGGGTTGCAATCCTGTAATATGTATCGCTACTTTATCGTCAGCGTATGAAATATCAGGTGTTACTTGTAACGTTCCTTTTTTGGCTGTTTTAATTTCTAAAGTATTACAGGGTTTTGTGTCGGAATTAAGAAGTTGACTATTAACTCTGGAAGAAGGATAAGATGAAATACAGCTATAAAATAGACCTGATGGAATGAGAATTAACAATACGGTCAAAGAAATGATTTTAAATACTTTTTTTAAAATAGTTACTATTTTCATTAGTTGAAATATTTATTAAGTTTTTTTATTTGCTGATAACGATTAGTATAAGAAACGGAGGGCAGTTAATAAGCACTTTCGTTTCGGTTTATTACTTAGCTAAATATAAATATTTTGCTTTTATCTTTTCTACTATAAACGCCAAATTTTATATTTAGCGGACTTAATTAATACTCACAGACCTTTCGGTTTAGGACAAACGCCCTATGTTTTTTATACAGTGTTACCTGCTGGCTTTTCTTTTCAGCAATTAAAGACTTGAATTAAATTGATAATTCAGTAAATTCAACCTTAGTTTTTAAACTATTCAAGCGTATATTTTTATACAAATGATTGTATTGTCTTTGAACTTGGGCTACAATAATACCTGGATGTTTTTTGAATTTTTTACTGAGTTCCAGAATCAATTCTTCATTAAAGTTATGATATTTAAACAACTCGTTTCTTTCCTTTTCTGACAATAGCATACGAGCAGAGAATGCATCTGCTTCATCTTCTTTTTCCTTGTCAGGTTTAATACTCTCAAGACCATCAATAAAAATATCTTTTTTACCGTGTTTAAGAATATGAGCTAATTCGTGATAGAATGTAAACCAAAAAGCATTGTAGTCCTTTTTTCTATCAGTCATTTGTATAAGTGGTAAACTATTATTTTTTATCCACCTTGTTGCTCCATAAATAGGTGCTTTGGCAATACAAGGAGTATAAACTAAAGCGACTCCACAAGATGCACAAAGTGTTTGTAATTCTTCTAGCCAAGTATCTGAATGATTGTATGCAATGTCTTGTATTTGCTCCAAACAATTGCTCAATGCTTTTTTATCAAAGGCAACTACTTTTATTTTTTCTGCTTGTAATTCTCCTAAACGTAACCAAACTGAAATGGCTTGTGGTTCTGCTGTATGGCGCAGCTCAATTTTAAAAGCCAATGAGCTACCATTATAAATATTGTACCATTGTGTAGGAGAAGCAACTCTAAAAAACTTTAGTAAACCATCTGCTAATTCAGGTTTTTTACGAGTATCTGGAAGTAAGCCAAAAGATTTCATTTTGGCCAATGGAAAAGATGATACCCATTCTTGGCATTGTTCTAAATGGTCCATTTGTTCAATTTCTAATAATTCATCTTGATAGGTACGCTCTAAATTAAGCCAAAAACTTGCAGGCACATCTAATACGTATTCTAATTTAGTAGCAGTTTCTTTTGTTATAGGTGCTTTGCCTTTGATTAATTCATTTAGTTTAGGAATAGACCTACCCAATCGTCCAGCTAATTCAGCTTGCGACATACTAATATGGTCTATATGCTCTTGAATACTATCACCTGGGCAAGAGAGTAAGGATTTTTTAATTTGTAAATCAGTCATAATGTTTCCTTTTTAAGTTAGTGAGGGTCTTCTACAGACTCAATACTTATAATGGTTATCGCTTTTAAATCTATTCCACCATCTTCTAAGGTTGGTATAGGATCTTGGTTTATCTCAAATAGTATTCTCCAATTTTCTTGAATGTCTATTGACCAAGTTCCTTTACCTATGTGTTGGTGCAATCGCAATACCTGTAATTTTGAGATAACCTCTAAATTATCTGCATTGTTAAGCTGAGTGATACGCAACTTTACCTTCTTTGCTATTGTGCCATAACCCTTTGCTATCCCCTTGTCGGTAGTAAGGGATTTCTTCAGTTTATTATTTTTATACGATAATTCCATTACAAATTTACAAAACTATTTACTTAAAAGGTTAATGATTTTTGTTTTTATTAAAAAATCATCAATTTCATCTCTCATATTTTATTCTTTTTTTGTGCTTGCAGGTAACGTTACGTATAAGAATAGTTGCGGGTTTACGTGGGAAGGTTTTCCGCAGGAAAATCAGACGTAGTTAACTTGCAACGACCTTTGGTTAAGCCAAAAATTGAGCAATTATTTTTATACATTGTGTGTGCCTTGAATGGTAAATATAGTTTTTTTACAAGACTGTCCCAACGGGTGAAAGTCCCCAATGCGCGGAGGTAACGCTCTGAAGCATTAGTAAGCCGCAAGGGTGTTAAGGGTGACCTTAGAAGTGAAGTAAGCA
>NZ_PJBS01000344.1 GCF_002836055.1 Psychroflexus sp. MES1-P1E
AGGTTATCAACTAAGTAACCTAACTACTGACCGCATAATAAGAGCCGTATGAATTGAGAGGTTCAAGTACGGTTCTGTGAGAGGTTTAGGGGTGAAATTCACCTTTACCTACTGGACTGTAGGGCGTTTTATTCTATATTTCGTTTTATAATACCTTTTAATAGTACTTCCCTTTCACTTATGAATTCTTGGAAATTAAGAAAGTCTAAGTCAATTTTTTCTGGAATTTGCAAAGTGTTTCTAATATTACCATTATGATTTTCTTGTTCAAAAATCCATTTTTTTAACTCAGATTTATTTTTGGATTTATTCAGCTCTTCTGATAATAAAGTCAAGTTTAAAATTGTATTGTAATAGTTTAAATAGAATTCCCTAGTTTCATCGTCCTTTAATGTTTTAAGATTAGCTTCATTAAATTGTGATTTTGGGTGCATATGGTCAATATTTGGATTTTTAAACTCAAAGTTAAATGAAGGGAATAGAATTGATAATACATAAAAACTATCCAAACTGTCATATGAAGTTTGTAAGACAGCATCAATTTTTTCATCGTCCATATAAAAACTTCTATTTGTTCCCTTAAATTTCAATTTCAAATTTTCTAGTGGAAATAGTGTTGTCTCGTTTTCTGAAACAATAGTTTTTATCTTTTTTAAAAATCCATCAGAACTACCACCAAATAACTTGTTTAATAAAGAGATATGCAGATACTTCTTTATTAAAACCTTGTGTTCTATATTTTGATTTTCCTTATTTATATTCTCGTATAGTTTAGATTTATACAAAAAATAGATAATCGGTATGGCTGCATTTTTAGCACGTAAAGAATGGTTATTAAACGAAAGGGATTTAATTAGCTCGAAAGTTGACTTAATGCACAGAGTAATTACTCCCCATTCTTCTTTTATTTTTTGAATTGTAGCAGAATCAAAGTTTTTCAATTTAAACTTTATATCTGACGAGAACATAACCAATGAGGTTTTTAGAACAAAGTCTTGGCTAATGTTAAAACCAATTTCTTTAATCTGTCTTATTAGACTATCTATTTCCTCTCTTGCTCCCCTTGAAGATTTGCCTTTCTCCCAAGATGCTGTAATAATTGACATTAATAAATCTGCAAAAGACAAAGTTGTACCACCTGAATTTGTTCGAATAAATTCATAAAGAACTTTGTCAAAATTTTGGTCTTTTTCTAGGTAGAAATTTATTATTGGCTTTTCGTTTATTAGTTTGAAAAGCTTTAGTAATGTTTCTCCAGGAAATCCTCCAATATCTAATTTATGTTCTGATAAATACATCACAACACTATGTTCATTAGTAAATTCGAGAATTTTACTAACACCAAACCAAAAACAATCTACAATTTGCTCTTGGTCATTTTCGTCTACTATTCTTTTCGTTGTTTTTTCGTTATCTTTTTTATGGTTATTATAAATTAGAAACTTGAAGTCATAAACTTTTTTGTTTTCATCATTTTCAATTGGATTCAAAATATCTAAAAACAAATTTCTACTTGGATAATTTATTTCATCCTCTCTATATTTTTTCTTTTTATAAACATAATTTTTGTAAGCATAACTTCCTTTAAGCCCAATATATAAGCTATTTAATCTTTGTTGACCATCAATAATTGCTTTAAAATTTTTGTATCCTTTTGTTTTTCTTTCCTCATTATTCCCTCCCTTGTATTCTACATACTTTTTCAGAAAATCATAAAACCTAAATTTGTTTTTTATTTCTTAATCGGAAACCTCCCAAAACATAAATGTATTAATTGGATAGTCTTGCATAATTGAGTCAAACAGCATTTCAATTTGTTTTGTATTCCAAACAAATCTTCTTTGTATTGCAGGAAGCAAGAAATCTCCTGAATCAATATTATCGATTGCTTTTTTTATTGTTATTGAACTATCTAATTCGTTTGCCATTTATTAATGTTTTAAATTTGTCAATATTGAATATCGCTTTTCTCAAATGCCCTACAACGGTCAAGTATAAGCGTAGTGCGGGATTTCGGAGCGATTCACTGTCCGCCCACTGCAAATTTTCTTAGGAGTTAAAATGTTTATTTTTACTATTTCAGCCCGCATTATCGCTTATACAATGTTGGCAGCTGGCATTTCTTCTTTCTTTGAATCCCTAATTGGTTCCTTTATTTTTAAGTCTCGAATAACCACAACTCCATCCGAACTTAATGTCATAATCCTTTTTTCATCTTCTGAAAATGCTACGAAAGTCACTTTCTTTCTTCTATTTTCTTTGATTTTATCCCCGTGCCCTGTAAATGAGTCAATTATTTTGCCCGTTTCTGTAATTGCGATATGGACTGCATTTGATTCTTGATGTCCGTAACCACCTAAAGTTTTTGGTTCGTATCCTTCTTCAGATAAAGCTAAAAATTCACCTGAAGGGCTGAAACAAAGGAAGTTCTTGCTTTCTATTTCATTCCATTTATGGTATTGATGGTAGATGTTTGATTTTGAATTATGAATATTTTCTCTCAATTCAATTTCATCTGTTTTAGATTCAAAGAGCTCTTCATCAATCTTTAAAAGGTAAGTGTCAGGGGTACTGTCATATGTTGCGAAATAACCTGTTTTTGAAAATCCACAAACCCAAGAAGCGTATCTAGGATACCTACTTAAATAAGAATCTATAACTAATAATTCATTGTTCGATTCAACATAATCAAGCTTGAATAAATGTATGAGACCTTTAGAAGAAGGTTTACCCACATAAGCAAAATATTTGTTGTCGTAACTGAATGCTGCATAGTTATAGTACGCTAAATCTTCAGGAAAGAGTATTTCAGTCGTAATATTCGTTCCAACTATTCCTATTTCAGTAAATTTTTCAACTTTAACCACTGTTTGTGAAGTGATTTTGGAATGGTCATCGATATCAAGTTCATCAAAACTAGACTTGTTTTTTTCAAAAAATTTTCGCCTGTTCTTATTAACCCTGTCTTTTTCTCTCTCGTACTCTTGCATCTTAGTAGGGTTCATTGAAATAAACATAGATGAAGTATCCAAATCTCTTCTATATTTGGATACTTCATCTATGTTTATTTCATTACCATTTAATTTATTGAAATACCTTGTTTTCAGAACAAGTTGTGAATATAACATGCCATCAGGACTTAAAAATCTATAATGGTGATAATTTGGTGGTGTAATATCTGAAAAGGTTAATGGGTCAAAAATCTTTACATCCCTTGTGCCATCTTCCTCTATAATTAGACTTCCTTCTTTGCTAAATGATAAAAAATTACCTGAAAAAAATCGGACTGTTTCATTTTTTTCAATATCGAACCATTGGTATTTGTTACTATCATCTTGAAGAACAAGAAATTGACCATTAGGAGATAGATGTGATTCTTGGTATTTGTTAGAGTCAAGTTTTATTTCTCTCTCTTGATACTTTTTTAACGATGTATTGTAAAGCGACAAGTAGATGTGATTTATCCTTTGAGATACTATTTTGCTTAAATCTGGACTATGAGCCTCAATAGAGCCTAAAACTGAATCTTTTATAACAGCACTCTTGGGGTTTATGACAATCTTATTTGAGCTTAGTATATGTCCTTGATTAAACTGAAAGTCGGACGCATCTTTGAATAAGGAATGCTGTGCTTTTTTTTCATCAAGTTGAATTTTGAATTTTCTTGATAAGTCAAATGCATTCAAATAATTGTGTTCACTTGAATGCTTTTCCTTACCTGCAAACCACACAACTTCATGACTTTTTATTAAATCATCATTAAGTATTTTAACTTTCTCTAAAACTGAATATTCTAAATTTGAGGTCTCGAAAACAGAATATGACTCTTCATCCTTCACAAATAGGTAAGCATTATCATTGACGGTATTAAAACTAAAAGAGCATTGCACAGGAAATTCAATTACGTTCTTACCCCTAAATACATAATTTTTACTACCCGCTTTTGCAATTAAGCAATGATCATCATAATCTATAATTCGAAATGAATTAGTTGGCTTTATTTTTATCGTTGAAGTTTGATTATCAGTATATATTACAGAAAACAGATTATTTTCACTTGTACGAGAAGATGCAGACCATACACCATCTCTTTTTCTAAGCGTAATACCTGTAAAAATTCTTACGGATTTTTTCTCTATGATAAAAAGCCCTTTAAGCGTAGGGAATACTTGGTGTTGAATTATTTCTTCTTTCTTCACATCGGCATCAGGCAGAGAATGATTGAAATATGTTTTGTTTTCAGGTAACGAGTCAATTATGCCTTCCTTTATATTATTGGTGTCATCGGTTAAATCAGTAAACTGGCTAGACCCGTTGAGTTCCGATCCGAGATGTAAAAAGTCTGATTCATGAAGACTTAGGTCATTGGAATAATCAATGTTTAAGTCAAAACCATCAAGTTCATTATTAACTTTTAAATTAGCTGAATCAAGTCGCAAGTTGTTTCCGCGTCTATCAATAGCGTTCTTGGACGTCTTGGCAATTTCGATGTATTTATTGATGTTCTTCGTATCCGAAAAAATGATTTTTTGATTTTGGTTGATCGAGATTTTTCCACGCTCTGAACTATATTCGTAATCTGCTGCGTTTTCAAAATTTCTGATCTCGGTAAAGACATTACCTAAATTGTTTATCAACTTGAAACAATGTATGCTTTGGGTGGATTTTTTGAATAACCAAGCTTTGTTTGTTTTTGGCAGAATTTTAATGGTTTGATAATCATTGGTTAGCTCTCCGACAATTGAGTACGAATTTGTATTGTAAATACCAAGATTTACAATTCCATTGGACTTTGTTCCCAATTCAGTTATAAATAGGAAATTGGATTTGTCAACTTGATAAATTTCGGTCGGACTGTAATGATTTTCTGTAAGTAGAATATTCTTTACTTCATCATAAAGTTGAAGCCTATCCTTCATGAGGAAAAACGAATATTCAGAGTTATCAAAAACAAAAGCTTTTTTGTATTCGCTTGAACCAAGTCGAAATGCGTCTCGTACATTTATTTCTTGTTCATATATTTCACCTTTGTAATCACATGTTGCTGTATAGATTCCTGGTTCGTCTAGCCTTTGTATTGATACAGTGCTTCCTTGGGATGTCAAAATTTCCTTTACACAATCCCCCTTGTGAAATATCTTAATCTTGATATCATCTTTTGTTGCCAAAATTTGGAATTGACTGTTTTTGTATCCAAAACTTGGGAATATGTTAAAAGGTCTTTGCATTTTATGTTGTCTTTTTTGCTTGCTGCCGACGTGTTTGTGTAAGTAAAGTTGCATTATTTATGCAATAAAGTTACTAAATAAAACACAAACCTAGAAAATCCGATAAGATTTTCGTAAGTAGGCTTTTACCAGCAATTTTTTTTACACGGTGTTGGTAATCAGGCTTTTTTTTCAGAGCATTATATTTTCTTTAGTCCATTCGTCATTGTCAAAACTCGAAAATATTACTGCATCTAATTCACAAGGATAAATATTTGCCTTTAAACACAATTCTTGAATTCCGTTTGAAACAAAGTGATAATATCCTTTATCGCTCAAAGGTGATGAAGTCAAACTTACAGGAAATCCAAAATCATTTAGCCAACTTGCAATTCTCGAATCAATCGGAAGTTCATATTTAGTCAATCCTAAAGCTTGAAGAAAATTCCTTGATTGTTTTGGTCCAAAACCCTTTAGCCAGTCGTTCAAAAAATCAGCTAATTCTCTTTTAGTTTCTTTGGATTGATTGTCATTTAAGTATTCTAATTTCGATATTATATTCCAATTGTCTACTTCAATTTTTTCAATATTCTCTGCGAAAAAAGCGGAAATTTTATTGACATATCTTGTTAGCCCGTTTTTCTGTAGAATTTGTTTTATTAATGATTCTATATTCTCCGATTCAGCGATTAATTCAGACGTAACTGGAAATGGTTTTAAGCTTAAAAATTTTCCGACAACCGAATTTGGTCCCGAACGTTGTTGGGACGTCAAAAGACACATCATTAAATTCAGAATTATGATATTCTTATTTATTTCAATGTTATTTTTTTCTACATTTCTTTCTCTCCGATTTTTCAAGAAAAAATTGTCATTTTCTTTCATAACATTCTTTACTTTTTGAATATCAGATTCGTTAATGTTCCAAGAAAATTTCATTTAATTGGGTTTTTTTTAGCTTGTTGCCAACGTCTCGTATATGAAAAGTAGCGCTTAAAGTAAGCTATAATTTTCTGATGATACACAAGCCGAATTTTTAAATTTACTAATTATTTTATTTTTGGGAATTTGTCAAATTTAAAAATTTGGCGACTTTTCAAAAATGCCTAAATCATTGTTTTAGAAACGACTTGCGCTATTTTTTATATACATCTTAAGTTTGATTTCTCTTAAAACAATTAACTTTAATTATAAACTAGAAAGAAACAGAGAGAGGATCAAGGTTATTATATACATTGAGGACAGAACCTGGTCAATCCCGAAGCCTCGGGATAAACCCCCTCTCTTTTACTACTAAAATTACGTTCTCCCGATACCTATCGGGACTGTGAGGTCTAGACCTCGTTTTTAAGATGTTGTGTCATTGATGATTGTTCTTTCATAATCTAATTATTATGAATAAATATAAAGAAACTTTTGGAGTTGACATCAGTAAAGATGTCTTTGATGTTCATGGCAGCAAAAGTGGTCACAACCAGTTTAGTAATTCACCTATCGGATTTAAATTATTTTTGAAGCTCTTGCCCGAGAGCAGCTTAGTCGTTATGGAGGCTACAGGCTACTATCATTACAGTCTCTCACAGTTTCTTTGCAAGCATAAAATAGTAGTTTCTGTAGTCAACCCACTGTCTGTAAAATGTTTTATCCAGATGAAATTATCGAGGATAAAAACAGATAAGAGAGATGCTCAGGCCATTTGTGATTACGGGATCTACAATACGGTTCCGCTCTACAATCAAATTAGCGATATGCAATCTGAATGTAGACAATTACTTAGCCTAAAGGCGAATTACCTCAAGAGGAGAACCAGTACAAAGAACAAGCTACATGGTGAGGGCGTTTTGGGTATACCATCAAAATTGGTTGTACAGTCATTGCTGTTAGACAAAAAACATATTGATAGAGAACTGGCTAAGATTGAGAAAAGGCTACTGTTGCTAGTTAAAACAACATCACAGCGCGAGCTCACCCTATTGAAAAGTAGTCCTGGAATAGGGGACAAAACGGCAGTTTTTTTAATTGTTGCTACGGACTCCTTTAATAAGTTCAGCAATGCTTCGCAGCTTTGTAGTTACTTAGGAACTACTCCTATGATAAAACGTTCTGGCAGCAGTGTTAGAGGGCGCAGCAGAATAAGCAAGATGGGAAACAGAAACCTGAGAAACCTAATGTTTATGTGTTCTATGTCTGCCTATAAATATAATAAGTCCTGTAAGGCTATTCACGATAGGATTGTAAGTAAGGGTAAGAGCAGTAAACTCGCATTGATAGCCGTGTGCAACAAATTGATTCATCAAGCATTTGCAATCGTCAGGTCTGGCGTGGAATATAACCCACACTACATTTCAATACGAAAAAATTAATTTAAAAAATTAGCAACTTGATGGTAATAATAGCTTGTTGGATTGGAAATAAATTGATGAAATCGGTTTATTCCACTTCAATAATGCCAAGCAACACTTTTGTCAAAAATTAAATGAAATTAAACTTGGATTTTAACTCAGTTCTTTGTTGGCGGTAGTTTTTATTTGTTTACCCAGAATACGACTCTTTCATTGTAATAATCCATCGCTTCTTTAATTAGTTTAGAGTGATTTTCAAGTAAAATTCTCATCGAGACACCGTTTAGTTGATTACACCTCTGTTGTGCTGAAAATACACTTATCAGGTTTTCTACTGACCCAAGAAGTGTTTTGATTTCCCCATTTTGGTCAGAATAGCCACTATCTAGTTTTTCTTTTAGAAACATCGCAACGTCATTTACTGCTAATTCACGTTCAACAGTAGCGTTATCATACATAGTTACAGAACCATCTACTGGTTCATATGGATAAAAGTAGCCGTCAATTACAGGTGATTTTCCATTATTTTGTGTATTGAAAAAATAATACTTAGCATCTAAAAAAGTATATTTTGAAACATCACTGTTTTTTATTGAATTTAACCAATCGCCTAGCAACATAGGGGCTTTTTTTCTAATTGAAGGGTCAATCACCAATGTGTCAATTTTGTTATCACTCTTTCTAAGGATACATGGTGCCACATGGTATCCCCATTTTATTGTGCTATCTGGAGCTAATCCATTTTCATCTTTTATTTCTAATTGGGTAGAGTTACCATCTTCAAGGTCTATTGGAGCAAATAACCAGACTTTGGCATGTTCAATATCCAAATCTTTAAGCAATTTATGCATCATTTCAGCTCTTTGCTGACAGCCACCTTGCGGATACCTAAACTCCATTTCTGACTCAAAAGCTATTTTGTTGAATAATTCAGATATTTGAGGTTTAGAGTAGGTTTTTAGTTCGGATAATTTTTTAGTAAACTCACCACAATTACAATTAAAAGTAGGTTCAATTTCAAAGTATTCTTGTGCAATCGCACTTTTATTAAAAAGAAACAATAAGGTAAATATGCTAAGGACAATTAAGTTTCTCATTTATTGGTGATTTAGTATATTAAAGGTTACGTGATTGTAAGGCAGTCGAATGGAATTATCTTGTTTATTTACAACGAGACCAGTTGAACGTTGATAAATCCATTCATTCCAAGGAAGCTCATTTTTTTTAACTTGAGCCACCACATAAGTACCTATTTTGAGTTTTGCTATGTCCACTGCATTTGTGTCAAAGTCAAACCCAATTGTAAATTGTTGAACAATCTTATTTTTATTTCTGCTAAGTAATAGTCCTAATACTCCTTGAGCCATTTTAGTGAAAGGAGCTAAAGTTGAAAATGAAGCATTTACTAGGTCAAGACCATTTTTTATGGTATCACTTTCAAGTACTTTTAAGGCTTCATCGTCTCCGTCATTGCTTACATTTACAGTCTGTACTTCGAATTGCATACCATTTGAAGGTACTCTTAAACCAAGGAAGACAAAATCACCTATGTTTCCTGCCCCTTCACCTTCTTTAGATTTAAATTTTTGTTCAAATTCAATCAAGGCTGTTTCATTTGTATTTTCTTTTGCATGTTTACATTTAAAATGCATTAAAACGTTGTGCCTACCCCAACCAGGATAATTCATTGTATAAAGACTTCCAAGCTTTATATTGACGAGCTGACCTTTTAAATTTTGGTCTGGTTGTAATGTGGTTGCAGGTTGAATATCTAAAAAATTATCACCATCACTATCCATGGCGATATATCCGTATGCGTGTTCAGTTCCTTTCCATTTGGCAGTTTCGAGATCAATAGTTTCTGGTAAGTCTTCCAAATTAGTTTCAGCTAATTGTGGATTTTCTTCAAGAACTGCTGAAAGTCTGGTAACCGTTTCCCCATCACCGAGTTCGGTTAATAGAGAAATAGCTTCGTTCAAGTTTAACTCTGAGAATTTTGTTTTCATAGTATATGTTTGTGTTAATTACCGCCAACGGCTCGTATAAGAAACGTAGGGCAGTTGACAAGCGATACGTTTCGGTTTAGTACTTAGCTAAATATAAATATTTTGCTTTTATCTTTTCTTCTATAAATGCCAAATTTTATATTTAGCGGACTTCATTAATATTCAAAAACCTTTCGGCTTAGCACAAACGCCCTATGTTTTTTATACATTGTTAGCCACTGGCTTTTATTCAATTTGATGTTCAAATCCAATATCATTTAAGTCAGTTTTAAGTTGCTCATAGTCCTCGATATCAGGATTTATTTTCTCTACAATTTCTTTCGTGATTAATCCGCCTCCGTAAATATATTCAACTAATTCTATATCTAAAGTCCTATCTTCAAATGTGTCATCAAAATATTCTTCCGCCCAATCTTTATAAGTTTTTGGGTTGCTATCAAATATGTACATTAAATCGCTTGAACCATCTAAATAGTCATCGTTTGGATATTTTATTTGTCCGACATTCCAATTAGAATCGCTCTGTTTTCTCCAAATACAAAATGTAGTTCCTGAGCTTTTAACAGGTTCTCCAAAAATAAAATTGTGAAATTCATTAGGTAGACTATCGACTACACCTTTACTAATATTTTGAACTAGTTCAGTTTTCTTTTCTTTGCTCCCAAATAGCTTAGCGAAAAAAGATTTTTCTTCTTTAATTTCAATTTCTTTCCAATCACACATTTCACTTTCGTGTGCAAATCCATTTATCACGCATCCATTTGAAGAGAATAAAATTTTTATCTCATCTCCAGAACCATTTCGCATTTCAAAAAATTCCTCATTTTCATCCCATTCTTTTTGGTATGAGTAATATCGAGATTCCCAGTCTTGTGAAATTATTGCGTCTAAAACAGATATTGATTTACACAACTTTTTAAAGTTCTCAATATTTGGTAAAAGATTCAAATTTTGTGTAGAAATATTATTCATTCAGATTGGTTTTTCAGCTTGTGGCTAACGTGATTGTGTATGATTAGTGGCGTGTTTAAGTACCTAATTTAGCAAATAAAAACCGAATAGAAAATCAGCTAGGATTTTCGTGAGTAAGCAGGAACCAGCCATTAATTATACACGGTGTTGCCATTAGTTATTTTTCATTCTTTTCAATTTCAGAACGTAAAATTGCACTTTGTCATCTATATTCCAAATCATAGAATCTCTTTCGTGAGAAACCACGGTAAATGAACAATACAACTTTTTATCTAAATAAAAACTCAATATGCCCTTTTCATTGTCAAATTGCCATTTCCATTTTCCTAAATGTATTGTCTCTGTCCAATTTTCAATATTGGTGTCCATAATTTTGAGCTTTCCATTTCTTTTAAACTCCAAATTCGTGTAATCTTTATTCTCGTTTTGTTCAATTTTTATTCGATTATTAGCCAATTTCACAAAATCATCTTTTTTATTCAGAATTTTATAAATGGTAATTGAATCGGCTTTGAAAAAGTTTATGTTTTCATTATTGGTGAACCATTCTGTTTTTTTAAATTTTAAATTTTTGATTTCATTCTCAAAATCTTTTAGAGCTACTTGATTTTCCTTTTTTGAGTATTCTCCGTAAGCTATTTGTTTTTCAAAGTCTACAGTTAAATAGTCGGTAAAGCAACTAAAAAAGTCATAATCGCCTTTTACTCCATTATCAGAAGTTTCATCTATTTTAGAAGGTGCAATTAAATAATATTTTCCGACTTTAAAGTTCGCAATATATGGTCGACATAACATTCCGTTATCTCCCCAAATTTTTATGGTTTTTCGTTTCTCTGAACCAATGTATTTTTCAATAACCTCTACTGTCATTGACAAAGGCATTTTTCCATCATAATCGTCAATCTGTTTATTAAGAAAATCTGAATATTCAATTACTTTCACTAACGCTACAAATTCGGAACCTTTTGAAATATTACTAAATGAACAATCTCCAGTGCACTCACAACTACAACCAAATGATTTTATTGAAATCAGTAGTATAAAAAGTATGACGAAAGTTTTTTTCATAATTAATGGCAACAATGGTATACAGAACATAATGTTCTATATACCACCAATATAGGATATATATAACATATGTTTTATATATCTTTTATATAATTCTAAGAATCAAGAGGATTTTTTATTGTTTTAAAAGTATTTGTTGCTACATGAGTATAAATTTCTGTAGTTTTTGAGGATTGATGACCCAATAATACTTGAATTTGTCTTAAGTCAACTCCTGCCTCTAGGAGATGTGTAGCAAAGCTATGGCGAAGCATAAAAGGAGTTACTGTTATTCTGATCTTTGCTTTATGAGCTGCGGTCTTCACCACTTTAACTACAGATTGACCGCTATATTTTCCTCCTTTCTATAACTTTTCGACTTTGGATTAGAATTAATATAAAATGCCTGATAATTATTATCAATTAAAATTGTATCGACAGGAGCACTGAAAGTTTGTTTAATCTTGTTTTGCTCAGGAGTAATATTTTGCTCACAGCTCAATGAAAACAATAGAATCAATAGGAGTCCAATAATTTTCATCAATTTCTTAAATTGTTTCTGTTTCTATGCTCGAATGTTTACAATCTTCGCATGACATATTGAACCAACCGCTTTCGCACGGCACAATAGGTATATCCCCGCGTATTGGGTCACCAAGACCATAATTCCGCGACTTTTGATTTGCGTAGATGTATCGGTCATAAACCACGGTATTCGAACTACCACATTTTGGACATGGATCACCTGGTTCACTTCTCTTAGTTTCACCTTCTTTCATATTTGTTTGTTATGTTTTTAATAAAAAAATAATCGTTCTACCATATCTACAATCAACTATTATTTGTACTAAACTTTATTTTTATTAACGGTCTGTGTATAGTGCGTATCCCAAAGGTTATGCACTATACACCTTGTGTGTGCTTTGAATGGTAAATATAGTTCTTTCACAAGAATGTCCCAACGGGTGAAAGTCCCCAATGCACGGAGGTAACGCTCTGAAGCATTAGTAAGCCGCAAGGGTGTTAAGGGTGACCTTAGAAGTGAAGTAAGCG
>NZ_PJBS01000309.1 GCF_002836055.1 Psychroflexus sp. MES1-P1E
ATTTTTTTGAAAATTAGCTAGTCTTCCATAGCTTCCATAATCTCTTGGCTTACACCCATATTGGAAAAGCCTCCGTCATGATACAGATTTTGGAGGGTTACTTTTTTAGTGAAATCAGAAAATAAAGTCAGCGTGTAATCTGCACATTCCAAAGCTGTTGCATTGCCAAGCGGAGACATTTTTTCAGCATAGTTCATAAATCCAGTAAATCCTTTTACACCTTGGCCTGCAGAGGTAGGTGTAGGTGACTGTGAAATCGTATTCACTCTTACCTTTTTATCTTTTCCAAAAAAGTAACCAAAACTTCGAGCGACAGATTCTAGGTAAGCCTTGTTATCTGCCATATCATTATAATCTGGAAAAACACGCTGAGCTGCCATATAGGTTAAAGCAACAATACTTCCCCACTCATTCATAGCATCCTTTTTATAAAGGGTTTGCATCAGTTTATGAAAAGACAACGCCGATACATCTAAGCCTTTTTGGGTCCAATTGTAATTCTGGTCTGTATAGTGTTTTCCCTTTCTCACATTGATAGACATACCAATAGAATGAAGAACAAAATCTAACTTCCCTCCTAGTATTTCCTGTGATTTTTCGATTAAATCCTGAAGATCTTCAACACTAGTGGCATCAGCAGGAATAACCTCAGAATTTGTTTTTTCAGCAAGGGTTTTTATAGTTCCCATTCTTAAGGCAACAGGAGCATTTGTTAACACAAATGTAGCCCCTTCTTCATGAGCTCTTTCTGCAGTTTTCCAAGCAATTGAGTTTTCATCCAAAGCTCCAAAAATAAGTCCTCGTTTTCCTTTCAATAAATTATATGACATAGGTAGTAAATTTTATTTCGATTGTAAAGTTAATCATTTTAACAAAGATTGAGCATGAGCCAAAGCAGATACAGAGGTTTTATCTCCTCCTAGCATCTCTGCAAGTTCCACAACCCGTTCCTGCCCTTTGAGTATTTTTATATTCGACTTTGTTTTATCATTTTCTGTCGTTTTATAAACTTTGAAGTGTTGCTCTCCCATCCCAGCAATTTGTGGGAGATGCGTTATGGAAATCACCTGAAGAGAGCTTGACATTTTTTTCATGATACTTCCCATCTTTGTAGCAATATCACCAGAAACCCCTGTATCAATTTCATCAAAAACAATGGTTGGTAGATTCTCAAATTCAGCAAGAAGACTTTTAATGGCTAAAGTAATTCGAGACAACTCACCACCAGAGGCTACCTTCTTTAAATCCTGAAGTGCACTTCCTTTATTGGCGGAAAACACCCATTCAAATTCATCGGCACCTTTTGGAGTAAAAACATTGGTATAAACTCCCCTAACTTCAAACTTAGCATCTGGAATTCCCAATTCACCAAGCATGCTTTCTACACTAGAGCTTATCACCTTAGTGGTGTCTTGTCTACTCTTGAATAAGGTTTTAGCGATGGCTTTTAGCTTTTCAATTTGATCATCAATTTTGACCTGTACCTCCCTTAGAGCCTGTTCTGCATTTTCTTTTACAGAAACTTGTTCTTCAAGTTCATTTTGAGTCTCTATCAAGCCTTTTATGTTTGAAGTATGGTGCTTTTTCTGAAGGTTATAGATGTGTTGTAATTGCGTATTGATCTGTTCCAAAACTTTGGGATCTGCCTCTAAAGACTCCTGTTGAGATTGAGTTTCACTTGAAATATCTTCCACCTCAATCAAAATGCTTTCTACTCTCCGATACAACTCCTCCAAATTGGTATCAAGTTGAGCAGCTTTTCTCATCTGCGAGTTAACGTCTCGTAATTGAGAAATTACTCCCATAGATTCTTCGTCTAAGTGCTCAAAGGATTTCCCAAGTTTTTCTTGAAGCTCCTCTATATGACTCAATTTTCTTTGTTCGGACTCCAACTCCTCTTGTAAACCTACTTTAAGCTTCGCCTCTTTCAATTCTGAAAGTAGAAACACATTGTAGTCGTAAGTTTCGTCAGCTTTAACTTGATTAGATTTTAACTCCTCAAAATGGCTCTTATACTCATTTAAAAATTTATAGTTGTCTTTATAATTTTGCTTTAATTTGGAGTTTTGAGCAACTGTGTCCAATACTGAATACTGGTAATCTATATTTCCAATAGAAAGGGTTTCGTGTTGACTGTGGATATCGATAAGGTGAACGCCCAATTCACTAAGATTCGAGAGTTTTACGGGAGTGTCATTGACAAAGGCTCTAGACTTTCCTGATGGCAAAATCTCTCTCCTTATTATAGTGTGCTCTTCATAGTCTAGGTCCAAAGCATCAAAGAGTGAAGACAAATTGAATGAACCTATAGAAAAGTGACCTTCAATGATACATTTTTTTTCTGAATCTTTTATAGAGTTCAGGTCTGCTCTTTTGCCTAAAAGTAGGGAAAGCGCACCAAGTATTATAGATTTTCCTGCACCAGTTTCTCCGGTGATGATGGAGAATTGATTCGTAAATTCAAGACTAATGTCTTCAATAAGAGCGAAATTTTTTATTCCAAGAACTCGAAGCACACCTGAAGGATTTAGTAGTTATAAGCAGTTGCTAATCTACTAAATATTGTGGGATCTCAATAAAGATTATTTTCCTATCCTACTCCATTTTCTGTTATGAACAGGCGCTACTTGATTTAAAGTACTTAAGGTCGAGCTAATATCCATTTCTGGGCCTCCACTTAAGATTTGCATAATTTCATCTGATTTTGCATCGAAGAAAATTCTGAATAAGGGAGCGTTAGGTCTTGTTTTTGAGTTTTCTGAAATAAGGTCGATAGCCGTAACGATATTTTCCTTCCCCTTTTCAAGATCGCTTTGCATCAGATCCAAGCCTTCCCTATGGTAAACGTAAAGTGCCTTTCTATAATTAGAAAAATTTCTGGATAGCAAATCCCTATTGATACCGAATCTACTTTGAGAAGCTCCAGACTCTTTCCACCCATTACCTCCACGTTGACTAGCAGCGTTTACAATCTTTCTAGCTTCTTCGTAGGACTCGTCACCTCCCTGTTCAACAAAGGTGTCTGCATCGTATCCCAAAATAGTATACACATAGAAACTTATGGTAGATACTAAGTTATTTGTAAACACATTGGGATTGTAATTTAAGGGTTCAAACTCTTTATAAGTAAAATTAAAATCTCCATCACTTATATTTAAAAGAATAGAATTCATGGACGATCCAAATACTGGTCTCGAAGATTGAACCTGAAGTGTAGCTTGGAAATTATCGGAATCGTAAGCTTGAATAATGATGTTGAAGCTACATTTTATTCGTTCATGAGTATCGTAAGTGTTATCCGTCCAACTTGTATTATTTATAAATTCGTTTAAATCCTTTTCTAAAGTTCTAAAAATCGTAAGCTGATTTCTACCGGTTTGTTGAGCATCTAAGACAACTTCCGCCTCCAAAACTTGGGCTGAGATCGCAATTGGAAAAAGGAGTAAAAGGAAATTAAGCTTTAGATTCATCGGAGTATTAGTTTTAAAATATGATCAAAAATGTCTTTGGCGACTTCAGATTTAGGTTTTGTTTTAAAACGTATAGTTTCTGAATTTGTTATAATTTTAATTTTATTAGTGTCTGTTTTAAACCCTGCCCCTTTATCATTTAAGGAATTGAGAACGATAAAGTCTAGATTTTTTCTTTTCAATTTAGACTTCGCATTTTGCTCCTCATCATTTGTCTCTAGGGCAAACCCTACAAGAATTTGGTTTTTTTTGATGCTCCCCAAATGCCTTAATATATCTGTTGTAGGTTCTAATTCAATATGTAAAGCCTCTTTAGACTTTTTCATTTTTTGTTCCAACTGATGCCTGGGCCTGTAATCTGAAACTGCCGCTGAAGCAATAACTATAGAAGACGACTCGAATTTGGATAGCGTAGCAACGTACATCTCCTGAGCACTTACGACATCAATTCTAGTTAAATTGGAATGCTTTAAATGGAGGTGGGTTGGTCCAGTAATCAAGTTCACTGTAGCGCCAAGATCTAAAGCTCGCTTAGCAAGTTCAAAACCCATTTTACCACTTGAGTGATTACCGATGAACCTAACTGGGTCTATGGCTTCATAAGTAGGCCCCGCGGTAATTGTAATTTCTTTTCCAACTAGAGGAAGTTGAGAAAGAATATCTTTTTCAATAAAGCTTATGATATCTTCTGGCTCAGCCATTCTACCTTCCCCAACAAGACCACTGGCCAATTCTCCAGATCCAGGTTTTATAAATTTATTCCCAAAATCTATAAGCTTTTCTATACTCGCCTTGGATGATGCATGCTTGTACATATCCAGATCCATGGCTGGAGCGAAGTAAACTGGACATTTAGCAGAAAGATAAGTAGTGATAAGTAGATTATTGGCAGAACCCGAAACCATTTTGGATAAGGTATTTGCCGTGACTGGGGCGATAAGCATTATATCTGCCCATAATCCTAAATCCACATGGTTATTCCAATTTTTTTCCTCGTCGGTAAAGCTTGAAACCACTGGGTTTTCGGATAGTGTAGATAAAGTAAGAGGGGTTATAAATTGCTCGGACTCTGGAGTCATGACAACTTTTACCTGAGCTCCTGCTTTTTTTAATAGACGCACAAGAAAAGCAGATTTATAAGCGGCAATGCCCCCTGTAATTCCTAATAGGATATGCTTACCGCTTAAAATGCTCATTGATGAAAAACTATTTAGTCTTCGGTATTCTCTTGGGTATGTCTATAGTAGATTTTGTCATCTAACCATTCTTCCATAGCAATAGAATGTGGCTTAGGAAGTCTTTCGTAGTATTTGGAAACTTCGATTTGCTCTTTATTTTCAAAAACCTCATCTAAGTTCTCGTTATACGTAGCAAATTCATCTAATTTTTCCAAAAGCTCTTTCTTCATCTCCACATTAATTTGGTTAGAACGTTTAGAAACTATTGATATAGATTCGTAAATGTTTCCAGTAGGCGCATCAACTTTATTCTTATTGATTGTAGTTGTGCTTATTGGAGCGTTGGTGTTTTTGATATTTGAATTCATAATTCAGTTTGTGTATTTGTTCGTTCTTCTATGTCTTTGGCGTAGATCATTGCTTGTTCAGATATTTCTGTGCCAGTGTAATATTTTGAATAATCTTCGTAGTAAGTTTGAGCTTCAGCGAGTCGTTCCGGAATCAATATAGCAATACTATTGATGGCTAAAATATATGCAGATTCAAATTTGTAGAAAAAAGCTTGCTCTCTAAATTTGGTTCCTGGGAATTTCAGTATATAGTTATCGAAAGATTCTATCGCAGACTTATACCGCTCAGTATGGTGGTATTGCTTGGAAATCTCATAATATTTCTTTTCAATTTTTAAGCTTAATTCTTGGATCTTAGAATTAGATTCTTCAAAAAATTCTCCATCGGGATAGGTATTGATATAAAACTGAAGCTTGGTCATAGCAGTCTGTGTATCCTCTTGGTCTTTACTGTAGATGGGCGAGACTTCGTAATAGCTTACTGCGCTTTTATAATGCGCTTCTTCCGCCTTTTCACTGTTGGGGTAAGACTTTGAAAAGCGTTCAAACAAATAACCAGATAAAAAATAATCTCCTAATAAATAATGTGAATTAGCATTCATATAACTTACCGTTTCACCTGAAGGCTTGCCTTTATATTGAGGTAAGATTTGATCGAAAAGACGAATAGCTTTGGTATAATATTTACCCTTTCCCTTTTCTAAACCTTTATCATACATAGACTTTGCCATTTCATATTTTACCGCAATCTCATCTTTTTTCAACACTTTCTGATACTCACTGCAAGAGGAGAAAGAAATTACACCTAGTAAAAGTAAAACTATTGATTTCATAAATTTAAATATCGTGCAAAATTAAGGATAAATCTTCGATAATAAAAACGTATTATGACTCAGCTTATTTCATCTGACTATTGAAAACCTTTAATGCTGATTTTAATATTGAACTTGCCTCTACCAAAGGCAATCTAACACCCGATTCACATAAATTTTTAAGTTCAAAAACCGCTTTTATACCAGCGGGATTTCCTTCTTTAAAAATAAGATCAATACCATCCATCAATCGAAACTGGATAGTAAAGGCCTCTTTCACATTTCCCTCTATACCCAAGTTTAGCATTTTAGAAAATTCGGCTGGATAGCCTTGTGCCATCACAGAAATCACTCCTGCACCTCCAGCTAAAACCATGGGTAATGCAAGCATATCATCTCCAGAAATCACCAAAAATTCATCTGGTGTGTCCCTTATTATTTCCAAAGCTTGGACTATATCACCAGCTGCTTCTTTAATACCTATAATATTACCGAAGTCGTTTGCTAGACGTGTTATAGTTGAAGGCAGCATATTGGATCCTGTTCTCCCTGGTACATTATACACTATAATTGGAAGCTTCGACGCTTTAGAGACTTCAGAGAAATGTTGGTAGATTCCTTCTTGGCTCGGCTTATTATAAAAAGGAGACACCGATAAAATAGCATCAAAGCCTTCTAGGTTTTCTTGAGCTAAATCTTCGACCACCTGGAAGGTACTGTTTCCACCCAACCCAAGAACAAGAGGGAGTTGACCATTGTTTTCAGATTTAATAATATTTTTTACAGTCTCTTTTTCTACTTTAGAAAGAGTCGTACTTTCTGCTGTAGTTCCTAAAACGACTATATAATCTACGCCATTCTTAATTTGGAATTGAACCAATTTTATTAAAGCATTTTCGTCAATTTCATTTTTTCTTGTAAAAGGCGTTACTAAAGCCACCCCTGTTCCTAAAAACTGCTTCATTAATATTAAATTATTTGCTTTATATATTTAGAACTTTCTTTAAAAAAATCAAGATTTTTAGAATCTATATTCAATAAAAGATCATTTACTCTTTCGTCCGCCTCTTGTAATCCTACTTTCAGCTTAGCCTCGCTGAGATGAGCTAAAACCTCCAAGCACAGCTCCTCTTTACCAAAATAATTAAAAAGCAATTTATAATTTGTTTTTAAAAACTCATCAATGGCTTTAGATTTAGGTTTTCCAAACAGGGTAAAATCCTTTGTTGTAAAGATGTACTCTGGTTTTTCTACCTTGTCATACCTATGACGACTAAAACCTAGAAAACTGATATCCTCAGAATTGATCTTGAAGTTCTTCTCAACAAGTTGCTGCAGCTGATATCTATCCGCTATATCATCATTGTATAAAATTCCAACCTTATCACCAACTGATTTTTCTGCCTGAACTGATCTTTTGGAAGATAGGCTTTTATTTAAAAAATAGGTTTTTATAGAATTTAACACCTTAATAATTTAAGTTCAAATGTACTATTTTCAAATAAAAATAACCCGTAAAAGTTGAGCCTTAAGACCAAACTTTTATGGGTTAAAAAATAGACTTGAAATCTAGCCTTTTAGCCAAGCTTGTCTCAATTGAAATTTAGGATCAGTTTCTTCAATTTCTTTAGACTGTAAACTGGTTTTGTTTGTGAAAGGCTGAGTGGTTTTACCCTCAAAAATAAGCTCTTCACCATTCCTTTCCACAGTCATTTTAAAGTCTTCTCCCTCTCCCCAAGCCATGGAAGTCGAAATTAAATTTCTTATATTTTCTAGAGTATAATCAGTTCCATTAATAGATTTGATCTCATCTCCACCTTTTACACCTAGCTCTTTGAAAAACGAATTCATAGGGTAACTTTCTCTAAAAAAGACTGTGCCTTTATCTTGGTTGACGTCTATAAATGGAGTCCTTCCATCTAAAAAATAGCCTGTTTTACCAACACTCTCCGTTTTCTCAACTCCTACTTTAGCAAAAAAATCATCGTAAGGAATTGGAGTGTTTCCCTCCACATAGGCCTCAAAAAATTCTTGTATTTCAGGGTAAGTTAAACTTACGATTTCAGGAATCAAGGCATCATCCTCAAACGGTGTGTCTTTTCCATACTTAGAAATCAACTTTTTCATTAAGTCTAAAATCCCCATGGTCCCTCCGCTTAGTTCCCTAAGGCGAATATCCAAAGCCATCCCTATAAGGGCTCCTTTTTGATATACGTTATAGTAACTGTCTTTATACTTATCATCAAGAATATTCTCACTCATCGTCGTAAACGACATGGTATCATCAAAAGCTCTTGAGGTTTCAATCTTAGCGTTCATCCGCTTATAAAAATCCTCTTCAGAAATAAGACCTTGGTTAATTTGAAACAGGTTTGCAAAATATTCAGTAACTCCCTCATACATCCAAAGGTGCTTGGACATCTTAGGAGCGTTATAATCAAAATAGTGAACTTCATTAGAATGAATATTCAATGGAGTAATGATATGAAAGAACTCATGCGAGACTACGTCTGTCATAGATTCTTCAAGCTGAGGTAAAGTCATGGTTTCTGGCAAAACGACACTAGTAGAGGTATGATGTTCTAAAGCACCAAATCCACGAGCATCTGGGTTTTCCATATCCGACAGATACAATAAAATAGCATATACATTTGTATTATCAATTTCACCTAAGAAGGATTTTTGAGCTTGAACCATTTTTTCTAAAGCTGGTTTCAAATCTTTAGTGGTATGAACGTTGTTTGGAGAATGTATGCTTAAAAGTACTTTCATCCCTTCAATATCGAAGCTTGTAGTATCCGGAACGGAATATAAAATAGGATGATCTATCACCCCAAAATATCGACTGGTAGAAAATTCATCAATGATATAGGTGCCTTGATCAGTTTGATTAATCACTGGCAAAGAGGCAGAAGCTATTAGGTCTGAAGGTCTATGGATATTGATTTTATAAGGGATTTCCTTTGCATTCTCAAAATAGCCGACCATTGCATGCAAATTGAGCATAAAATTGTCACCAGCCTCAAAATTGGTTCCTGCTGGAGAAAACACACCGCCCTCTCCCTCAATATCGAAGGTATCTTCGACATAATACGTTAGCTTATCGAAATTTTGAGAATTGGAAATGGTCCACGTATTATCATCGCTATGAGTGATAGATATTTCATTTCCATCATAATCAATAGCAATTAAACCTTTAGAAAACTGTCCGTAATCATTTACAGCATAAGTTCCTGGCACTGTTTTAGGCAAATAAAATTTAAGAGAATCGGCCTGAATTGGACCAGGATTTATTGAGACTTTTACTCTATCGTTTTCAATCTCATTTAGAAAAATATCGACAACTACCAGATCGTTTTCTGATTTGGAAATCGATTTACAACTGGTGATCATGGCCATAATTCCTATGACTAAAAATATTTTTTTCATTGTTTTATTTATAAATTGGACGGTTTAGTTTAAAAATGTTACGGTTTAATTTTAAAATTTTATCACTTTGTTTAAAGTATTGATGTCTTGTGAAGTCCCAAAAATATAGACCAGATCATCAATTTCGATTTTAGTAGTAGGCTGGATCTCTGAAATATATTTTCGCCCACGTTTAATAGCCAAAACAGTTACATTATATTTTTTACCCATACCAGAGTCTACTATAGATTTCCCAGCAATATCATTATCACCGTGTTGCACATGAAGCGTTGCCACCTCCTTATTTGGAATATCTAATTGTTGAAACATCGCATTCTTAGACGTTGGTTTTATACTGGTAAGCATCTGATAGTCATATGATCTTATACTGGTGACAATATTCTCAATATCACTTTGGGTAATCATATATTGTTTAAGCACCCGTGTAAAAATTTCGATAGAAGTTTCAAATTCTTCTGGAATAACTTCATCTGCTCCCACTTTCATATTTTCGTCTATTTCTTTTACAAACCGTGTTCTTACAATGATATAAACAGTTTGAGAAAATAATCTTACGGAAGAGATGATTTTTTTGGTAGCACTAGGATCTGAGATTGCGATCACCACTACTCTTGCTTTTTGAATATTGATATGCTTAAGAATTTCTGGATCTGCTGCATCTCCAAAAACAATAGGTTGGTTTTTTCGTTTAGCCTCAGCTATAGCATCGTAATCCATTTCCACAATCACATAAGGGATATCTATATGAGAGGTCACTCTAGAGATATTTTGGCCATTGAGTCCGTATCCAACAATAACCACATGGTCTGACCACTTCTGCACCTGATCTACTTCACTACTGCTTTGCTCTAGCTTTCTATTATTAAGCCGTTTTCTGACGCCTTTAGGAATGGCAGCTTTGAGTAAAAAATCTGAAAATCCATGAGATTTTTGAAGAATGAATGGCGTTAATGCCATTGTAATAATTGAAACAGATAGGAAATATTGATATAATTCATTGGGCAATAAATCGTTTTGAAGGCCCACCGTAGAGAGTAAAAGAGAGAATTCTCCAACTTGGAAAATACTTAATGCAGACATAAAAGTAGTTCGCGGTTGAGTTTTTAAAATGAACGTCACAACAGCGACCACTAGCATTTTAATTAGGAGAACCGCAAGTACAAAAAGTAAAATATAAACGACATTATTTATAAAAAAAGACAGATCTAGTAATGAGCCCACAGAGATAAAAAAGAAACTGATAAAGATTTCCCGAAACGGTAAGACGTTAGCTGTAGCTTGATGGCTATATTCTGATTCAGAGATAATCAAACCTGCGAAAAAGGCACCAAGCGCTAAAGAAAGTCCCACAGAGGACGTTAACCAAGCCACAGAAAAACAAAAGACGATGGTGGTTAATATAAATAACTCTCTATTCTTGGATTTAACGACTAATTTGAAAACAAACGGAACTATATATCTTTGAAGTACAAAAACCACAGCACCAACGCCTATTAGTTTTACTAAGAGAATAAGTAAGGTTTCCCCAATATTATCTGATTTCCCCGCCAAAATGGGCGTTAGCAACATCATTGGAACAACAATTATATCTTGAAAAATAAGAATCCCTAAAGCCACTCTACCATGAGGAGATTCTATCTCCCCTTTTTCCTGAAGCATCTTAAGAACAATAGCTGTACTACTAAGAGAAATTAAAAATCCTATAAAAACAGCAGTATTAATTTCGACACCTAGCGCCATGGAGACTAAAGCAGTTATCAATATAGTTCCGCCAACTTGAAGCCCTCCTCCTATAAAAACGGTTTTTCGGATTTTCATGAGTCCGCTAAACGACAGCTCAATTCCAATAATAAAAAGCAGGAAAATTATCCCGATTTCTGAAAGTAATTCTACTTCATGACTCGAGCTCAATAAATTGAATGCACTAGGCCCTACGATTATTCCCGCCATCAAGAACCCAAGAATAGAAGGCACCTTTATCTTTTGAAATGCCAAAATGATGACAATGGAAATACCTAAGACAATGACAATTTCTTTTAATAAGGGGATTTCCATAGACTGGTTTTTATAAGCCTAAAAATACTAAATTTTAACACTCAAGGTTGTTTATGAAATACTAAATAATTCACTAGCAAACCCAAGGCTATAATTAGCTTTTACTATACATTCAAATTTAATAAACTCATTATATTTACACCCAAATCTATCTTTATGCATAAGTTTCTAATTCTTTTTTTTGTGAGTATTTCTTTTTGGTCCTGCTCAAAATCTCCTACTATTCTTATTAAGACAGATGGAGAACAGGTCAGAATTTCGGATTCGATAGAAAAAAATTAAGAGCTTGAAGACTTTATCTCACCCTACAGAAAACGTATCCAAGAAGAAACGAGTGCCGTTTTGTCCTACACTCCAAAAGCGATGTTCAAATCGGATGCAAAGTTAAACACTCCTTTAGGGAATATGATGTCTGATGCTGTTCTTGAAATGGCCAATCCCATTTTTAAAAAACGAACAGGACATCATATAGATGCCGTCATTTTGAATTACGGCGGAATTCGATCTGGCATCAATGCTGGAGAGGTGACCACAAGAACCGCTTTTAATATCATGCCTTTTGAAAATGAAGTAGTCATCGCTGAATTAGCTTCAGAAGAACTTAAAGCATTGGTGAATTATTTAGTTAAAAATAAAGTCGCTCACCCCATCGCTGGTCTTCAAATTACTCTAAATGCTGAAGGTCTTCTTAAAGAGGTGAAAGTGAATGGGGAACACATTCAGAATAAAAGTTACTACGTTGCCACTTCCGACTACCTCATAAAAGGCGGAGACCGTATGGAATTCTTTAAAAAATCAAAAAGCCTACACTCCTTAGAGTATAAGTTAAGAAACTTGTTTATAGATTATTTTAAAAAGAAAGACACCATAGCTCCAAAACAGGATAATCGCTTTACCAAACTTCAAAACTAGTATCATGAACCGATTAAAATTTATAAAAACAACAGGAGCAGCAACTACATTCACAGCAGTGGGTGGCCTCGGCTTATTGAGTGCTTTCCAATCTAAACCTTTCACCAAACACCTTACTATTTTGCATACTAATGATGTGCACAGTCACATCGATCCCTTTCCCAAGAATGACAGTAAGTATCCCAGTCTTGGTGGTGTGTCAAGACGGTATAGCTATATTCAGAAGGTAAAGGCCGAAAATCCAAACACCTTAATTTTGGATGCTGGAGATTCCTTTCAAGGAACACCGTATTTCAATTTTCATGGAGGTGAATTAGAATTTAAACTCATGAGTAAAATGGGATACCATGCCTCCACAATTGGCAATCATGAGTTCGATAATGGGATTGATAATATAGCTGCTCAACTTGAACATGCAAATTTCGATATGCTGAATGCCAATTACAATTTGGAGAACACAATCCTAAATGGACTCGTCAAATCGCATCAGATTTACGAAGTCAATGGCTTAACTATTGGTGTTTTTGCTCTCGGTATTGAACTTGATGGATTGGTTTCTCAAGACTTGTATAAAGAAACAAAATACCTAGATCCCGTTGAGATAGCTCAAGAGCAGATCAAAATTTTAAAACAAGATCTCAACTGTGATATCGTAATTTGTTTATCGCATTTGGGATATAGCTATAAATCTAATAAGATTGATGATTTAAAGCTCGCTGCACAAACCAAAAATATTGACCTTATCATAGGAAGGCATACTCATACTTTTTTGGATAAGCCTACTGTGGTTAAAAATGCAGAGGGTAAAGCAGTATTGGTGAACCAAGTGGGTTGGGCAGGCATAAACGTTGGCCGAATTGATTTTTACTTTAACGATATAGAGCTAAAAGAACAAAAGAGCTTGGTAATGGAAGTCTAGAATCAGTCATAGATTAATCGCCGACCATCGTTAAAAACTCATCTTCAGTGATAATCTTTACCCCTAGATTTTCAGCTTTGGTTCGTTTGCTAGGCCCCATGTTTTCTCCAGCAACCAGATAATCTGTTTTTTTAGAAATAGAGCTGGTATTTTTACCCCCATGCTTTTCGATAAGATCTTGAAGTTCTCTACGTGAAACTTTTAGAAAGACTCCTGAAATCACTAAAGTAAGATCTATTAACTTATTACTTTGCCCCTCCAGTTCTTCTTCAGAAATTTCGAGATTAAGACCGTAGTTTCTCAAACGGTCAATGCGAATTTTATTAGCATCATCGTTGAAAAAGTCAACGACACTTTGTGCTATGCGTTCCCCTATTTCGTCTACAGCTACTAGGTTTTCTAGATTTGCAGAAGCCAGTACATCTAGACTTTTAAAAGCTTTCACAAGCTTTTTAGCTACAGTTTCTCCTACGTATCGAATCCCAAGACCGTAAAGGACCCGCTCAAAAGGAATATCTTTTGAGGCTTCAACACCCTTGATTAAATTTTCAGCAGACTTTTCTGCCATACGTTCCAAAGGGAGAACATCTTCTTTTCTTAAGGTATATAAATCGGCGTAATCCTCAATTAAATCTTCCCTTACCAATAGCGCCACCGTTTCCCCTCCAAGCCCTTCTATATCCATAGCTTTTCGAGAAATAAAATGCTGTATCCTCCCTATAATTTGTGGAGGACACCCCTCGGTATTTGGGCAAAAGTGTAAGACTTCTCCTTCCTTCCTTTCTAAAGGCGTTCCACATTCTGGACATTCTTTTAAGTAGACGGTAGGCTGAGAAGACTCCGAGTCGCGTTCTTTAAAATCTACACCGATGATTTTCGGAATAATCTCTCCTCCTTTTTCTACAAAAACCACATCTCCTTCTCTAATGTCTAGTTTTTCAATCTGGTCTGCATTGTGAAGTGAAGCTCTTTTTACCGTAGTTCCTGCCAATTGAACAGGATCGAGATTGGCGACAGGAGTAATAGCTCCTGTTCTACCGACCTGATAGGTGATCTGATTTAAAGTGGTTGACACTTGCTCTGCTTTGAACTTATAAGCCATGGCCCATCGAGGAGATTTTGCCGTGTACCCAAGTTCCTCTTGATGTTGTAAACTATTGACTTTAATAACGACACCATCGGTTTCGTAAGGTAAATCGTGGCGGTGCTCATCCCAATAGTTGATATAAGCAAACACCTCATCAATCGATTTGGTAAGCTTTGCTTCTTTAGGAACATTAAATCCCCATTCTCTAGACTTGTTTAAACTTTCCATTTGGGTACTCACGCCTAGATTTTCTCCGGTGAGATTATAAAGTAAACACAATAAAGGACGCTTAGCCACTTCTGCACTGTCTTGCAATTTTAAACTCCCTGAAGTGGTATTCCTAGGATTAGCATAAGGTTCTTCTCCCAACTCTACTCGCTCTGCATTCAATTTAGCAAAGCCTTCATAGGGTAACACGATTTCTCCACGAATATCAAATCGGCGAGGGTAATTATCCCCTTTCAATTTTAACGGAACAGACCGTATGGTTTTTACATTATGGGTAACCTCATCCCCTTGTGTTCCATCCCCACGAGTTACTGCTCTCAAAAAATCGCCATCTTCGTAAGTTAAACTAATAGAAGCTCCGTCGTATTTAAGTTCACAAGTGAATTCAACAGGCTCTTCAATTATTTTTTGGACACGTGTTTGCCAATCTTCCAAATCTTCTTTGGAATAGGAATTCGACAAAGAATACATCGGGAAATCGTGGATTACCGTCTTAAAGTTTTTGGTGACCTCCCCACCTACTCGCATTGTTGGCGAATTGGGATCGTTATATTCTGGATGGGTCTTTTCTAGCTCTTGGAGCGCATTCAACTTCATATCAAAATCATAGTCGGAAATCTCCGGAGCATCCAAGACATAGTACTTGTAATTGTGCTCGTGAAGTTCTTGACGTAAATTTTCAATTTGATCTTGAATGCTCATAAAACGAATAAATTTAAGGTTGAAAACAAGTTCTTTGTTCAGCCCTTAAAATTAAATTAAATTCTTCAAATTCCTAGTCAGAATATCTGTTTATAAGGATAGTTTAATAGGCTTTTAGCATTCTGTAATTTCCACGAAAATCTTTCCTCAACTCAAGGCTTTGAAAACCAAAACTTTGAAATAGTTGGCGTGTTTCTTGTGCTAAGTATTGATTGATTTCCACATAAACCAAAGGTCTTTTAGTCATTTTGGAAGTCAGTTCTGCAATTCTTCTATAAAAAATTAAAGGATCGCTATCCTTCACAAATAAGGCTAAATGCGGTTCGTTTTTAAGAACATTATCCTGCATTTGAGCTTGCTCATTGAATTTTACATAAGGAGGATTGGAAACCACAATATCAATTTCTTCTGGAAGATGCTTCAAGGTCAATAAATCGGCTTGAGTATACTCAATTTTGGTGTTGTTATCTTCTGAATTTAATTCTGCTAGCTTTAAGGCTTCTGATGAAATATCTAGAGCCTTAAATTTAGCCTGAGGAAGGTGCTTAGCTAAAGCGATAGGAATACAACCGCTCCCAGTCCCTAGATCTAATATAGATAACTGAGACTTTGAAAATTTCTGATCTTCTAAAATCCATTCTACTAATTCTTCAGTTTCTGGCCTTGGAATCAATACACTGGTATTGACTTTAAAACGAAGCCCGAAAAATTCAGTGTAACCTAAGATATAGTGTATAGGTTCTTGTGCTTCAAGTCGAGATTGAGCCTTCTTAAACTCTACTAGTCTTTTAGAATCTAGATTCGCTTCAGATTCTAAAAGCAAATCATGAGTTTTTAAATCCAGAAGGTCTTCTGCCAACCACTTAAAGAAATTAGAAATCTCTCCCGCTTCATAAATGGGCTGAAGAGCTTTAAAAAAGTCTTGCTTTAGTTTTTTAAGATCAGTCATTCTTCCTCGGATTTATGCTCACTAGAAACTTGAAATCCAAAGACGCTATCAAATTTTTTGTAGATCTCTTTAAAGTCTTTTTTCCTAACACTTATTTTAAATTTACAATTGAGCTTTAAGTCTTGAGATTTAATATCCAAGTCGTATTCTTTAACCAGTCTCATCACCAGATTCATCTTATCGTATTCACAAATGACATCAAACTCGATATTGATGGTTTTAGTGATGATTTTACTGGCTTCCAAAGCCATCTTTGCTGAAGTTTTATAGGCAGAAATCAGCCCCCCTACACCCAACTTAGTCCCTCCAAAATATCTCACCACAACTACTAAAGTATTGGTCATTTCGAAATTTTGCAACTGTCCCAGTATTGGCATTCCTGCAGAATTGGAAGGCTCACCATCATCGTTGACTCGAAAGTGTTCATAGTTTTCTCCCATTTGCCAAGCATAACAAAAATGTCCTGCCTTGCTATGTTTAGATTTCAAACTAAAGATTGCCGTTTCTACATCTGTTTCTGAGAAAATAGGGAAAGAATAGGCGAAAAACTTACTAGCCTTCTCCTTAAACAGAATTTCTGAACCAGGTCGGTTAATGGTTTTAAAAACGTCATCTTTCAAAATAAAGTTGAATTAAAGATTCAGGTCACTTCGTTAGCCTTGAATGGTAAAAATCGCTGGCCGCTTGTGCAGATCAATAGATGTTTTCTTCCATTCTGCCGCGGTTTGAGTTTTAATAAATTCTGTAGAGAGCGTCAAATCTACGGCCACACTTATTCTGGTGGAAGCCTGTAAAGTAGTAATAAGACTGATGAGTAATTTATTATTCCTGTAAGGCGTTTCTATAAATATTTGAGCTTGGCTATTGTCTATAGATGCCTTTTCAATTTTTTTTACAAAATGCTTTCTCTCTTGATTGTCGATAGGTAAATACCCGTGAAAAGTGAAGTTTTGACCATTAAGACCGCTAGACATCAAGGCCAATAAAATAGAAGATGGACCTACCAAAGGAACCACTCTGATATTTTTTTGGTGAGCCAAAGCTACCACTTGAGCTCCAGGATCTGCAACTCCAGGGCAACCAGCGTCGGAAATCAGTCCCATATTGATGCCTTGTTCGCATTGATCAAGGAAATTTGGAATTTCAAGATCGGAAGTGAATTTATTTAATAACTTAAACTCAAGGCTAGGTTGTGATTTGGAAGGCACTACTTTTTTTATAAAATGCCTAGCAACTTTTTCATTTTCAACGATATAATGGTCAATTTCGCTGATAACTTTACGAATAGAGAGAGGTAGAACTTCCAAGGGCGGCAAGTCTCCAAGCCTATTAGGAATTAAATAAAGTTTACCTTTTTGAGGTGTTTTGTCCATACATCTATAATTAATTGATCAAAAATTAAATTATGCTAATTCTGAAGCAATAACAGAACAGGATTCTTCCAACATATGATACACCTGTTCAAACCCATTAATGGAATCATGATAAGGATCTGGTACACTTTGGTTTTCGCCTGGATATATAGTATTCAGAATTAAACTGACTTTATCTTCATCCTCTTTGTTGTCTGCCATACTAATAACATCTTCATAATTGGATGAATCCATGACATAAATATAATCAAAACTTTGAAAATCTTTCTTTGTAAAGGGTCTGCTTTTTTGGTTGGTAATATCTATCCCGTATTTATTAGCCATTTCTATAGAGCGTTGGTCTGGAAGAGAACCTTGATGAAAAGCAGAAGTCCCTGCAGAGTCTATTTCAAAAATGGACATGTCTAGCTTATATTTTAAAATCCCCTCTGCCAGAGGGGATCGGCAAATGTTACCTAAGCATACCATCAAAACTCGAATCATAACTGTTTGAATTTAATTTCGAGGTCTTGAATGAATTTCCTGTATTGCTTATCGGATTCTTGGAGATTGGATACGATTTTACAGGAATGCAAGACCGTGGAGTGGTCTCTTTGTCCTATGTGTCTTCCAATACTGGTAAGCGAAGTTTTGGTTATTTCTTTAGCAAAGTACATGGCGATTTGCCTAGCTTGAACAACGTTGCGCTTTCTACTTTTAGACTGCAGCTCTTCTATCTCGATATGAAAATAATCACTAACTACATTTTGAATATCATCTAGAGAAATCGGTTTCTTGTTGTTTTTGACGTAATTCTTTACGATTTGCTCTGCAAGATCGATAGTGATTTCTTTTTTGCTAAACGTGGAGTGTGCGATAAGAGAAATGATTGCCCCCTCTAGTTCACGAATGTTGGCGGTAATTCTTGAGGCCACATAATCTAAGATTTCATCGGCCATCTCTACACCATCATTATAAAGTTTATTCTTTATAATTTTGATACGCGTTTCAAAATCTGGCTGCGCGAGTTCTGCTGAGAGTCCCCACTTAAATCTGGAGAGAAGTCTCTGCTGAATGTCTTGCATATCTACAGGAGCTTTGTCACTGGTTAAAATAACTTGTTTTCCATTTTGATGCAAATGATTAAAAATGTGAAAAAACACATCCTGAGTTCCTTTTTTACCAGAAATTAATTGGATATCATCTACAATAAGTACGTCTACAATTTGATAAAAATGGATAAAGTCATTTCTGTTATTTTTAGAAACCGCATCGATATGCTGTTGCGTAAATTTATCCGCAGAAATATAAAGAACAGTTTTATCTGGAAATTTATCTTTGATTTGTAATCCTATAGCATGAGCTAAATGGGTTTTTCCCAAACCAACTCCACCAAAAATAAGCAAAGGATTAAAAGAAGTTCCACCAGGTTTATTCGCCACGGCAAGACTTGCAGATCTCGCTAACCTATTGGAGGTTCCCTCCAAAAAATTATCGAAACTGTAATTTGAGTTTAATTGAGAATCAATTTTTAAATTCCGAATGCCAGGAATGACAAACGGGTTTCTTAATTCTGGATTCTTTTGACGCGAAGGAAAATCTATAGATTGAGAGTTAACATTGGAACGTTGAGTACTTGGTATTTTTTCTGTAAAAGGTTGTCTATTACCTTTAGCATTTTCCATTCGAATCACGTAAACCAACTTTGCTCCTTTCCCTATTTCTTTGGTCAAAGCAACTTTTAAAAGATCTACGTAATGCTCTTCTAGCCACTCGTAAAAAAATTTTGAAGGTACTTGAATACTCAAGGCATTATCATTGAGTTTTACAGCATTTATAGGTTGAAACCAGGTTTTATAAGCTTGATCAGAAATATTATCTTTCACAAAAGTTAGGCAGTTATCCCAAACCGAAGTTGCTGATTTTGACATAGTTAGACTTAAGGTATCTTAATTAGTATTCTATTCTTTGCAAGTTTATTGTCTTCTTGCGAACGGCAAATATGTGAACAAATTTTCTAATAAAAAAATCGAATTTGGGTTGAAATTCTCTTTTTTTTTACCTATACTTAATTACATCATAAAATATAAATTTTGAGCAAAAACAGTAAACTAATAAAGCCAATTTCGACGTCTTCTTCCATTGAAGTTAGGTATGCGGAAACCGACCAAATGGGAGTTGTACATCATGCCAACTACCCTGTTTATTTTGAACAAGCCAGAGTAGATTGGTTGAGAAAAATGGGAATACATTACCAAGAAATGGAAGATAAAGGAATCTTTTTACCCTTATCTAAATTGACTATAGATTATAAAAAACCGGCAAGGTTTGGAAATATCCTAAACGTAAAGACACTCTTAAATACATTACCCAGTGCATCGATTATTTTTGATTATGAAATTAGAAATCAAAACGATGAAATCCTAACTCTTGGTCAAACAGTGCTCGTTTTTGTTGACCATAAAACAAAACGACCTATGCGCTGTCCACAAATTATTATGGATCTTATTTTAAAAGCTATTCCAAAAGATTAATTCTTAAAATAAGCATCGACGAGAAGTTGATCTGTTGCTGGATTGGCGGCTGTGGACATCGCTAATTCTTATTAACACGGACATATGGCTCGTGAAAATGCATTCCTAAAAGGTCTCAAAAAAAAACAATTCATTAATAGCTTCTAAAGCTGCTATTTGGGGATCGCCATCGATGGGCCCTGAAAGATTTTTATCTACACTAAAGCCTGTGTTTTTATAGTGAAAACCTTTTGTTTCTGTAGGTATAAACTTAAATTTTTAAGTTTATAAATATTTTTCAGTTAAAATTTAACGCTCCTGGCTTCTTTCCATGTGGACAATAATGGCTGTTTTATTCATTAATTAGGCTTGTTTTTAAACTAATTTTTTCTTCATAAACACCTTGCAGGAATAGTGTCCTGTATCTCCTAATCGCTCTTCTATGTAATCAAAACCCGATTTTTTATATAATTTCTGAGCAGGCTCCATGGAAACTAAAGTCTCTATATAGCATTCATTAAAATGATGCTTTTTAGCAAATTTTAAGCACACTTGCATCATTTTTTGTCCCAAGCCTCTCCCTCTCACCTCAGGATGGAAATACATTTTTTGAAGTTCACAGATTGTGCTTTCTCCATTTTCTAAAGGAGCTATACCCGCACTGCCAAGGATTTCATCTCCTTCCAGAAATACAAAATACTCTGCTCTATCTTTCTGATAAGTTTCGAAAAGCTGATCTAAAGCTATGTCTTCATAAGCTGTACCTACTTTGGGCACACCTTGTTCTATCAAGACATGGCGTATCATTTCTGCTACTTTTGCATTGTCTTTTTGTTCTATAGGTCTAATTGTTATATCAGTCATGTTTTGCTTTAGTTGAATGTGATTGTTTTTAAAAAATAATTGGTCTTCCAATCTGGTTTTAAAACTACAGGCTAAATTAAGAGATTTCAAAATTTTAAGTGTCTCTATCTTGAAAAATTAAAGTCTGAACCTTTTAAATTCAAAAAGAAAAAACAGCGAAAACTATCTTTATAAAAAGGATGATTATTTTAAGTTGAATCCATGAGTCTTTTTCTATTTTTACACCGTGAAAACAAATGAATTTTACATCAAAAGATGCCTTGAACTAGCTACGAATGGTCTAGGCACCACATACCCCAATCCTTTGGTAGGTTGTGTGATCGTGTATAATGACCACATTATAGGTGAGGGATGGCACATTAAAGCAGGAGATGATCATGCTGAAGTAAAAGCCATAAATTCTGTTAAAAACCAGTCTTTACTTAAAAAATCTATCCTTTATGTGACTCTAGAACCTTGCAGTCACTATGGAAAAACGCCTCCCTGTAGTGATCTTATTATCGAAAAGAAAATTCCTAAAATTGTTATAGGAACTCTGGATCCATTTGCCAAGGTCGCAGGAATGGGAATCAAAAAATTATTAGCTGCTAAAAGAAGTGTAACTGTTGGCGTATGTGAAAAGGAATGCGAAGAGCTAAATAAGCGGTTTTTTACATTTCATAGAAAGCAAAGACCTTTTGTAATTTTAAAATGGGCTGAAACCACCCATGGTTTTATTGCTCCAACTGAACAACAGAAAGGGAATATCTTTTGGATTACCAATGCGTATTCCCAACAATTAGTACACAAATGGAGAAGCGAAGAGCAAGCCATTTTGGTAGGGACACAAACTGCACTCAAGGATAATCCTAAATTGAATGTAAGACATTATGAGGGTGAAAACCCAACACGTGTTGTGATCGATAGAGCTTTAAAATTGCCAAGCTCCCTAGCTTTGATCGACACCTCCCAGGCTACTGTCGTGTTCCATGACCATAAACTGACTAAAGCGAGTCAAAACAATTTAAATTTTGAAGCCCTCGACTTCGAAAGGAATCTACCTGAACAAATTTTGTCTAGCTTATATGAAAAGGGATTACAATCTGTAATTATAGAGGGTGGTGCCATGACTATACAGAGCTTTATTGATCATAAGCTATGGGATGAAGCTAGAGTATTTATCGGGAAAAATGAAATTAAATACGGCCTTAAAGGACCCGTGCTAGACCAAAAAGCCACAAGAAATGAATGGCTAGAAGGTGATCAACTCAATTATTTTCAAAATGATTAAGACTATTATTTTTGACTTCGGAGATGTATTTCTTACTCTAGACAAGTCAGCTACACTAAAGCACATGAAAATTCATGGAGCAACTGAGCTAAGCGAGGAATTAATTAAGGTTAATGCTAGTTATGAGAAAGGATTGATCTCAAGTTCAGATTTTATTCAGCATTATATCACTTGTTTTCCAGGATTAACGCAAGACGCTTTTATTAAAGCTTGGAATTCTATTTTAATTGAGTTCCCTGCAGAACGTTTGGAATTTTTAAAACAGCTTCAAGCCTCAGGAAAATATACTCTTATTTTATTGAGTAATACCAATGCGCTGCATATCGATTGGGTAAAAGCAAACATTCCAATTTATGAAGAGTTCAAATCCTGTTTTGATCAATTTTATCTCTCTCATGAAATCCATTATCGAAAACCAAACAGAGATGTTTTTGAATATGTTCTCAATACCAATAAGCTTTCCCCTGAGGAGACTTTATTTGTAGATGATACTCAGGATCATATTTTATCTGCAAAAACTCTAGGATTACATATCTGGCATTTGCAGGCTGGAAAAGAAGAAGTCGTCGATTTATTCTCTATTAAATCTGACTTATTTTGATTGTTCTTCTCCTTAGTATTTTATCATCTAGCGCTATTTATATCGCTTTTAAACTTTTTGGAAAATATAAAATTACAACTCTCAATGCGCTTATAGTCAACTACTTTACCGCTTTTATTCTAGGACTTAGTTTACAAAATCAGTTGTCTATAGACGAACTACTTGAAACTCCCCAAAAGGATTGGTTTTATGGCTCTATGACTTTGGGTGTTATGTTTATACTCGTCTTCTACCTTATGGTTATTACCACGCAAAAAGGGGGAATGTCTGTCGTTTCTGTAGCTAGCAAAATGAGCGTTGCCATTCCTGTACTTTTTGTAATTGCATATTATGATGAACCTTTAGGCCTCCTTAAAATTATAGGCATTTTGATGGCATTAGTATCTGTCTATCTGGTCTCGGTAAGACGACGCGATGGTTTAAGTATTGATATGAAGTTCTTTATTTTTCCGCTTTTGGTCTTTCTAGGAAGCGGTCTTATAGAAAGCAGTATTAAATTTTTGGAAAATACGTATGTGCCAGATTCGGAAATCTCCTTGTTTTCTGCCAATACCTTTTTATTTGCCTGCCTTACTGGAAGTCTGGTTTTTGGATATAAAGCTCTTTCTGGCAGAGCAAAATTTAACTGGAAAGATATTTTAGGAGGATTCTTATTGGGTATTCCCAACTACTTTTCGATCTATTTTTTCATCTTGGCCCTAAGAATCGATGGACTGGATAGCTCTAGTATTTTAATTATTAATAATGTTTCGATTGTCTTGCTGTCGACGCTTTTAGGAATAGTGTGTTTTAAAGAAAAGATAAGTCCCAAGAATTGGATAGGGATTGGAATCGCCATTTTAAGCATTCTATTAATTACCTACGTGAACTAATTTGTATAGAAGGAAATTGTAAAGTTCATAAAACAAAATAGCAAGGATAGTCCCCACAACCCCTCCAACTATAACATCGCTTGGGAAGTGAACTCCAACAAAAATTCTACTTGATGAAAATAAAATAGGCCAAATAAAAATTAGACCTAAGTATCTATATTTAGATTTAAGACTTAAAAATACAAAGACGGTAGCTGCAAATGAAGTGGAAGCATGACCCGAAAAAAAACTGGAGTGAGAAGGCTCATACAAAACTTTAATAACTTCTGAAAGCGCTTCTACTGTATTTGGCCTGCTTCTCATAACCAAAAATTTGGTGAAATCTGTAATTAAATGAGTTAAACCTGCACAAACTAAAACTATTGACAGACCTAAAACGCCTTTCTTAGCCGGTGACTTATAAAAAAAGAGTGCCATAAGAAATATTAAAAAGGGTATCCAATGTTTTGTGTAAGTCACAAAACTCCAAAATGGATTTAATACATCAGGACTTAGGTTATTTAGAAATACCATTAATTCCCAATCCCATTTTACAGGATTGATTTCCATTAGAATCGACGTTTGATGGGACCAATAGCATCTTCAACCTCATCTTTCAATTTTGAAGTTTTAGACTCTAAAGTCTTGGTATGTTCTTCAACCTCTTTTTTGATGTCGAAATCTAGATTATGTTCCTTTTTTTGCTTGGTAATTTCAGTTTTAATCTCATCCGTTGCATGTCTAAAGGATTTCATCGTTTTACCAAAAAACCTAGCCATTTCTGGGATTTTATCCGCACCAAAAACCATTATCAAAATAAATAATATAAAAGCTATTTCTGCCCCACTAATAAATAAAGGTAATTGAATCATATCACAAATATACTGGTAAGCAATTGAACAAAGAAATATTAAAATTTAAATCTTAGATAAAGATTTTAAAAAATCGACAATCCTGTAAGCGTAGTTAACTCTTCCAACACCTTCATCCCTAGTGCAGAATTTCCTTTATCATTGAGCATAGGACTCCAAACTGTTACTGAATAATGTTGAGGATGAACGGCTACAATGCCGCCTCCAACTCCACTTTTCCCTGGTAGGCCCACTCGATAGCTAAATTCTCCTGCTTCATCGTAAAATCCACAGGTCTGCATAATCGCATTAATACGCTTCACACTTTGAGGATCTATCACTTGCTCCTGACTTCTAAAATGCTTGCCTTCATTGGCATAGAGCATAAAGGCTTTTGAAAGCTGATCGCAAGTCATCGCTAAAGAGCACTGGTAAAAATAGAAATCCAGTATGTCCTCGGTGTCGTTAGTAATATTGCCAAGAGATTTCATGTAATTAACCAAAGCTTTGTTTCGGTACCCATGCTTTTTTTCACTTCTGGCAACAGACTCATCGAAGTGAATGTCCTCACTTCCACAAAGTTTTCTTACGAATTTCAAAAGGTCTTTTTTTGGATTATCCAGAACAGTTAACAAAGCATCCGCAACCACTATAGATCCAGCATTTATAAAAGGATTACGAGGGATGCCTTTTTCTCTTTCCAACTCTGTAAGAGAATTAAAAGACGATCCTGAAGGTTCAACGTTTACACGTTTCCAAAGCTCCTTTCCTAGCAATTCTTTAGCTATTGTAAGAGTGAAGACTTTTGAAATACTTTGAATAGAAAATTTTTCTTGGCTATCTCCAAATTCATAGGATGAGCCATCGTGAGCGTAGAGATAAATCCCGAATTTTAAAGGATCAACCTTAGACAATTCTGGTATATAACTCGCTGCATTTCCCATACCTGTATCGGGAATAAAATCTTTCTGAAGTCGATCTAAAATAGCTTGATAATCCATCTAATTGAAATTTAAAATAGCATTGGGATCTATTTCGTAAGCTAATCGGCCAGGTTCAAAAATACGTGCGGAAAATTTATTTTCCAAAGTGATTTTAGAATCCGATACTTTTAACCAACTCCCTTCACGCAAACCTACAACTATTACAGAATTTAGATTTTGAAATTCCTTAATTCGAGTCTCACGCGTTTCCCCTTTATGGGTTGATTTTAAATCGGGATCTTTATAATGTGCATTAATATTAAAATCAAGAAGGCCCAAAGTTTTAAATGAAGGAGGGTAAACAATAGGCATGTCGTTGGTCGTTTGCATAGTAAGACCACATATATTACTACCAGCACTCGTCCCTAAATAGGGAGCCCCAGCATCAATTGCAGTTCTTAAAACGTCCATCAATCCAAGTTCATGTAACTGCTTTACAAGTAAAAATGTATTTCCACCTCCAACAAAAATAGCTTCAGCAGAAGCAATAGCTTTTTTGGGGTCTTTAAATTCATGCAAACCTCTTACATGTTTACCACAGGGCTTTAAGCCCTTTTTAGCCTTTTCAGTATAGTCATCGTGAGTAATGCCTCCAGACCTTGCAAAAGGTATAAATAAAATGTCTTCAACATCGGCAAAATGAGTCTCAAGAGTTGGTAGTAAATACTCTAGATAAGAGCTGCCGTGAATAGTGGATGTACTAGCTATGATTGCTTGCATATGCTTTCAACGAATAATGTGTGGTAAACTGAGTTAACAAAAAAATTAGTGTCAAAATTAAGATTGTGTATCTGATTTTTTAAGTAGATTGTGAAAAAATAACACATGAAATTAATCTTTACCAGCCTTTGCCTCGTTTTCATACAAGTATTAACTGCACAAATTAGTGATCGCGTTTATGTTGCAGGAGAAATTATAGTTCCTATTGATGGCGAGGCCTCACAAATTGAAATCATCAATCAAAATACAGATAAAGGCACGGTTACCAATCAATACGGTCAATTTGGAGTTTTGGTGAGACTAGGAGATCGTTTAAGATTTGAAGCCATTCAATATCAAAATTTTACAGTGGTCATAGATAAGAATATCATACTAAAAAAGAAATTGACCATCAAAATCAATGATGAAATCAACACCTTGGACGAAGTGATCGTATCACCTTATGATCTGGAAGGCAATATTGAGGTGGACGCAAGGAAAGTAAATGCAACTTACTTTAAAGCGCCTGGTGATGGTTCAGAATCAATTCTGAACGATTACGATGGAACACAACCGAATATAAGAACTCAAACTATAAATGAAGGTCTTAATACCGAACAACAATTTATAAAAAATGGATTGAACATCGCTAATATTTTTAGAACAATTTTAGCATCTAAAGAGGTTACTGTAGACCATAAGTTGCCGGAAAATGTTGATGTTATGGTGAGAAAGATGTACAAAGATTCCTTTTTTAAAGAAAATCTTAATATCGATGAAGATAAAATCAATCAGTTTATTTTTTACGTCGAAGATAAAGGCCTTACTAAAAAAATGCTTAAAAAAGGGAATGAATTGGACTTGATTGAGTTTTTGATTCAAAAGTCTAAAGAATTTAAATCCCAAGACTAATTTGAGAATCTACTTCTACCTCCTTTTAATCTTACCCGTACTTAGCTTTGGGCAAGAAAAATTTATGAAGGGTCAGATTTATGCAGATTCTTTGGACACTTATCAAATCAACATCATCAATATCACTCAAGAAATAGGGCAAGTGTCCACTAAGGATGGAAAATATAACATAAGAGCTAAAGTAGGCGATTCCATATTATTTACTTCTCTTCAACATAAAACCTACACCCTAAATATTGAAGATAACAATTTGAGAACTAGCACTTCTATTTTTCTAGAAATGCAAATCAACGAATTAGAAGAAGTCACTATCTTACAATATAACCTTACAGGTAACCTAAGCAAAGACATTAAACAAGTTGAGACTGACTTTATTGACCAGCGACAGTTTGGTTTTAGAGTTCCTCGAAAATTAGCTAAAGTAGAGCGAGAATTACGCGCTGCTCAAAGTAGCTCCTTAGATTTCCTCATCATGTCTCTCAATGGAGAAATGAAGAAAATAAAGCAACGTATAGAAATTGCAAATATTAAAACTGATAAAAATAGACTCTTAAGGAGTGTCTCCTCTGGTTTAATAACTACTGACTTGAATATTCCTAAAATCTATATAGAAGACTTTGCGTATTATTGTGCAGAGGATAAGCATACAGTTTCCATCATGGATAAAGGAGATCCATTAGCATTAATCGATGAGTTGAAGCTAAAAGCAATTTCTTATATTTCGCTCAAAAATTTAAAAAAATGAAAGTTTTATTGACTTTTTTTATTTGGCTTTCTATCTCAACAACTGCAGACGTCCATGAATTCTATCTTAGCGTCACCGATATAAATTATGTTGCTGAAAAACAAAGTCTACAGATCATTTCTAGAGTGTTTACAGATGATTTTGAAGATGTTCTCAATAAACGGTATCAAAAAGATTTTAAACTTATTCCCTCTTTAGAAGTCAAAGAAACTGAAGTCTATATCGAACGGTATATTAAAGATAAATTTTTTGTAGAGTCTGTGGGTAAAATTTTATCCCTGAAGTATTTAGGAAAGAAATATGAAGAGGACATGGTTTACTTATATATCGAAATTGAAAATATAGATGAGCTTAACTCAATAACTATTGAAAATTTAATTTTGACAGATTTGTTTGAGCAACAAAAAAATATGATTCATTTCAAATCTGGAGAGTTTAAAAAAAGTTTTATTTTAGAAAAAAAACTCTCAAAACGAACACTAACATTCTAACCTTAATTTAAGTATAATAACACAGTACATTATGAATAGAATTAAATATGCACCGTTCTTTTTGGCGGTTTTATCAATTACCTTTTCCGGCTTTTCTCAAGAAGAAAAAGTTGAAGAAAAGCAAGAAGGACATACCAACCAGAACAAGTTCAGACAACTCTACGATGAATTTGCAACGCCAAATGTCTATAGAACTGCATCTGGTGCTCCAGGTCATCAGTATTATCAAAATACTGCAGATTATGAGATGGACATTACCTTAGATGATGAGAATACTATGCTCTACGGAAAGGAGACCATTACTTATACCAACAATTCTCCTGATGCCTTAGAGTATTTATGGGTCATGCTAGACCAAAATATCAGAGCTAAAGGTAGCCCAGCCAAAGAGCGAAACAGCAGTGAATTTGCTCCTGTAACTCCTGCACCAAGCTTCGTGAACTCTCACATGAAAGCTGAATTTGATGGTGGGTTTAACATCAAAAAAGTTCATAAGGATGGCCAACCTCTACCTCATACCATCAATTACACAATGATGAGAGTAGAAATGCCAGAACCACTTCTGCCAGGTAAATCTTTTGAATTTTCAATAGAGTGGGATTATTTAATTAATAACCACACGATAAACAGTGGACGTTCTGGATATGAATATTTTGAAGAAGACGATAATAGAGCTTATGTTATTGCTCAATTTTTTCCAAGAATGGCCGTCTATAATGACAAAGAAGGATGGCAAAACTACCAATTTTGGGGAAGTGGAGAATTCGCCTTACCATTTGGTAATTATGAGGTGAATATAACTGTTCCAGAAGATCACATAGTGGATGGTACAGGAAAACTTCAGAATAGAAAAGAAGTATTTAGCAAAACAATGCTCGATCGATATGAACAAGCAAAAACCTCTTTCGACAAACCTGTGGTTATTGTAACAGAGGAAGAAGCCGTTGCTAACGAAAAAGTGAATGCCACTGAAACTAAAACTTGGGAGTTTAAAGCTGAAATGGTAAGAGACTTTGGTTTTGCTGCCTCAAGAAAATTTATTTGGGACATGATGGCTGTTAAGGTCGGCGATAGAGATGTTATGGCTGTTTCCCTCTATCCTAAGGAAGGTAATCCCTTATGGGAAGACTGGTCGACCCTTGCAGTAGCAAGTACATTAGAAACTTATAGCAGTTATACCTTTAATTATCCTTACCATAAAGCAATTTCTGTTCATGCAAAAAGCCAAGGGATGGAATATCCAATGATTTGTTGGAATTATGGGAGACCGGATGAAAACGGATTTATTTCAGATCGTACTAAATTTGGAATGGTTAGCGTTATTATTCATGAAATTGGACACAACTTTTTTCCTATGATCGTCAACAGTGACGAAAGGCAATGGGGATGGATGGATGAAGGTATTAACACCTTTATGCAGTATTTATCTGAACAAGAATTTGCAAAAACCTACCCTGCTATATTATCTGGAAACGAAGAAACCTACGAAAAATACCCATCTAGACGAGGTGAGCCTTCTAAAATGGTTAATTACATGAAAGGAAATCAAGAGTATATCTCTCCAATCATGACCAATCCAGAACAGGTGTACCAATTAGGAAATAATGCTTATGGGAAACCAGCGACAGCGCTTAATATTTTAAGAGAGACCGTTATGGGTCATGAGCTTTTCGATTATTCTTTCAAAACTTTTGCCCAACGTTGGATGTTTAAACACCCTACTCCAGAGGATTTTTTCAGAACAATGGAAGATGCCTCTGCCGTTGACTTAGATTGGTATTGGAGAGGATGGTTTTACACTACAGACTATGTAGATATTGGCATCAAGGATGTTAAAAACTACTTTATCTCAAGTAATCCTACCACTGAAGGTAAAGCTTTACTTAGTAGATATGGTATAGAGGATCCAGCAAAAGATCCAAGATCTAAAGACGCGGTTTATCTGTTGACTGAGGATAGTGAAGATTTTGAAGCAGCTATGAAAAATGGTAATCCTTTAGATCAAGCTCCAAAATTAAGAGAATACCTTATGGACAACTTCACTCAACAAGAGATTGATATGATGAAGCAGCCTAAGCATATTTATGAAGTGACTTTCAATAAACCAGGAGGTTTAGTGATGCCGATTATTGTAGAATTTCAATATGCCGATGGAACTTCAGAGGTTATCAAATATCCAGTACAAGTCTGGAGAAAAAACGATTCTGAAGTGAAAAAGGCTATCTTTTCTGAAAAGGAAATCGTAAAAATGATTGTTGACCCAAAGGCAGAAACTGCCGATGTAGATACGGCTAATAATGTGTGGCCGAGAGAGAATACAAGTAGCGAATTTGAATCCTTTAAAAAAGGAAAGGAATAAAAAAGAAGAAGTTAGGTTTAAAACGTCGATGAAAATTCATCGGCGTTTTTTATTTGATAAATTTCAAAGCTTTGGGTAAAATATCAATTTGAATATTATCGAATTGATCAATAATTTCACCATCAATTTGAAGCAAATTGGGCTTACGAAGTTTTATTTGCGCTGACTTAGCTTGAATGGTTTCAAAATTTTTAATTTCATAGTCCTCATCAAATTTCGAATAAGTGGCTTTAATAAGGTCTGAAAAGTCCACTGCTTTTACGATAACCAATTCGAACAAACCATCATTCATCTTACCTATAGTATTCAATGGAATGCCAGTCCCAAACTTTCTTCCATTGCAGATGGCTAGCATGACTCCTTTTCGTTCATAGGTATTTTCTTCAGTTTCAATTTCAAATTCAAAACCCTTTAGGTTTATAAATTCAGACCAAAAATGCTTAGCGTAGGTCAAGAGACCACGACTTTTATCTTTTTCATAATTCCCAACCAAATTTGCATTTGCACCAAGATCGCCAAGATGAAGCAGCAAATGCTTTTGATTCAATAGGAGCAAATCCACTTCAAAGTAGTTTTCTGAAGCTAGATAATTTTCCAAGAGCTGCTTAGGAGAGTCGATTAGGTCAAATTCTTCAGCCATTCCATTAGCTGAACCCATAGGTATATAGCCAATTAGAGAACCTTCCAGCTTAAAAACATCCAAAAACATATTTAAAGTTCCATCTCCTCCAACGACAATTACTTTATGAGGGCTTCTAGTCTTAATTAACTGCTCTACTTCCTTAAAATCATCTTTCCCAGTTGTTTTATAAACGTGACTGTCAAGTTTGTGCTCAGACATTATTTGACCAGCAAGTTTTAAAAAGCTAGACTTATTTTTATCCCCAGAGATAGGGTTAACGATTAATAAAACATCCATGTTTACAAATTGAGTAATTGCTTAAGGCTTTCGATTTCAAGATCTATATCATCCTCGTCTTGAAAGTAAGTACAAGGTATTCCTGTTTGCTTTAAAGCTTCCCATTTTTTGGTCTGAACCTCATCTATGGAAAAGCCGGTTTGTCTTATATAAACCTTTGAAATTTGAGGCCTAAATGCATGGACAACTTGAGTATAAATATCAATATCCTTTTGGGTATCATCTCCTATTAATATAAAATTCTTATCGGGTAAATTGGTAAGCAACTGATGTAGAAATTGAAGTTTATGATTTCCTTTTTTAGGCTTAAATAAAGATTTAAATTTTAGATAGGGGGTCAAAAATAAAGCACCATTTGGAATTTCATTGAATCTGAAAATTGAGGTAATCAATCCAAATAAGTTACTCTCACTTTTAGAAAGGTAGAAAATCCTGAGTTGGTTCTCATTAAGAAAATCTAAAAGAGAATTACTGAATAAGACTTTTTTTCTTCGCTTGGGTCTCTTAAAAAGAAGGGTATAGATTCGTTTAAGTACAGAGGCAGTGTGAGAATGTATCACGGTATCATCAATATCAGAAACCACCTCGATGGGTGTTTCTAAATTTTTAAAATACACAGGATGAAACTGCTGAATAGCTAGCTCATTATGGGTGTGGTCGTATAGTCTAAAATCATTCAAATTTTTGACAGGAAGTATTTCAAAAAAATAGCCTCGCTTTGAGGTCATAATATCAAAGGATTTCGACTCCATTTCAAGAGTGATGAGTTTGGTTTTGTAAGGCTTTTTTTGATATGATGTTATGACATTCCAAAAATTCCTCAAAATGGATTTAGGCTGTTTATCAATAGAAGTTTTATGCTTTAAGACGGTACCTGTTATAAGCAAGTTGTCTTTCATTTCAACAATAGTAAGGTGCCAGATAAATGCCATCTTATGCCTTTTTAGTTTGAGCTTTTAATCTAAAAAGAAGAAAAATCCCTCCTATAAAAAACAAAATCAAAAAAAGTATAGCATTTCTTATACTTCCTGTAATTTGAGCTATAAACCCGTACAAAAACATTCCTATCACTATGCCTACTTTTTCGGTCACTTCATAAAAACTAAAAAAGGAAGCGGTATCTTTTTCATCATCTGGGATATACTTCGAGAAAGTAGATCTTGATAAAGACTGAATGGCCCCCATCACCAAGCCAACAAAAAAGGCAGTAATGTAAAACTGCATGGGCTGAGTAATAAAGAACGCATAGACACAAATCCCTATCCAAATGGTATTAATCCAAATTAGTAGGTTGATGTTACCGTAGGATTCAGCAAGCCGAGAGGCAGCGTTAGCACCAACTATAGCAACTAACTGGATTAGAAGTATACTCACAATGAGACCGGTGGTAGATTCTCCTTTAGGCCATTGGATTTCTCCAACGCCAAAATAGGTGGCGATCAACATTATAGTTTGCACGGCCGTACTGTAAACAAAGAAGGCCTTTAAGTAAGATCCAACCGCGTAAGAAGTCTTGATTTTAGTGTACGTGGTTTTTAATTCTCGGAAGCCATTCAGCAGTAAATCTTTTGTTTTGATCTTCCCCTTACGATTGCCTTTTGGTAAAAACGCATAGGTATATTGACTGAAAGCAATCCACCAAACACCTGTCAAAATAAATGAAATTCGGGTAGGAAGCGATTCGCTTACAAATCCGAAGCTACTATGAAATAAAATTAAAATTAAGCAGCAAACCAGAAGGACAACGCTACCCATATACCCAAGGGTATAGCCTTTTGCTGAAGCTTTATCTTGCTGGTCCTTAAAAGCGATATCAGGCAAGTAAGAATTGTAAAACACTATGCTTCCCCAAAATCCTATAAGTCCAAAAAAATAACATAAAAGCCCAAACCATAAGTTTTCTAGAGAAAACCAAAATAATCCTATACAAGAAGTAGCTCCTAGGTAATTGAAGAATTTCATGAAGTTTTTCTTATTCCCCATATAATCTGAAATCCCCCCCAGAAGTGGGCTCATAATAGAGATCACAACGAAGGCTAAAGCTGTTACATAACTTATCAGGACATCATTATTAAAATCGAAACCGAGAAATGTAACGGTATCGGTAATCACAAGACCTTCATCATCTTTTAGAATAGTAAGCGCCCCATAATAAATTGGAAAAATAGCTGAGCTAACCACAAGAGGGTAAACTGAATTTGCCCAATCATAAAACGCCCAAGCGTTAATTAGTTTCTTATGTCCTTTAGGAAATGTTTTCTGTTCCAAAATTTAGTTTTGAAATGAAGTCACACCAAACTTTGCTGCTTCTGCTTTAGCTTCAGCAGACCAATTTTGAAGATTGTTGATTCGTTCATCGTTAGACGGGTGCGTGCTCAAAAATTGAGGTGGTCCCGCTCCTCCCGAAGATTCTTTCATTCGTTTCCATAGTTTTGCTGCTTCATCTGGGTTATAACCAGCAATAGCCATCAATTTTATCCCAATCTTATCGGCTTCGGTTTCGTGATTTCTACTGAAAGGTAGCATGACCCCAATTTGAGAACCGATACCATATGCAGTAGTAAACAACTCCTGGGTTTGCTGATCTTGATTACCTAGGGCGATTGTTCCAACAGCACCTACAGTTTGTTGAATTTGACCAGCACTCATACGCTGTTGACCATGATTGGCTAAAGCGTGAGCCACTTCATGCCCCATAATAGCCGCAACTCCAGCTTCATTTTCAGCAATTGGTAAAATTCCTGTATAAAAAGCGACTTTACCTCCAGGCATAGCCCATGCATTCACTTGGTCATCGTCTATAAGGTTAAATTCCCATTTGTAATCATCTGTATAGTTTGGATATCCATTTTCTATTAACCAACGCTCAGAGGCATTGGCTATTTTTAATCCTACACGTTGGATCATTTGAGCTTGATCTCCTTCTTTTATGACTTTACTTTCCTCCAAAACTTGATTGTATTGCTGGAAAGACATTGGTATAATTTGCGAATTAGGAACCAATGCTAACGTACTTTTACCCGTAAATGGATTTTGACCACAACCAAAAATAAATAGGATCAATAAAAAGCTGGTACAGAATTTGAACTTAGACATAGTATTAATTTTTATCAAAACTAATCATAAAATTGAATTTCTAATGTGATTGATTTGTGAAAGTTGATGGATGTTGTCTTAGAATTTCTAATTTTAAAAAAAAATATGATGAAAAATTTATGGATTATAGCAGTGTTATTTGGTTTGATCTCCTGTAAGTCTGAAGCTCAGCAAGAAGAACAAAAAACCAGAGATTATAAAGTCCAAAAAACGGAAAGTGAATGGAAAGCTGAACTTACCCAAGAAGAATTTAATATCCTAAGAAAGGCGGGGACAGAAAGACCTTTTTCTAGCCCACTTGATGACGTAAAGGAATCGGGAACTTTTGTTTGTGCTGCTTGTGGAAACAAACTTTACGAGACTAAATACAAATTTGACAGTGGAACAGGTTGGCCGAGTTTTGACCGAGCTTTTGATGGCAGTTTAGCGATGAGCTCAGACAGGAATTTAGGCTATGAACGATCTGAGTTACTCTGCGGAGATTGCGGAGGACACCTTGGACATCTTTTTGATGATGGTCCAAGAGAAACTACCGGCAAAAGACACTGTATAAACGGTGTTGCATTAAAATTTATTCCTAAACAAAAAAAATAATATGGCAAACTCAAATCAGATATCAGAAGAACAATGGAAAGAAAAACTCTCTGAAAAAGAATTCCATGTCTTAAGAGAAAAAGGGACAGAACCTCCTCACTCTGGTAAGTATAATACTCACTTTGAAGGTGGTAAGTACAAGTGCAGAGGTTGTGGTGAGTTACTTTTTGATAGCCAGTCCAAATTCGAGAGTAATTGTGGATGGCCGAGCTTCGACAGTTCTGTAGAAGGGTCTATAGAATATATAAAAGATAGCAAATTTGGGATGCAACGCATTGAAATTTTATGTTCCAATTGCGGCGGCCACATTGGTCACATTTTTGATGATGGCCCCACAGAAACCGGAAAACGCTATTGTGTAAATTCACTAAGTATTGACTTTAAAAACAAATAAGATGAAGAAAATTAGCTATTTAGTGATCGTGTTATTGAGCCTTATTGCCTGTGAAGGGGATAGAGGGCCCCAAGGTCTTGATGGAGGTGTTCTTTTAGGTAACGTTTATGAGATTAACAGAGACCTTCTACCTCAAAATAATTACTCTACCGTTTTTGAATTCCCCTTAGATATAGAAGTTTTTGAAAGTGATGTCGTTCTTGTTTATCTTCTCGAGGAGGTGATTAATGATGAAGGAGCAGGTCCTGCGAGTGTCTGGACGCCTCTTCCTCAAAGCTTCTTCTTCGATGATGGTAATCAGGTGGTTTATACCTATAATCATACTTACTTTGATGCTAAGATTTTTTTAGATGGTAATGTAAATTTAGATACAGTACCAGATGAGTATGTTTTTAATAAGACATTTAGGATAGCTATTATCCCTGCAGAATATGCAGAAAACAATCCTAATTTAAATAGTTATGAGTCTGTTATGCAAAGCATGCCCGATGGTAAAATCATTAAAATAGACTAGTTTTCAATTCAAAATTCATAGAGGCCTTTGTAGCACGAGGTCTTTTTTGTTTTTGTAGTCACCAACTTAAGTTAATACTCTTCAAATAAAGCAGTCCCTTTTAAAATATAATTTTAATTTTACGCTTCAAATAAAAAATTATGAGTGATAAATCAGGAAAAGTTCAAGACCTTATAGATAAAAAGTTTTTAGAAGAACGCAAAGTGTTTTTGAATGGCCAAGTTGACGGCAAAAGTGCCAAGCATATTATTGATAGATTGATGTACCTTGATATGGAAAGCAATGATGAAATCCAATTTTACATTAACAGCCCAGGTGGATATGTAACTGATGGATTTGCTATCTACGATACCATGAAAGGATTAAAAAGTCCAGTTTCTACAATTTGTTGTGGTTTAGCGGCTTCTATGGGTTCTATTTTAATGTCTGGTGGTGAAAAAGGCAAGCGTTTTATACAGCCTCATGCCAAAATAATGATTCATCAACCCATGGGTGGTGCTCAAGGCCAGGCTTCTAATATTGAAATCCAAGCCAAAGAAATTTTAAAAATAAAGGAGCTAAGTGCAAAGATTCTTGCTGACAACTGTGGGCAGGACTTAGACAAAGTAATGAAAGATTTCAAGAGAGACCACTGGATGGACGCTCAGGAATCTTCAGACTACGGGATTGTTGATGGTATATTGTCGTAACTTTTGAAGTTATCTATGCGATATATCTCTGCTGAAAAGACCTTAGAATTAAGACAAAAGGTTTTAAGACTCGGTAAACCTCAAAGCTCTTGTATTTGGAAAGGAGATAATCTAAAAAGCACCATGCATATTGGTGCTTTTGTAGATTCCAAGTGTATAGGAATCCTCAGTCTATTTGAAGCGAATACCGATGAATTGTCCGAGACCAAACACTACCAATTGAGAGGAATGGCAGTCGATTTAGAGTACAGAGGTAAGGGTATTGGAAAGCAACTAGTAAATTTTTCTGAACACGAACTTAAAGCTCTAGGGATTCCAGTTTTATGGTGTAATGCCAGAATTTCCGCTGAGGAGTTTTACTCAAAACTCAGCTTTAAAATTATCTCTAAGGAATTCATTGTTCCAGATGTTGGACCTCATTACAAAATGTCAAAAAGTTTGATCTAAAATGAACCGAAAAAGATTCCTGTATAGCTCTATCTTGGCTGGAATTGGACTTCAATTTCCTTTCCAAACTTTTTTTAAAACGTCTATCAATTTACAAAACATAAGCATTGAGCAAGTTCTAGGGTTAAATACCTCTCATCTTGAACCCTCTCCTATTTTATTGGAAAAAGAAACCTATAAATCCTTTTCGAAAATGCGATCTGCAGCTCTTAAAGATAATATCCATCTTCAGATTGTATCCGGTTATAGAAGCTTTTCACAACAGAAACAAATTTGGGAGAATAAATATAATCAGCTTAGTAAGACCCACTCCAGTTCTGAAGCCATTTTAGAAATTATGACCTACTCCTCCATTCCAGGAACTTCTCGACACCATTGGGGTACGGATATTGATATAATTGACCAATCTGTTCAACTTCCTGAAGAAGATATTCTCTTGGAAAAACACTACCACGGGACCGGAGTATTTTCAAATTTAAAGATATGGATGGAGCGCTATGGAAGTGATTTTGGATTTGAGCTTGTTTATACCGATGATACTACTAGAAAAGGGTTTTTATATGAACCTTGGCATTACTCCTTCTCCCCGTCATCCAAGAATTTTCTTAGCCTCCAAATGAAAGAAAGCTTTCAGAAATCTTGGGAAAAATTGAATTTTGATGGAAAATCGAAGATGACTCCTGAATTTATAGCCTCTTACTTTAAAAATTATGCTTTAGGAATCAATACTATTTTAATGCCATCTTAAACTCTCCTTACTATCTATCAATAATTACTATTTTAGCAAAAAATAAGATCAAAATGGGTAAAAAAGTCATATTAACAATATTAGACGGCTGGGGCATTTCTCCATCTAAAGAAATATCTGCTGTAGATAAAGCTAATACCCCCTTTATGGATAGCTTATATAAGAAGTATCCACATGCTACTTTGAGAACAGATGGGCTGCACGTAGGTTTACCTGAAGGACAAATGGGAAATTCTGAAGTGGGACATATGAATCTTGGAGCTGGGCGTGTCGTTTATCAAGACTTGGCAAAAATCAATATGGCTGTAAAAAATGATACACTTAAAAATGAGCCTGCGCTTGAACAAGCTTTTGATTATGCCAAAAAAAATGATAAAGCCGTTCATTTTTTAGGTCTTGTGAGTGATGGAGGTGTTCATTCACATACCGATCATTTAAGAGGTTTGGTCTCTGCGGCTGAGGAGTTTGGTATTTCTAAAAAATATGTGCATGCCTTTACAGATGGAAGAGATGTCGATCCACATTCTGGAAAAGGATTTTTAGAAAGTTTGCTTCCACATTTTAAAAAAACGAACACTCAATTAGCCTCTGTCATTGGAAGATACTATGCGATGGATAGGGATAAGCGATGGGAAAGAGTCGAAAAGGCTTATGACTTAATTGTTAAGGGGGAGGCTGAAACCTTTACTGAAAATCCTTTAGAAGCACTTCAGAAAAGTTATAATGACGGAGTTTCAGATGAATTCATAAAACCTATTTCTATTACCAAAAATGATAAACCTGTTGCAAAAATAAAAGAAGGGGATGTTGTGATCTTTTTCAACTTCAGGACAGATCGTGGACGCCAATTGACTCAAGCCTTAAGTCAGGAAGATTTTAAAAACTATGACATGAAGTCCATTCCCTTGTACTTCGTCACAATGACAAAATACGACGATACCTTTAAAAATATAAACGTTGTTTTCAAAAAAGACAACATCAAAGCCACTTTAGGAGAAGTTTTAGAGCATACTGGAAAATCTCAAATAAGAGCTGCAGAAACTGAAAAGTATCCCCATGTTACCTTTTTCTTTTCCGGAGGCAGAGAAAAACCCTTTAGAGATGAAAAACGCATTATGGTCAATTCTCCAAAAGTAGCTACTTATGACTTACAACCCGAGATGAGTGCCTACCAATTAAAAGATAAGATCGTCAAAGAAATATCTGAAAAAAGCGCAGATTTTATATGTTTAAATTTTGCTAATCCAGACATGGTCGGTCACACAGGAGATTTTGCTGCTGCTGTAAAAGCCTGTGAAACGGTTGACGAATGTCTAAAAGACGTGGTTACTGCTGCAAAAATAGAAGACTACTCAGTCATTGTTATCGCCGATCATGGTAATAGTGAAACTATGATGAATCCAGATGGATCACCAAATACAGCACATACCACCAATCCTGTTCCTTTCATCTTAGTTGATGATGATATAACCTCCATCAAAGACGGTATATTAGGAGATATTGCTCCTACAATTCTTGACCTTATGGATATTGAAAAACCAGAATTAATGACTCAAAATTCATTGCTATCATGAAAAATATCAAATATATATTACGTGTCATCATTTTAGGATTCATCTTCTCTAGTTTTATGTCACCTGAATCGAAACAAGACCTTCAAAATTATGAACTAATGTTAGGTGAATTTAATTTAGAGGAGTTAAAGGCAACCAAAAACAAAGAATGGTTCACTCTGTCCTATGAAAAATATTCCCCGAATCCTGAAGCTTTAAAAAAACTTACTTCCGAAATGAAAAAAGAAAACTTTCATATAGAGGTTTATGTGGGTACGTGGTGCCCCGACAGTCAAAGAGAGTTTCCCCAATTGATCAAACTTTTAGATCAGGTTAATTTTGATATGGATAACTTGAAATTAGTAGGCGTTGATAGAGACAAAGTAGTTCCCAACCTTTCAGAAGCAGAGCGAAAAAGTTTAAATATCATGAATGTCCCAACAATTATTGTTCTTGACGAGAATGGTAAAGAACTAAACAGATATGTTGAATTTGCTCAAGAATCACTAGAGGAAGACCTGCTGAAAATTTTGTCTAAACAAAGTTACAAACACGTCTATGACTTTTAATTGAGTTTTATGATTTCATCCAAACAACCAGTCCTAGCTATCGATTTTGATGGCACCATAGTAGATGATAAATACCCTGCTATAGGTAAGCCTAAGCTTTTCGCTTTTGAAACCCTGAAAAGGCTTCAGGAAAAAGGCTTTACACTTATTTTATGGACCTATAGAAGTGGAAGGAGCCTTCAGGAAGCCGTGGAGTTTTGCAGACAAGAGGGCATTGAATTTTATGCAGTTAATAAAAGTTATACTGAAGAAGATTATTCTGAAGACATTAGCCGAAAAATAAACGCAGATGTTTTTATAGACGATAGAAATGTCGGTGGATTTATAGGATGGGGAGCAATATATAGGGAGTTATTAGGCGAAGATGAAGAGTTAAGACAATTAAAATCTAAGAAGAAATATTTTTTTGAATCTATTTTTAAAAGAGATAAATGATTATAATAAAGACAAAAGAGGAGATAAAGCTTATGCACGAAAGTGCACAAATCGTGTCAAAAACCTTAGGAATGCTTGCAAAAGAGGTGAAACCTGGTGTTACGACCCTTCACTTAGATAATCTTGCAGAAGAATTTATAAGGGATCATGGAGCAATTCCTGGTTTTTTAGGCATGTATGACTTTCCAAATACACTTTGCATGAGCCCAAATGCTCAAGTCGTGCACGGTATCCCTAATACTAAACCTTTAAACGAAGGAGATATTATTTCTATTGATTGCGGTGCTCTGAAAAATGAATATTATGGTGATCATGCCTATACTTTTGAAGTTGGTGATGTTTCTGAAGACATAAAAAAATTAATCCGAGTTACTAAAGAATCCCTTTATAAAGGAATAGAACAGTTTGTAAGTGGAAATCGCGTGGGAGATGTAGGCTATGCCATCCAAAAACACACTGAAAAGAATGGCTATGGAGTCGTTAGGGAGTTGGTTGGTCATGGCTTAGGAAAAACAATGCATGAAGATCCTCAAATGCCTAACTATGGTAAAAGAGGCAGAGGTAAGAAGTTTCTAGAAGGAATGACAGTCGCTATTGAACCCATGATCAATATGGGAACCAAAAGTATAAAACAATTACCAGACGGCTGGACAATACTAACTGAAGATGGTTTACCTAGTATTCATTTCGAACATGATGTGGCTTTAGTTGATGGTATACCTAGATTACTTTCTACATTTGATTATGTTCATGAAGCTTTAGGAATAAAAACGAATGAAGAAGATCCTTTCCGACTAGACCTAGCCCAGCTGTAGGTTTTAAGCCTTAGGCTAGACAAATCATAAATAAATTTGAAGCTCTGAGAGAGCTAAAATTAAGTTTTTTGAAAAATTGTTTAACTTTTAACTTGAAATTTTAAACAAAGTACATCAATATTTAATATTTTTGGATATTGTTATACAAAACCATGGGAAACATTAAACAAAATTTCAGCATTAAAGATTTAGAATCGTTGAGCGGTATCAAAGCTCACACCATACGGATGTGGGAGAAAAGATACGGAGTTTTAGAGCCTGAACGCACAGAAACCAATATCAGAAATTATGGAGTCACTGGACTTCAAAAGATTTTGAATATTGCGTTTTTAAATGAAAATGGGTATAAAATTTCGAGAATCTCAAAACTTGACGATGAAGAAATTTCTGATCTTGTTCAAAGTATTACGACCAGTAAAAGTAATTACAGTCGAGCATTAAAGTCAATGAAGGTGGCAATGATGAATTTTGATCAGCCTTTATTTTTAAGAACGTATGAGAATTTACTCATCAATAAAACATTTTCTGAAATTTATGAAGATGTTTTTATCCCTTTAATGATTGAGACTGGAACGCTTTGGCAGGCGGGTACGATTACCCCTGCTCATGAGCAATTTATATCTAATCTTATAAAACAAAAGCTCTTTATCAATATTGAAAAACTTCAAAAGGAAAATGCTTCAAAAACAGATAAAGTTTTTGTCCTTTTCTTACCCGATGAAGAAATTCACGATATTGGTTTATACTATACAAACTATGAGATTTTATCACATGGTTACAAAGTCATATTTTTAGGTCAGAGTTTACCTATGCAAGATTTAACGTATCTTTCAACTCTCTATCAAAATACTATTTTTGTGAGTTACCTTACTGTAAAGCCAGACCATATTGAACAATATTTAATAGATTTTAAAGAGCATATCTGTCCTGATGGTCGTTGTGAATACTGGCTATTAGGTCGTAAATCTATTGAACTTATAGAAAATAATACTAAACTACCAGAAGGCATTAGAGCCTTTAGAGATATCTCAGAACTGACACTAAACTTATAATATGAGTAAATCAATTGCAGTCATTGGGTCTGGCTTCTCATCACTAGCTGCCGCTTGCTATTTAGCAAAAAACGGAAACAAAGTTCATCTTTTTGAAAAAAATGATAGCTTAGGTGGCAGAGCCCGTCGTTTTAAGGAACAAGGCTTCACTTTTGATATGGGCCCCTCATGGTATTGGATGCCTGATGTTTTTGAAAGATTCTTTGCAGATTTTGATAAAAAACCTTCAGATTATTACAGACTAGATAAACTTGACCCAGGTTATCAAGTCATTTTTGAAGGTGGAGAAACTATCGAAATTGGTGATAGTTTAGATAAAATATATAAAATCTTTGATCAAGAAGAGAAAAATGGAGCCAAAAAGCTCAAAAAGTTTTTAGACCATGCTCGTAAAAATTATGACATTGCTATTAAAGATCTAGTATACAAGCCAGGAGTTTCTCCCCTTGAATTGGTTACCCTTAAAACGGTTACTAAACTTGGAGAATTTTTTAGCACCGTTGATAAGGATGTAGAAAAGGAGTTTAAAAATGAGAAACTAAAGCAAATTCTGAAATTTCCGGTATTATTCTTAGGAGCTAAGCCAAGTGAAACCCCTTCCTTTTATAACTTTATGAATTATGCAGATTTTGGCTTAGGCACATGGCATCCGAAAGGAGGATTCCATGAAGTTGTCGCTGCCATTGCAGATTTGGCAAAATCTCTGGGAGTGGAACTTCATACCAATGCTAACATCGAAAAGATAAATGTTGAGAATCACACAGCCAAAAGCTTGAAGGTCAATGGTGAAACTAAAGCCTTCGATGTCATTTTATCTGGAGCAGATTATCATCACACAGAAACGTTGTTGGACGAAAAAGACCGTCAGTACTCAGAATCTTACTGGGAGAAAAAAGTCTTTGCGCCTTCTTCTTTGCTGTTTTATTTAGGTTTCGATAAAAAATTAGAAAACGTCAAGCATCATAATTTGTTTTTTGATGTGGATTTCGAAGCTCATGCTCAAGATATTTACACCACACCCCAATGGCCAGAAGATCCATTGTTCTACGCTAATTTTACATCCATAACAGATCCTGGAACAGCACCCGAAGGTCATGAAAATGGTTTCTTTTTAATTCCCATTGCGCCAGGGATTGAAGATACTGAGGAATTGAGAGAGGACTATTTTGACAAAATTATGACAAGGTTTGAAACACTAACAAACCAAAGTGTTAGAAAAAATATTATATTTAAAAAATCCTATTGTGTAAACGATTTTGTCGAAGATTACAACTCGTACAAAGGTAATGCTTATGGAATGGCTAATACTTTATTGCAAACAGCTTTTTTGAGACCGAAATTGAAAAGCAAGAAAGTAAAAAATTTATTTTTTACAGGACAACTTACCGTCCCTGGACCTGGTGTTCCACCCGCATTAATTTCGGGTAAATTGGTGTCCGAATTAATTGAGAAAAATTAAAGGAATGAAATCATTGTTCGACACTGTATCGAAAGAATGTAGCAAGGTGGTCACCCATTCTTATAGCACTTCTTTTTCTATTGCCACTAAACTCCTAGCTCCTTCCATCAGGCAAGATATTTACAACATTTATGGATTTGTAAGATTTGCAGATGAGATAGTAGATACTTTTCATGACTATGATAAGGCTATTTTGTTTAAAAAGTTTCAGGGAGATATGTACGATGCTATAGAGCATAAAATAAGTCTAAATCCAATATTAAACAGCTTTCAAGAAACCGTTCATAACTATAATATAGACGCTCATCTCTACGAATCTTTTATGGATAGTATGGAAAAAGATTTACACAAATCCAATTATCTTACCCAAGAAGAATATAAAGCCTACATCTATGGAAGTGCCGATGTAGTTGGATTGATGTGTTTAAAAGTATTTGTAAAAGGCGATCTTGAAATGTATGAAAACCTCAAAGAGGATGCGATGAGATTGGGTTCTGCCTTTCAAAAAGTGAATTTTCTAAGAGATCTAAAAGCAGATTGTGAAGATTTAGAAAGATCTTATTTCCCTGAGGCGGACTTAACCCGTCTGGATGAAAGCACTAAAGCTTCTATCATTTCAGAAATAGATGCAGATTTTCAAGCTGGCTTAAGAGGGATTTCAATGTTACCTGTAGAGGCTAAACTTGGGGTTTACACCGCTTATATTTATTATTCAAAATTACTGCAGAAATTAAAAAATACACCTTCGCTTGAAATCAAAAACAGGCGGATAAGAGTACCTAACTACCAAAAAGCGAGTTTACTAGCAAAATCTTACATTTCATGTAGGTTTAATTTAGTTTGAGATTATGGAGATATTGATTTGGATAGTTGTTTTTATAGCAACCTTTTTACTGATGGAATTTATGGCGTGGTTTACTCACAAATATGTTATGCATGGTTTTCTATGGATATTACATAAGGATCATCATCGTAAAGACCATAAGAGCTGGTGGGAACGCAATGATTTATTCTTTGTATTTTACGCTGCTATAAGCATGTACTTTTTTATAATCGCACAATTTCAATTTGCGGTTGCTATTGGAGCTGGTATTGCGGGCTACGGTCTAGCTTATTTCCTTGTTCACGATATCTTTATTCACCAACGGTTTAAATTATTCAAAAAGGCAAACCACTGGTACGCTAAAGGGATACGCCGTGCCCACAAAATTCATCATAAACATTTGGGAAAAGGAGAAAGTGAATGTTTCGGAATGCTTATTCCTCCTCTAAAGTTTCTCAAAAACAAAAAATAAATGAAGTCACAAGCTGCCATTATAGGTTCTGGTATCGCCGGAATCGCTTCTGCTTTGCGCCTGAAAGCTAAAGGATATAAAGTCGATATATTTGAGCAAAATGACTACACAGGAGGTAAATTACATAGTATCACCAAAGGAGAATATCGGTTCGACTATGGTCCTTCTCTATTTACAATGCCTCACCTTGTGGATGAGTTGTTTGGATTATTCGATATCGATCCCAAAGAGTACTTTCAGTACACGAGAAAAGATACCATCTGCAATTACTTCTGGGAGGATGGAAAACGCTTTCAAGTAAATGCGAATACCAAAACCTTTATCAAAGAAGCTGCATTAAGTTTTGACGAACCTGAAGAACATCTAGAAGACTATCTAAAAAATACGAAAACCAAATATGATCTCACTTCAAAATTATTTTTGGAGAAATCACTTCATAAGTTTGATACTTATCTGTCAAAAGATACCTTAAAGGCCATTTTTAATGTAGGTAAATTACATTTGGACAGCAGTCTAAATGAAGTAAATAAAAGGTATTTTGACCATCCCAAGCTTATACAACTCTTTAATAGGTTTGCCACCTATAACGGTTCCTCCCCATATAAAACACCAGGAATTATGTCTATGATTCCACATCTTGAAATGAATTATGGGACATTTATTCCTAAACATGGGATGCATGATATTTCACAAAGTCTGACTCAGCTTGCTAAAGATGTTGGAATCTCCATTCATCTAAACCAAAAGGTGGATGAAATCGTTTATGAAAACAATACCGCAAAAGCTTTAAAAATAAACGGAGACGACAAAGCTTTCGATCTTATCGTCTGTAATATGGATGTCTATTCAGCTTACAACATCCTCCTCAAAAAGATAAAAGCTCCAAAAAAGACCTTAAGCCAAGAGCGCTCGAGTTCTGCTTTAATTTTCTACTGGGGAATCAACAAAACTTTCCGAGAGCTAGACTTGCACAATATTCTATTTACAGAAGACTACGAAAAAGAGTTTGATCACTTATTTAATAAAAAAAACTTTGCAGAAGACCCTACAGTGTATATCAATATCTCTTCTAAGGAAGTGAAGGAAGATGCACAGGAAGGCCATGAAAACTGGTTTGTAATGGTCAATGCCCCTACCAATTGTGGCCAAGATTGGACTGCTCAAACAACTTACATCAGAGAGAAAGTTATCGCGAAAATCAATAAATGTCTAGGCTCCAAAATAGAAAACCACATTGAAGTTGAACACGTCGTCACTCCAAGAGATATCGAGTTTGCAACCTCATCTTTTCAAGGTTCTTTGTATGGGACGTCCAGCAATAATAAATTCGCCTCTTTTTTAAGACATCCAAACTTTAGTTCTAAGCTAAGAAACTTATACTTTTGTGGAGGAAGTGTTCACCCTGGAGGAGGAATCCCCTTGTGTTTGCTTTCTGCCAAAATTGTTTCAGATTTAGTTCCACAACCACAATAAATGAAGAGTTTACCTCAACAACAGATTCGTTTATTCATAGCCATCGGCGTTCTATGGCTTTTTCATGTTTCAGGTATAATTGGCATTAGCATAGGCTATCAGGACTGGTTCGCCAGTAGAACTGGTCTCAATTTGGTAATAATGTGTATTGCCTTAATTGCTTTCTACCCTATGGATTCCATTAAAAAGTGGATCTTATTTTTTACATTTGGTGTGCTTGGAATATTAGTAGAATATCTAGGAGTAACTTTTGGTCTTTTCTTTGGAGACTATGCCTATGGTAATAATTTTGGTCCTAAGATTTTGGGAGTACCCTTACTTATTGGAGTCAATTGGGCTATGCTTACTTTTATTTGTGGTTCGATCGCTAATAAAGTATCGGACAATGTATTTCTTAAATCTCTACTAGGCACCTTTATGATGCTTTTCTTGGATTTGTTTATGGAAAAGGTAGCTCCCATTTTTGACTTTTGGGAATTTACAGGTGGCTATGCGCCCATAGATAATTATATCGCTTGGGGAGTTATCTCTTTTATTTTTCATCTTATATTTCATCTATTCAAAGTCAAAGGCAACTTTTTGATTTCGCTTCACTTATATATAGTTCAACTCGTCTTTTTTATCTATTTCTATGTCTACTTTTAATTATAATTATATAATCATAGGAGCTGGAGCCGCAGGATTAAACCTAGCTTTAGCTATGAATGAAGATGATTTTTTTAAGGACAAAAAGATTCTGATTTTAGACAAAGTCAAAAAAACTGAAAACGATAGAACTTGGTGTTTTTGGGAAAAAGGGAATGGCAAGTGGGATCACATCGTTTCTAAAACTTGGAAGAAATCTATAGTTACTGCCAAAGGTGAAGACATCAATTTTGATTTAAAAAAGTATACTTACAAGATGTTGAGATCAGCTGATTTTTATCAATTTGCCAAAACAACACTCGACACTTCCACTATAGACTGGAAAACAGAAGATGTACAAAAGGTAGTTCAAAACCAAGATAAAGCTGTCGTGACCACTCCTGAAAATGAGTACATGGCCGATTTTGTATTTGATAGTAGAATTCCATCGCTTTATACTTTAGACCATTCAGACTCTCTCAGTATCGCTCAGCATTTTAAAGGGTGGATTATCGAAACTGAGAAAGAAGTCTTTGATGACACTCAGTTTACAATGATGGATTATAGCATCAAAGATGGTGAAACCACTAGCTTTACTTATGTTCTTCCTATGTCTCCTACTAAAGCACTAGTAGAATTTACGTATTTCAGTCCAAATGTGGTGAGTGAAGCCACTTATGACCACTATTTAAAAAGATATATTTCAGAAAAACTTCACCAGCAAAATTATAAAATCTTAGAGACTGAAAAGGGAGTGATCCCGATGACGAATTTTCCCTTTGAAAATTTTAATCAAAAACACATTATCAAAATTGGAACAGCGGGAGGATGGGTAAAAGCTTCTTCTGGGTATTCCTTTAAAAATTGTGAGAAAAAAAGTAAGAAAATCGTCGTGTTTTTAAAGTCAAAACCTGACTATTATAACAACTCCTCCTCTGCTAAATTTAAACATTACGATAAAATTTTCTTAGAGGTCCTCAGCAAAGAGAATCATTTTGGCGAGGAGCTCTTCTATCGCATGTATAAAAACAATTCTATAAAGACAATCTTTAGATTTTTGGACGAAAGGTCGGTATTTTCTGAAGATTTAAAAATCATTCTCAATCTGAGTTCTTTACCGTTTATCAATGCATTTTTAAGACACGTTAAAAGTGGACTTAAAACTTAACCCCCTTTTAAAGTGACTTTTTTCTGAATTCGAAATCTAGAAAATAGCTCCTCACTGTACCAGTCGAATTCTCTCGTTTTTTGAATTGCTTTGATATGTTCTTGACTTTGATAAGCATAAGCTTTAAGACTCGCTAAATCTTCCCAAACGCTAAAAGTTGCCATTTCCACAAAAGGGAGTTCACCAAAGCCTTTCGTATAAATCAACCCACTAGTGTTTTCTAGGGGTTTTTGAGATTCCGGAACGTATTTCCAGAATTTCATTAGCATGTTAGTCTTGATACTGGCTCTTGTAATAACCGCAATTTCAGAATCCGGATCCATCTCCTTTACATTTACAGTAGATTCAAAAGGGTTTTTAGAATTCCATAAGCCTCTGGCTTGAATGCTTTCCATATAATAAACCTGCATCTTATCTGCATGGTTTTGATAAGCTTTACTGAGCTTATGAGTTTCAAAAAAAGTTTGAGCAGCATCTTCTGACTCCCACACTTGTAAAACCGAATACACACTCCAATCTGGAAAAGGATTGAAATTATCTTTTCCGCTACCCATAAGCTTATAAAAACTAAGTCCTTTTACAGATTTCATATAGGTATGCCCAAACTGCATCATGGACAAGGCCCAGAATTTGTTAGAAAATCTTTTATAGCTTAAAACAGTAAGGGTGGTGATTTGGGACATAGTAAATTATAAAAACAAAGATGAAAACTATTTTGTACTAAACATAGTTTTCATCTCTATTTTATCAAATCTTAAACATAAGTGGATAACCTAAATCGAAATTTAAAAGTGGATTATTATTCTTTATGCTTATCGAACCAACTGGTGATGTACCCCACTTTCCTAAACAAGTTACTGGGTTTCCCTGCAATGCCGTGACCAGAACCAGCAATACGTACCATAACCGCCTCAATCCCTTGTAATTTTAAGGCCGCATAGTACTGCTCGGTTTCACTCATTGGGGTTCTGTAGTCTTGTTGGCCTGTTAATAACATTGTTGGGGTTTTGACATTTCCAACCAAAGAAATCGGTGAAAATTTCAAATACTCCTCTGGGTTTTCCCAAGGTTTATTTTTGAACCAGTACTTGGCAAAAAATGGAGAACCATCTGCCGTCAGGACAAAACTGTACCAATTGATGACTGGCTTTGCCACTACAGAAGCTTTAAATCTATCGGTTTTACCAATAGACCAAGCGGTAAGGACTCCTCCCCCACTTCCGCCTGTAATATAAAGTTGGTCTGTATTGATATAACCTTGGTCGACCACATAATCTGTCGCATCCATCAAATCATTATAATCTTCACTTGGATAATTGTGATTGATATAGGCCGCAAAATCTTCCCCATAACTTGTACTTCCTCTAGGATTTGTATATACCACGACATATCCTCTACTCGCCATAAATTGTAATTCTGGTGAAAATCGAGAACCATAATTGGTATACGGACCACCGTGTATTTCAAGAATCATAGGATATGTCTTAGAAGGATCAAAATTGGGAGGCGTGAGAATCCAGCCTTGTACTTTAAAATCATCTACTGAAGACTCCACCCAAAACTCCTCAACCTTTCCTGTTTTTTTTGACTTTAATAAATTGGCATTTAAATTTGTGAGACGTTTGGTCTCTCTAGTAGATTTTTGAGAAACAACAGCTAATTCTGCAGGTGTCGAAGTGGTCACATAAGAAAAGGCCAGTTTTCCTTTGTCGGAGACTGAATAGGTTCCACCACCATACGGGCGACCAATACTTGGAGAACCTAAGTTTTCTGCCACTGTAGAGACCTCACCTTTCAGGTTGATTTGTCCAACTTTGCTATTGCCTTCTTCATCATATCGAAAATAAATAGACTTACCATCTTTGGCCCAAGTGATCGAAGAGATATCTTGTGCAAAGCCCTTGGAAAGGATTTCTAACTCAGCTCCGTCTCTTGACATCAGATATAGCTTGGTGAGTTGATAACCCACAAATTTATCGTCGAATCCTGTATAAGCGATATGCTCACCATCAGGTGAAACTTTTGGAGAGTAAAACGGCCCTCTTGTGCTGGTCAATTGTTTACTTACTCCTGTTTCAATGTGCTGTTCAAAAATTTGTTCATTATTTGGGTCCACTTCAGCATCCTCAGACTTATTTACAGTGTATAAGATATGCTTCCCGTCTGGAGTCCAAGAAGATGAACCAAATTGATGAGAACCAGAAGTTAATTGTCGAGCCGTTCCGCCTTCAGCAGAAATCACAAAGATATGACTGTACCCCTCTTGCACATAGCCCCCACCATCTCGTCTGTATACCGCTTTATCTATAACGTCTGCTCCTTTTTCCCACTCAGCACCATTGGGAGGTGTAGGAATTTTGGGCTGGATAGCTTTAGAAGACTCAGGAACAAATTTGCTAAATAAGAGTTGTGTCCCATCGGGAGACCAACTAATGTTGGATGGACTTTCAGTAAAATTCGTCAATGCAGCTGTGGTCTTAGACTCTACCCAATAGACATAGAGTTGGTTAGACCCATCTTGATTGGACGTAAAAGCAAACTTATCACCTTGCGGAGACCAGTTGACATTCCCATGGTATTTGGTCCCGGAGGTGATAGGATAGTGAGTTTCACCATCAAACGAAGTGTGCCATAAGTTGACCAATCGGCTATCGGTCATCACATCAAATTGATGCCTTTCGTAAATAATTGTTTCACCATCTGGAGAAATCTCTGGATTACCGACCATTTGCAAATCAAAAAGATCCATATAATCAAAAAAGCCATCAGGGACTTGAGCTTTCAGTTGGGTGGTAGCCATCAAAAAGATAGCAAGGATGTAACTGCTTAAACGTAATGTAGTCATAGGTATAGATTTAGTTGGAATATTTTTTAGGGGGTAACCGATAGTTGGTATTTTGCTCAAAAAGTTTAGCATAACTAAACAAATCGGACTCTTCATAAGGTTGTGCTATAAAGGTAAGACCTTTAGGCTCTCCTTCAGAAGTGTAGCCCATAGGTACCGTAAGTCCTGGATATTTTGCTACAGCAGCTTGACCTGCATTATAATTATTAATCGATAAAATTGCATCTAACCTATTCGCCAACATTGTAGCCTCAAAATAAGCAACACCAGCTTTATAGAGATAGTCTCTTATGTTTTGAAGCTCCTCTTCAGATAAGTTTAAATCTTCAATCCCGTCAAACCTAGCTTGTCCATAAGGGATTCTAACTAAATTATCTTCTAGGTTAAATTGAATTACCTCAGCTGTAGATTTTACAGTAACGTTTTCAGACGTATAAGCTTTTAAATAGTTGGCAAGATCTATTTTCATATCTCCACTCAATAGTTGAGTAAAGCCCTCAAAATCCATAGGCTTGGGATCGATTTCAATAAGTTCAGCACCTAATGTCTTGAGATCTTCAAGGGCTCTGAGGTATAAGGAATCTTCAAGATAACTGGTATACACTCCAAATCTTAAGTTCTTTAAATCTGCTCTAGGATCTATCTCCCACGGCACGGCAGCGCCTGATTTTGCAGAGGCCATTGCTGAAAACACAATAGAATTATCCCTTATGGTTTTGGTTATAGGTCCAGGAGTGTCCAATGTACTCGAGATGGGCACAATCCCTTCCTGACTCAAGACACCAACGGTAGGTTTTAGGCCTACAGCCGATTGCTGACTTGAGGGTGAAAGAATAGAACCCGAGGTTTCTGTCCCTATGGCAGCTACTGCATAGTTGGCAGCGACACTTACCGCACTTCCAGAGCTCGATCCTCCAGTATCAAAGATTCCCGGTCCGTATGGATTTAAAGTCTGGCCACCGACAGCACTATATCCGTTTGGACAGCCATCACAGAGAAAATTAGCCCACTCACTTAAGTTGGCTTTTCCTAAAATAAGAGCGCCGTGAGATTTTAAATTGGTGACAATCTCTGCATCGGTTTTGGTTTGGTTATTTATTAAGGCCACGGCACCAGCTGTGGTGATCATATTTTTGGTATTGATATTATCCTTCAATAAAATGGGCATCCCATAGATAGGATGTTGCCCTTTGGCCTGAAACCCGTCTAGCTCTTCCGCTTGAGCCACCACCTTGGGATTGATGGAAATGATCGCATTAAGCGCTAAGGTTTTGTTACTCTCGGTATCTGCAATCCGGAATAGATACCATTGCGTTAAACTCTTATAAGTAAGAGTTCCGTCATCAATATGATTTTGAATTGAAATAATGTCTTGGTCTAAGATGTAAGGCGTAAGCTTTACGTACTGCTCTTTAGAAAAGCCATTAAGTTGAGAAGTGATGGTTTCTAAAATTACATTCCGATCGGAAACTTTAGACTGTACAAGTTGATAGCGCAAACGCTCAGATGCGTTGTCGGCACTAAAGTCTATTAAACTCGTTTCATCATAAGGTATCCAAGCCTCAAATTCTGGAGAAGAGTTGTGTTTACAAGCGCTTAGACTTAAAATAAAAAGGATAACAATAGGTAATGAATTAAACTTAAACTGGTGCATGAATAAATTTTAAAAGTGATATTTGAGCCTAAAAATAGCATAATTTTAGGGTTCAATTGGTTTCAATTCAATTATTTAAGTTAAAACCTACCCAATAATAAGTATTGTGTAATCTTAATATTATCCCTATTTTTATGAAATATTTATAATTTACTAATTTTGATTACTAGTAAACGCTGTTAGTTACTATTTCATCCCTAATTTTGGTAACACTATCTCAGGGTATTTTTGTAGGTGATCAATTTTTAACCTTAACCTATTTTAAGCTTATGATTATGAAACGACTGAATCTCCTAGAAATATTAAAGAAAAAGTATCCCAACAGCATTAACCCTAAACTCATTTATGTAGGGCTCCTCCAAACGTCTAAAGACGTTTTTCTAGAGAAAATACTCGATAACGAACCGGAACGTTTGGTACAGCATAATCTGGAGCAGATTTACGATAAAAAGTTGGTGCATTTCCAACCTATTCTCCAAGGCTGCCTTTTTAACCCACTTATTCCTATCGATGATAATGCCACTCGGTTTTTATTACAAATGGATCCATTGAGTATTATGCTAAACTTTAAAGATGTTTTTACTGAAGACGCTACCGATCGCCTATTTAAGTATATTGAAAATTGAGAAAACTGCCGTAAAACCCGTCATCTCTTTTCTGTTGAAATTCAGCCTATCTTACAAACTTATCATTCTTTTAGTCCTTCTACAAAGTTTATCCTCCTGTAAAGTTGGGCGGTTTATCGTTTATAATTTTGCAGATATCAACGACCATAAAAAATTTCCATCAAGATCTATAAAAAAAGATTCTATCAGCTTCCAATTTACAGAGGCCAAAATTTCCATAATACCAGATTCTGTTACGGTTAGAAAAGAGAAAACCAGTTTTGAAACCTATCTAGAAGATAACAAAACCGTAGCGTTTTTAGTGATTAGAAACGATACCCTTCTATATGAAAACTATTGGTATGACTATAACCGCTCTTCTATCGTACCGTCATTTTCTATGGCCAAATCGGTGACCTCTATCCTTATAGGCATTGCAATAGACGAAGGGCTTATCACTTCTGTAGACGAACCGGTAACCACGTATATCCCAGAGCTAAAAGACAATAGGTTTAACGAGGTAAGTCTTGAGCATCTGCTCCAGATGACCTCCGGGCTAAAATTTAACGAAGGTTACTACAATCCTTTTGGGACGGTCGCTACCTTTTATTACGGGAGACGCCTTAGGAAGGCTATTGAAAAGCTAGAACTTGAGAATCCTCCAGGAGTTGGGTTTAGCTATACTAGCGGCGAAGCACAATTGCTAGGCTTGGTTTTGGAACGAGCGCTCAATGGGCAGACCCTCTCTTCGTATCTGGAAGAGAAATTGTGGAAACCTCTCCAAATGGAATATGATGCCAGCTGGAGCATAGATAAAAAGAAAAACGGACTGGAGAAAACCTTTTGTTGCCTAAATGCCAGAGCACGTGATTTTGCCAAGCTGGGCCGACTCTACCTCAACAAAGGAAACTGGAACGGACAACAGATTGTGTCTAAAGCATGGGTAGAGCGCTCTACAGCGATTGATACGACCAACGGGAGTTCTTGGGAGTACCAATACCAGTGGTGGATTCCTACCAAAACCGGTGACTTTATGGCCGAAGGAATTCTAGGCCAGTATGTCTACGTAGACCCCAAAACCAACTTGATTATCGTAAGACTGGGGAAAAGTAATGGTGATACTAATTTTGAAAGTCTTTTTATAAGTATGAGTTCGTATTATAAAACGCAAAATTAAAAAAGAATAAATTTAAAGAAGTTGAGTAATCAGTCAATTTCACTCCAGGCAATTACCACACCCTACATTATTTACATATCTAAAATGTTCCAATGAAAAAAAAGTTGTTAAAAAATCAAGTCATAACTTCTGGAGTCACTTTGCTTCTCAGGAATATGTAGATATTATATTCTTAACTAAAAAACGTATACTTAGAAAACTTATAAGTAGAAAAACGTTTACAGATCCTATAAACTTACTTTTTTATCTGTTCTAAAAAGAGAATAACAGCTTGCTCCAATAGGGATTTCTTGGGTATTCACGTCTATATCATGTGAGGTGAATGCTGTGATTTTTGAAGTATTGATAATATAAGAGCGGTAAATTCTTAAAAACTGATGAATAGACAATTCTTGTTCCATTTCACCTAGCTTATATTTTGAAATTATAGACGTGTCATTTTTTAAATGAATTTTAATGTAATCTTTTAAACTTTCGATATATACAATATCATCTAGGATTATTTTATGGTGTCTGTTTCCTGATTTTACCACTATATAATCCGATAGTACGAGTTCTCTTTGAACTGGTTCAACTGTATTTGCAGTCTGCCTAAAAAACTTATCTATTGCTTTTGCAAAACGCTCAAAAGTCACTGGCTTTAATAAATAATCTACCGTTTCTAAGTCATAACTTTCCAGTGCATACTCTCTGTATGCAGTAGTAAATATTGTTTAGAAGGATTTTTTAATGTTTTCAGAAAGTCTATTCCCGTTAAATGGGGCATCTTAATATCTAAAAACATCAAATCGATTACCTGTGTGTTTACTATCTCAAACGCTTTTAACGCGCTATTACTGGTTGCTACAACTTCTAATGAATCAATTTGAGAGACATGTTTTTCTATCAATCGAATTGCCAAAGGTTCATCATCAACTATTAAACAGCGAATTTTCCTAGAATTTAGTTATTTTTTATTTGAACGGTTACTGTAAATAATTTTGGAAGGGTGTTGATGCGCAATTCAAATCGATTAGGATAAGTTAAATTTAATTGTTTTTTTATGTTTTTTAAATCGATTGCTGTTCTTTCTATTTGATCTGGTTCTACAGCTATGGTATTGGAAATTATAAATTTAAATTGAATATCAGTATTGTAAAAATCGATGTCTATTTTTGGTGAAACACTATCCTCTCCTGCTCCATGTTTAAATGCATTTTCTACGAGAGATAATAATATTAAGGGTGCAATTTTGCCATCTTGTTCAATATGATTGTTAAAATTAATTTGTAGACGATCATCATATCGTAATTTTTCTAGTTCAATATAATTTTCTAACAATTCTATCTCAGAGGATAAAGACACATATTTTGTATTGCAGCGAAACAAAACATGATCTAATATTTTAGATAATTTTTCGATAGATTTTGGTGTTTTCGGTGAATTCTCTAGAGACAACACATAGATATTATTTAGTGTATTGAATAAGAAGTGTGGGTTTAGTTGCGCTTTTAGCATTTTTAGATCTGAAGCCACTTTTTCAGTTTTAGACGCAAGCTCTTTTTTCCTTTCTTTCTTTAAAATTAATAATAAATTTTAAAGAAAGAAATATAAAAACGGTAATATAAATATCTGGTAGATACGACAACAATAGTTGTTTGAAACCTATTAACATTTCTGCAATAATTTCTTGCTCAAATGGAGGTGTTCTTGCTAGAAGTTCTCCAATATAAACGATTAAAACTCGTCCTAAAACTGAAAAAACATAGGCAGATCGTACAAATAAAAGATCTTAATTATTTTTTTGAAGCACATATTGAAATCAGAAAACCCTCTAATTATGAAAAATATAGAGGGTTGAATTGATATAAGTGTAGAAATTATTTTTCTTTTGTGTCTTCAGTCTTTTGTCCATCAGCTGTTTGCCCTTCATCTTTTGGCTCTGAAAAATCTGTAATTTCTTTAGATATCAAAAGATTATACCACTGCAAAACTTTCTTAATATCTGAAGGATAAACACGTTCTTCATCGTATTCTGGAAGAATTTCACTAAAATAATCAGTCAATTCCTTTTTAGAAGATTTATGATCTATGGATTTTGTCCCTTCTTCCTTGTCAAAAATCTTTTGAAAAACTAACCTTAGGGGTATTTCTTCCGTATAGGTGTAAATGGCAATTTCACTTAAGATGCTGACATTATTTTTCATGCTCACAGGAATTTTTTTACCATCGATAAATGACTCTGCTAAAAAACCACCTCTGGTTTGAGCTTTTAATTCAAAAAGTCCGGGTTTACCGGATATAGATAATACTTTGTCTAATTTCATACGTTATATTTTTGGCTGGCAAATATGCAAATTGTTTAGCTTTATAAGCTGATCTATCTAATTTTTTTAGCTAGTGGATATTTCATCCTATATCCAACCTCTATTTTACCCTTGGAGATATTGGTCAATTTATTTTTTATGAGTCTTTTCTTCAAGCTAGAAATCCTATCTGTAAATAAAACTCCCTCAATATGATCGTATTCATGTTGAACCACACGAGCAGCAAGGCCCGACAGCTTTTCCTTTTGGAGAGTGAAATTTTCATCCAGATACTCGACCGTGATCTCAGGCTTTCTAAATATGTCTTCATGTACATCTGGTATGCTCAAACAGCCTTCGTTAAAATCCCATTCTATACCGTTTTCTTCGATAATTTTTGGATTGATAAACACGCGCTTAAAGGCCTCTAACTCTTTTTTTTCAAGCTCACTAAGAGACTCATCTTCAGAAAAAGGCTTAGCATCTACAATAAACAAACGAATAGAAAGTCCTATTTGCGGTGCTGCTAGTCCTACTCCACTTGCATTATACATGGTTTCAAACATATTTTCTAAGAGCTCATCAATTTTCGGATGATCCTTCGAAATGTCTTCTGCTTTTTTCTTTAGCACAGGAGAGCCATAAGCTGCAATCGGTAATATCATAATCTCAATTTTACGTGAGAGGGCATCCACCCTTTAGTTTAGGGTTGCAAAAATACAGGTTTTATTTCTTTTGGTTTGGATAATCTTTTGTTTTCAACAAATTATATATATTGAAGATAATTTTGAAGTATAATCGTAGCGCTAATTTCGTCGACTAAGCCTTTATTTTGACGTTGTTTCTTCTTTAAACCAGAATCAATCATAGTTTGAAAAGCCATTTTTGAAGTAAACCGTTCGTCTATCCTTTTAATCACAAGAGAGGGGAATAATGCCTGCACATCCTCTATAAAATAGAGAATATTTTTTTCCAACTGCATGGGTTTGCCATCAATGTGTTTGGGTTGACCTACAACTACTGTATCCACAGACTCTTCTTTGATTATTTTTTTCAACTCTTGCATTAAATTCCTAGTCTCTACGGTTTTTAAACCAGAGGCTATCATCTTCATTTCATCAGAAATGGCTATTCCTGTTCTTTTCATACCAAAATCTAAGGCGATAACTTTAGTTTTCATATTGTCTATTATGCAACAAAGATAAGGCATCCACTAAGAATCTGGATTTAATCATAAACCTTATCTTCGCAAAAAAATTCGATAATGGAAGACTTAAAACAGAAGATACTAGAAGCTTGGGACAATCGAGACTTACTTCAAGAAAAGGAAACTATTGAGGCCATTCGTACTGTTATTTCTAGACTAGATAGTGGTGAATTACGTTGTGCCGAACCCACTACAGAAGGCTGGCAAGTCAACGAATGGGTAAAAAAAGGGGTGGTCTTGTATTTTCCAATTCAAAAAATGGAAACTATGGAAGCCGGAATTTTTGAATATCATGATAAAATACCACTAAAAACAGGATATAAAGAGAAAGGAATACGCGTAGTCCCTAATGCTATTGCAAGGCATGGAGCTTATATTTCTAAAGGTGTCATTATGATGCCGAGTTATGTGAACATAGGCGCTTATGTGGATGAAGGGACTATGGTAGATACGTGGGCAACTGTAGGAAGTTGTGCTCAAATAGGTAAAAATGTGCATTTATCTGGAGGGGTTGGAATTGGAGGAGTTTTGGAACCACTTCAAGCCTCACCGGTAATAATAGAAGACGGTGCTTTTATAGGGAGCCGCTGTATTGTTGTTGAAGGCGTAAGGGTAGAAAAAGAGGCCGTTTTAGGTGCCAATGTGGTATTGACCATGAGCACCAAAATTATAGATGTAACTGGAGATAAACCTGTTGAAACGAAGGGAGTTATACCAGCACGCTCTGTTGTGATTCCTGGCAGTTATACCAAAAAATTTCCAGCAGGTGAATTCAATGTTCCCTGTGCCTTAATCATCGGTAAACGGAAAGAGAGTACAAACAAAAAGACGTCCCTTAACGATGCTTTGAGAACGTATGATGTAGCGGTGTAAACCCCTCCTAGCCTCACCAAAGGGGAAGAGTTTATTAATATTATGATAAAAACAAGATTAGATTCAGAAAGCATAAGTCCCCCATTGGAATGTGGTGGGGAGACTCCTAGAATATTGATAATTCAACAAAAAATGATTGGGGACGTTCTCGTCTCCAGTCTTATTTGTGAGAATCTAAAAAAAAACTATCCGAATTCGGAAATTCATTATCTTATTAATCGGTTTACAATGCCAGTCATTGAAAACAATCCTCATATAGATGAAATCATAGTCTTTGAAGAACTTTATAAAAGCAACAAAATAGAGTTTTTTAAATTTTTGAAAGACATAAAAAAGAGTCGTTATGACATTGTAATTGATGCATACGGTAAACTAGAAAGTAATCTCATCACCTTAAGTTCTGGCGCTAAAACGAAAATAAGCTGGAAAAAAAGCCATACTAGGTTTATATATACTCACCTTTTTAAAAACTCTACAAAACCCAAAACAAATGCTGGAATTGCCATAGAAGATAGGTTGAAACTACTAACTCCATTCAATTTGAAGTTGCCACTTATTACCCGTCCTAAAATTTATTTGACTGATACTGAAATTTCTAAAGCTAGAGGCTTACTGAAACGATCTAAGATTAACATGACTAAGCCTCTTTATATGGTAAGTGTTTTAGGGAGTAGCTCTATCAAATCCTATCCTTTCGAGTATATGGCCATAGTAATGGATTATATTATAGAGAGTACGGATGCTCAACTTCTTTTCAATTATGTCCCTAATCAAAAAGAAGAAGTCTTGGATATTTACAATTTATGCAAGAAGCAAACTCAAGAGCAAATTTTTATCGAAATAAAACCAAATAGCATTAGAGAATTCCTTGCAATGACGAGCTCATGCGACGCTTTAATAGGAAATGAAGGTGGTGCTGTAAATATGGCAAAAGCAATTCAAATTCCAACCTTTACCATTTTTTCACCTTGGATAGATAAAAAAGTCTGGAGTTCTTTTGAGGATGGAAACCAGAACATCTCTATTCATCTTAATGAACTAATTCCTGACTACTACTCAGGGAAAAAGTTTAAAAATTTAAAAGCTAAAAGTCTTGAATTATATCGAAAATTAAGCCCAGACAAGGTGATTAAAAAATTAGATCGTTTTCTACTTAACATTAAAGAGTAGATAGTCCTTTTTGTGTTTTTATGACTTTATTTTTCTTGGTGAGTCTTCTGATTTCATTATTTTTTTCAATGGCCTTTTGATTTATATAACCCTTTGAGTGTTCCAAATGAACACAAATAGCATAATATCGTATCTGAATGGGTTTTACACCTAGGTTCACCAACCGTTCACCGAATTCTCTATCCTCTCCACCATATTTCATGTCATTATTAAAGCCATTAATCTCTAAAATTTTGGACTTCCAAGTAGAAGCGTTATGTCCATTCCAGCTTTGCTTAGTTGTTGTTAAGCTATTTAATAACATAGGTAAAAAAGATGAAGATGCTAATTTTAGATTCTTCAGAGAGGTTTTTAGCCCCCTTTCTGTGAGCCATTTTAATTCAAAACAATGTTGACCCATTATGTCTTGCTTTTTAATTCTATTTGAAATAGAAAGTGGCAGTTTAAAATATCCACCAGATAAAAAACTATTTTTCCTCCTAAATTTAAGGTGGGTTTCCACAAAATCATTCCTTGGGATACAGTCACCATCTGTAAAAATACAATAGTCAGATTTTGTAGCTAAAATAGCTTTGTTTAAAATTTTAGTTTTCTGGAAACCGTCGTCCTTATGCCAAACATGGGTTATCAAAAGAGTAGTTTCACTACTGATTTTTTTTAGCATCAATTTTGTCTCATCAGTAGAACCATCATCTGCAATAATAATTTCAAAATCATTTATGGTTTGTATACTAAAGCCCAAAAGTACCTTTTCTAGCCATAAAGGAGAATTATAAGTACTTATGATAATAGATGCCTGCATTTAAAAGAATTATGGGGCAAAAATAAAATTTTTTATAGTTTATTAAATCAATTGCCTATTTATTATGAAAGAACACTTACAATATTTTACATTTGCATTTTAGCACCTATCTAACTTCTTCTTTATCTATGCCCAAGATTTCGGCACTTATCATTACTTTAAATGAAGCAAAAAATATTGCTGACGTTATAGATAATCTGGATTTTGCAGATGAAATTATAGTTGTAGACTCCTATTCTCAAGACTCTACCGTAGAAATTGCAGAAGCTTATCAAAATGTTATTGTACATAAACATAAGTTTGAGAATTTCACAAAACAAAGAAATTTTGCACTTAGCAAAGCTAATCATGAATGGATACTATTTTTGGACGCCGACGAAAGGATTCCCGGAGTTTTAAAACATGAAATCTTGGAGACCATCCAATCTAAGAAAACTGCAGATGCCTATTATTTTTATAGAAAATTCATGTTCAAAAGTCGTCCCTTACACTTCAGTGGTTGGCAAACTGACAAAAATATAAGATTATTTAAAAAAAGTAAATCTACGTATACCGAGGGACGCTTGGTACATGAAGTTCTAGAAGTGAATGGCAAAGTGACAAATTTGCAACATCATCTTATTCATTATTCATATGAAAACTACATTTCTTATAAGAAAAAAATGCTAAGCTATGCAAGTTTAAAAGCTAAAGAACTTTTTCTTAAGGGAGTTGAGCCAAACCCGTATCATTTTATTATTAAACCCGTATACAAGTTTTTGTACAGCTATATTATTCGTCTTGGCGTTTTAGATGGAAGAAAAGGTATAATTATCTGTTATTTAAATGCTTTGAGTATTTACAAACGTTATCCTTACTTAAAAGAACTTATAAAAACTTCAGAATAGGGATTTAATTTTTTTCTTCCGTTTTTGTTTCGAATGGAATTTTTTTTGAAACTCAGACGTGAAATTCCACATTATTTCAAATACTTCTGTATTGGGTTTCTTTATGAGCTTTGCATATTCATCGCTCATTATTTTAACCATTTCTCTTTTGGGAGTCAACCGCCTTAAGTTATACATGCGCTCCTTAAAACTTAAAGTTTTAAACTGCATTCTATTAAGATCTACAAGAGAAAAGTCATATCCAGAATCAGTGATAAAAATCAGGGTGTTCCCCGGAGAATGGTCCTGAAATTCAATTCTACTTTCGTGTAGATCAAAAGAAAACCTTGTAAATGCTCTGAGAATTTCTTCATGATTTGGAAAATCAGGTTCATGGACAAGTTCCCGATAAGTAAGATCTGGAGACTGATGTAAACTGATGTAAAATGACTTTCCAAAACCAAAGCCATTATTAAATTCAAAAAAGGCAATAGGCTCAGGCGTGCCGACTCCTTTTTCGTTTAAAATCGTTGCATACTCAAAAGAACGTTTAGCTTTAGATTTTCTAAAATATTGGTACGCAATTTTGTTGATGAAATTAGGCTCTTTAAAAGATTTAATATTTAATGTTTTACCCTCAAAATTTACAGTTTTTATTATATTTCTATCTCCGTCACTAAAAACAGTACCGATACTTTCGAAAGAAATAACAAGTGCGGTTAAGGCTGTTTTGTATTGTTTATAAGTAGAGTTAAAATTTGAGTCCATAAATACTATTTAATTTTCAAATTTAAAACTATAGAGGGTCTTATGCAGATTTCTAAAGCAATTTATTTTAACAGATGCAAAACTTAATTACATTTGTAGGTTAACAATTTAAATATTCATGAAGCCATTTCCTAAATGCAGTCTTATAACTCCCACTTATAATTGGCCAGATGCTCTAGAATTATTATTAAAAAGTCTGATGTATCAGACTTTTTTACCAGATGAAGTGATAATTGCTGATGATGGCTCCAATGCTGAGACATCATTACTGATCAAGAATTATCAAGAAAAACTCTCTGTTCCTCTTATTCACATCAGGCATGAGGACAAAGGAAATAGGAAGCCAAGAATTATGAATAAAGCCGTCGCGAAGGCAAAATATCCCTATATTATAGAAATTGATGGTGATATTATAATGCACAGACACTTTATAAAAGATCACTTGAAGTTTGCCGAAAAAGGCTTTTATTTATATGGTTCTCGTGCTAACATTCAAGAAAATTATTTAACCGAAATTTTCATTAATAAGCACACGCAGTTTAACTATTTTTCAAAAGGTATTAAGAAACGTGGCCGGTCCATTCACTTGCCGTTTTTAGCTCATTTTTTTAAGCCAATTACTGAACGCTCACAAAAATTGAGAGGCTGCAACATGTCGTTTTGGCGAGACGATTTTATAAAGGTAAATGGTTTTAATGAAAATTTGGTTGGATGGGGAATTGATGATTCCGAGATGATTCAACGACTTCATAACATTGGAATTAAAGGAAAGAGACTTAAATTTGCCGGAATCGCTTATCACATTTATCACAAAGAACAATCAAAATCACACATAGACATTAACTTGGCTATCGAACGGGAAACCACTAAAGCTCAAATTAAACGCTGTGAAGTTGGTATAAATCAATTTTTAGAAGTTTAGAAATGGTAGAAGTCTCAGTTATCTTAATCAATTTCAACTCGTCTAATTATACCATTGAATGCATTGATTCTATCTATAAAAAGACAAGCAAAGACATTGACTTTGAAATTATAATTGTAGATAATAAATCTGAAGCAGACGACTACTTAAACCTAAAAAGTTACTGTAAATCATTAAACTTAAGCAATTTACATTTACATCTAAATTCAGAAAATAGTGGTTTTGGTGGGGGTAACATGTTTGGTTTCAATAAAGCTAAAAGTCAATTTGTAGCCTTTGTAAACAATGATGTTCTTTTTAAAAATGATTGTTTAAGTATTCTTTCAAATACTTTAAAGTCAAATTCTGAAATAGGTGTTTGCGCACCTACAACTTATACAAATCATGGTAAAATTTTACCAACATTAGATTTTTTTGCTTCACCAATCAAGGTGCTGTTTGGAAGAAAGATTTATAAATATTTAAAACCAAAAGAATACAAAGACAGAAACTTAAAACTAGATAAACCTACCAAAGGTGATTTTGTCTCAGGTAGTTTTATGATGTTAACCAGTAAAAACTTCAAAAAAGTTGGTGGTTTTGATACTAACATATTTTTGTATCATGAAGAAACCGACTTATGTAAGCGCTTGCAAAAATCTAACTTAAATGCTATTTGCGAACCTAAAGCAGAATGTATACATTATCACGGTGCTAGTACTCCAAAATCAATTCAAATTAAAGCTGAATTAAAACGCTCTTTACTATATGTCATAAAAAAACATAATGGGAATTTGCCCTATATTTTAATCCACTTTTACTTGGTGTGTAAATACTCTATTAAAACCATCGTTAAATCAAAATACATCTATTTACTAAAACAATTACTCCGCCCAATTCACTTAAGTAGCTCGACTAAAACCAACTAAAAAAACAAGCAAAAATTAAAAATAATTAATTAGTTTAAGCCCAGAATAAATTCTTGTCTACCCAATAAATACCAGTTAGGGAAATATTTAAAAAGTAACCTATCCAGACATAATTCACAAATTTTTTCCTAAAAAAATATGGCTATGAGTGAAAATAAGAAACTATGGTCAACCTTTTAGTTTTCGAATTTGAATAAAATATAAGAGATTTTAAGTAAATAATTGATTCATGACTATCAATTATAATAATCACATAAAAAGGATTCATGGATTACCACAATAAAAAAGGAAAATATTATATCAATAAAAGATCTGAAATGTTGGAGTTCTTTCCAAGTAATGCGAAAACTGTTTTAGACGTTGGTTGCGGTCAAGGTATATTTGCTCAGCAAATTAAAGACATTTACGAGACAGAAACTTGGGGAATAGAGTACATGCCATCGCATGCAGAAGAAGCAAAAAAACAATTAGACAAAGTTTTCGTTGGTGAATGTGAAAAATTTCTTGATGATTTACCAAATGATTATTTTGATGTTATTTATTTCAATGATGTCTTAGAACACTTAATAGATCCTTACATGGTTCTAAACAAGATGAAAGAGAAATTAACAGATAAAGGAAGAATAATAAGTTCTATTCCAAACATAAGATACCATAGCGCTTTAAAAATGCTTATCTTAAAAAAAGAGTGGATGTATCAAGAAAGTGGTGTGATGGATCACACACACGTAAGGTTTTTTACAAAAAAAAGTATAAAAAGAATGTATGAGACCCTTGGGTTTAAAATAATCTCACATAAAGGAATCAATAAAACAAAATCTTTAAAGCCTTACCTTTACAATTTACTTTTATGTTTTACAGCTTCAGATATTTTCTTTGTGCAATATGCAACAGTAGTAGAAAAATAAATTCCTAAAAGTTATCCATATTATGAAAGATCAAAAAGAATACATACTTGAATGCATACAAATCCTAAAACGCGGAGGACTTATCCTTTATCCTACAGATACCGTTTGGGGAATAGGCTGTGACGCTACAAATGCAGAGGCCATCGATAAAATTTATGCTCTAAAAAATCAACCTAACACTAAATCCTTAATTTGTTTAGTGCCAGACTTTAAAATGCTAAACCAATACGTCGAGGATATTCCAGAAGTCGCTTATGACATCCTAAAATATGCAGATAAGCCCACGACTATAATTTATCAAAACCCTATACGTATATCCACAAATCTTATTGCAGACGACGATACCTTAGGCATTAGAGTGGTAGATGATATTTTTGCTAAAGAATTGATTCGCAAATACAAACGGCCTATTGTCTCAACATCAGCCAATATAAGCGGACAACCTACGCCTGCCAACTTTTTTGAAATTTCACCAGAAATTTTAAAAGGCGTCGACTATGTCGTAAATTTGTACCAGTCAAATAAAAATAAAAAACCTTCAACCATCATCAAATTAGACCTTGATGGTAAAGTTGAAGTGATTCGTAAATAATATGCCTGATTCTTATTACCAAGACGCCTTACAACATAAAATATTTAATATTCTTTCAGAAGCGGCAGATGACATCAATGTCGAAGCCTATGTTATAGGTGGCTTTGTGAGAGATTTTTTTTTAAAAAGAGGCAAAGCTGAAGATATAGATGTTGTCGCTGTAGGCAGCGGCATAGAATTAGCTAAAAAGGTTTCAGAAAAATTACCTGGAAAACCTCCCGTTAAAGTCTTTAAAACCTACGGTACCGCCATGCTTAAGATCTTTGATCTTGAAGTCGAATTTGTTGGGGCGAGAAGAGAATCTTATACTAAAGATAGCCGAAATCCCGAAGTTGAACAAGGTACTTTGGCTGATGATCAAAATCGAAGAGATTTCACAATTAATGCACTAGCACTTCAACTTAATAAAAAAGATTTCGGAAAACTCCTAGACCCTTTTAAAGGCTTGGAAGATTTGAAGACTCAACTCATCAAAACTCCTTTAGATCCAGAAGTTACTTTTTCTGACGATCCGCTAAGGATGATACGAGCGATTCGGTTTGCTAGTCAACTTCGTTTTAAAATTGATCAAAAATCCATTCAAGCTATTAAAGATCATTCAGAAAGAATAGATATTGTAAGTAAAGAACGCATTGTCACAGAACTTAACAAGATATTGGAGTCAGAAAAACCTTCAGTAGGTTTTAAATTGCTTCACGATACCAATTTATTACAACGCATTCTTCCTGAACTTACTCACTTAGAAGGTATTGATGAGATCGATGGTCAAAAACACAAAGACAACTTTTGGCATACGCTAGAGGTTGTTGATAATATTTCACTCGAAACCAATGATGTATGGTTGAGATGGGCTGCACTTCTTCATGATATTGGAAAAGCACCTACTAAGCGATTTCATAAGAAAATAGGCTGGACATTTCACGGGCATGAATTCAAAGGATCGAAAATGGTTTATCAGCTCTTTAAAAGGCTTAAACTCCCTCTTAATGATAAGATGAAATTAGTTCAAAAATTAGTTTTACTAAGTTCGAGACCAATTGCTATTGTAGATGATGATGTGACAGACTCTGCCGTAAGACGACTTATTTTTGACACAGGAGATCACCTAGACGATTTGATGATGTTATGTGAAGCAGATATCACTACAAAAAATCCAAAACGCTACAAAAAATATCACAATAACTTTAAGGTCGTTAGAAATAGAATACAAGAAGTTGAAGAGCGAGATAAAGTACGTAATTTTCAACCCCCTGTTTCAGGAAAAGAAATCATGGAAACTTTTCAGATAGAACCTTGTCGTGAAGTTGGAGAAATTAAAGCTAAAATAAAAGAAGCCATTTTGGATGGTAATATTCCAAACGACTATAAAGCTGCTTTTCAATACATGTTGAAAGAGGGAGAAGCACGTGGCTTTAAACAGGCCTAAGATTTTCTGAAAAACATGCCAAAATAAAAGCTAAAACCCATAATTCATAGTCCATCTTGTGGATAAGATTTATATTTGTAAAAAATTAAATCGTGTTTAGAAAATCAATAAAAGCCTCCATTATTATTGTATATCTCGTTATTATTGCTGGTGCGGTTGTAAGAATGACCGGGAGTGGTATGGGATGTCCAGACTGGCCTAAATGTTTTGGATATTACATTCCACCTACTGAAGAAACTCAATTAGAGTGGGCGCCAAATCATGATTACTTTAAAGGGCAGGTTATCATATTGGATAAGGCCTTAAAAATTTCTAAAGAAGCTTTCACCTCTTCTAAGGCCTTTGAAAGCTCACATTGGGTAACTTATGAAAAGCATGATTATGCTGAATTTAATGCCTTACATACCTGGATAGAATACATCAATAGATTACTTGGTGCTGTTGCAGGTTTAGCCATATTAATAATGACAATTAGTTCATTTTGGCTTTGGAGAAAAAATAAAAAATTGACATTGCTTTCAATAGCTTGTTTAATTTTATTATTATTTCAAGCTTGGCTGGGAGCCACGGTAGTGTATTCAGTGCTGTCGCCAGTAAGAATTACCATTCATATGCTTGTAGCTCTCTTGATTGTAGCATTGCTTATTTATATATTAAAACTTTCTTCAAGAAAAAATAGCTCTAAATTAAGCACAACTGCATTCAGGAACTTATTGATATTTGCGGCCATACTTAGCTTAATTCAAATAGCAATGGGAACTCAAGTCAGGCAATTTGTAGACGATCAAATCGATGTTTTAGGCTATGATGCTAAAACAAAATGGCTAGAGAATCCAGACTTAATTTTTTATGTGCATCGATCGTTTTCAATTCTACTATTTCTCGTAAATGCGAGCATTTGGTGGTTAAATAAAACGAGGAAATTAGGTTTCAAACTTACCAACTGGATGATGTTTTTTATAGGCTTAGAAATAATAACAGGAATTGCGATGTATTATCTAGATTTTCCCTTTTTATCACAACCTTTGCACTTAGTAATTGCTTGTATGTTGTTTGGTGTTCAGTTTTATATTTTAATGCAAAGTTTTGAAGCCAAATTAATACCAAAATCTAAAAATTAGATCCTATGATTTATAAATACAGAGTCGTATTAGATACCTTAGACGACGTAATTAGGGACATTGAAATAAGGGATGATTCAACCCTTGAAGACCTGCATAATTCTATCTCGCAAGCTTTTGGGTTTGACGGTACAGAAATGTCCTCGTTTTACAAAAGTGATGAAGACTGGAATCAAGGAGAAGAGTATTTGCTTTTTGACATGAGTGATGGTCAAAATGATATCAAAATGATGAATGAGACCACGCTAGAGAGTGTCTTTTCTAGAGAAAATACAAAGATGATTTACGTCTATGACTTTTTTAGCTTGTGGACCTTTTATGTAGAACTAGCGGATATAGAAGAACCTATGGACGGTCAGGATTATCCCAATTTAATGTTTGCTCAAGGACAGCTCCCTGATTCTCCACCAGACAAACAGTTCGAAGCTGAGGAATTGGAGGAAGAGGAAGAGGAAAAAAATGACGATATCGAATTTGAAAATCTTGATGATTTTGATTTTGATGAAAATTGGAATTAAAGACTATTTTTAACTATTGTACCAAAAGAAACTCAACATAATTTATGATCAATTTATTTAGTGCCCAAATTGAAAGTATGTCTATACATCGAGTAGGGAATAAGAGTAAAAATGAATCCCTATTTATTTCTGAAGAAGCTCACGAACTTTCTGACGAATTAAAACCTCTCATTAAAGAATACTTCTTGAAATCCTTTAGGGAAAAAGAAGAAAATTACTATCACTTTGTTCATGATACAGATTTAGAATTTCATCAACTTAATGGATTAGTCACCGATATTTTTAATAATCCTTCAGAAAGTCATGATGTCTCTAAAAAAATAACGAGTTTATTATTTGAAGAGTCAAAGCATCAACACATAAAAGGAGGCGAGGTCTATGTTATTTACTTCGAAAACATGCTTATCGACAATGAGAAGGTCTCCGCAGTTGGTATTTTTAAATCTGAATTAAAACATGATTTTCTTCAATTTGAAGAGAAACAAAATAATTTAGATGTCATTCTTCAGCAGGGAGTTCATTTAAATAAACTAGACAAGGGCGCCATAATTTTTAATACTGAAAAAGAAAAAGGGTATAAAATTCTATCAGTAGATTCCAATAAATACGATACAAAATACTGGTTAGAACAATTCTTGCAAGTCGACTTTTTCGAAGATGAAAATTTCTATACTAAAAAATATTTGAAGTTTTGTGAGAATTTTGCGAAGGACGTAGTTCTCCCAGCCGAAGATAAGCAACAGGAGGTTTTGTTTATGAATAAGGCTATGAATCATTTTGCTTCCAATGATAATTTTAATGAGCAAGATTTTCTTAGTGATGTTCTTGAAAACCCAGCTTTGGAACCCGAATTCCAAAATTATAAAACTGAAAAGGCACCGAAATATAAAGTCGAAGATTTATCCGACTTTCCTATTTCCAATACGGCTGTGACTGCAGCTCGTAAAAAAATTAAAAGTGTTATCAATTTGGATACAAATATTCAGATAAAGATGGATTTTGTTAATGGTGACAGTGCGCAAAAGTTCATAGAAAAAGGTTGGGATGAGGATAGACAGATGTTCTACTATCTAGTGTATTTCAACAAGGAAGAAAAAAGTTAAATAGAAAAATATTAAGTATTTATGGATCAAAACCCTTTATTACACACATTCGACCACCCCCCATTTTCTAAAATAGAAAACTCGCATTTCAAACCTGCTTTTGAAAAGAGTTTAAAAGAAGCTAGAACTGAAATACATATTATAGTTGACAATATTGAAACACCAACTTTTTCAAATACAATTGAGGCTTTGGAGTTTTCAGGTCAAAAGCTAGGTAGAATTTCAAGTATTTTTTTTAATTTAAATTCCGCTGAAACAAATACAGAGATACAAAAACTCGCTCAAGAGATTTCTCCTCTTTTAAGTGAATTCAGTAATGATATATTATTGAATGCGAACTTATTTAAAAAGATAAAATCTGTATTTAAAGATAAATCAAACGAAGATTATTCTCAAGAACAAATTATGCTTCTTGAAAAGATCTATAAGAATTTCACCAGGAATGGAGCGAATTTAAATCAAAATGATCAGAATCGGCTAAGAGAGATCGATATGGAATTATCTAGAACTTCACTAAGTTTTGGTGAAAATGTTTTAGCAGAAACTAATAATTTTGAACTACAGGTTAAAGATAAAAGTGAGTTAGATGGAATTCCCGATGATATAAAGGAATCTGCAAAAAATTTGGCTGAAGAAAAACAAAAAGAAGGCTATATTTTTACTCTAGATTTTCCGACTTTCATCCCGGTGATGAAGTTTGCAGAAAACAGGGAACTTAGAAAAAAACTACTCCTTGGATTTGGATCTAAAGGATTTAAGGATAATGACTATAATAACGAAAAAAATGTTCTCAACATAGTTAAACTTAGACTGGATAGAGCACACCTTCTTGGTTATAAATCTCATGCTGATTTCGTACTTCAAGAACGAATGGCTAAAACGGTTGATACCGTTCACACCTTTTTAGATAATATTCTAGAAAAAGCGATACCTTCCGCCGTAAAAGAGTTGGAAGAACTAAAAGCTTTTGCATATGAAATTGATAGCATTAAGGATTTTAAAAAATGGGATAAAGCCTATTATACCGAAAGACTCAAACAAAAGAAGTTTGACTTAAATGAGGAGATTCTCAAACCCTATTTTGAATTGAATAGAGTTATAGAAGGAATGTTTAAAGTGGCATCTAAATTATATCATCTTACTTTTAAAAAAGTAAGTGACTTAGAGACCTATCATGAAGATGTCATAACTTATAAAGTCTATGATGAAACCAATAAATATTTAGCAACCTTATATGCCGATTTTCACCCTAGAGCAGGAAAAAGGGATGGGGCTTGGATGACAATTTATAAAGATCAATACAGGTTTAATAAAAAGGAGGAAAGACCTCAGGTTTCTATTGTCTGTAATTTTACTAAACCTACTAAAACTAAACCCTCTTTACTAACTTTTAATGAAGTGACAACTCTTTTTCATGAGTTTGGACATGCTTTACATGCCATAAACGCGAATACAACTTACCCTTCATTATCTGGAGCTTCAGTTTATTGGGATTTCGTAGAACTACCGAGTCAACTTATGGAAAATTGGTGCTACGAAAGTGAAGCTCTAAAATTGTTTGCGAGACATTACCAAACTAATGAAATTCTACCTACTAAATATATTGAAAAAATAAAGGAATCCTCTAATTTCATGGAGGGTTTACAAACGACAAGACAAGTTAGTTTTGGCAAATTAGATTTGGCATGGCATGCTATGGAAAGCATGAATTCCATAGATAAAGTAAAAGATAAGGAAGATTTGGCTTTTAAAGATATTGAGTTATTGCCCGATATTGAAAGTACTTGTATGAGCACCGCTTTTGGCCATATTTTTCAAGGAGGCTATAGCTCTGGTTATTATTCATATAAATGGGCTGAAGTGTTGGATGCAGATGCTTTTGAATATTTTAAAGAAAAAGGGATATTTAATGATGAGGTTGCAAAAAAATTCAGGGACAATGTTCTACAACTAGGAGGAACGGTTGAACCAATGGCTTTGTATAAGCAGTTCAGAGGTAAGGAACCAAATCCTAATGCCTTGTTAAAAAGAGCAGGACTTATTAAAAGTTAGACCGATAAATTATAATAGGAAATACCCTTGAGTAATACAGTTACTCAAGGGTATTTTTTTGGTTCAAACATAAATTTTAA